>JAVHPS010000309.1:0-1381 GCA_036170715.1 Rhodoferax sp. | reverse complement strand
GACACCGCTGGCCGCCTGGCCATTGACGAAGCGCTGATGCGCGAAATCAAAGACCTGCACGCCGCCATCAACCCGGTAGAAACGCTGTTTGTGGTCGATGCCATGCAGGGCCAGGACGCGGTCAACACAGCCAAGGCCTTCAAAGACGCGTTGCCGCTCACCGGCATCATCCTGACCAAGCTCGACGGCGACTCCCGCGGCGGTGCAGCGCTGTCGGTGCGCCAAGTCACCGGTGCGCCGATCAAATTTGCCGGCACCAGCGAAAAACTCGATGGTCTGGAAGTGTTTGATGCCGAACGCCACGCCGGTCGCGTGCTGGGCATGGGGGACATCCTGGCGCTGGTGGAGCAAGTTACCGCCGGGGTGGACATGGCCGCGGCGCAAAAACTGGCGGCCAAGGTCAAAAGCGGTGCCGGTTTTGACCTGAATGATTTTTTGGGCCAAATCCAGCAAATGAAGCAGATGGGTGGCCTGTCCAGCCTGATGGACAAGCTACCTGCGGCCATGGCCGCCAAAGCCGGTCAAGTCGATTTGGGTCGGGCCGAAAAAGACATCAAGCGCAAGGAAGGCATCATCCACAGCATGACCCCGCTGGAGCGGCGCAAGCCCGACCTCATCAAAGCCACGCGCAAGCGCCGCATCGCTGCGGGTGCTGGCGTGCAGGTGCAAGAAGTCAACCGCATGCTTAAAGAGTTTGAGCAAATGCAGGACATGATGAAGAAGATGAAAGGCGGCGGCATGATGAAGATGATGAAACGCCTGGGTGGCATGAAGGGCATGGGCGGTGGCATGCCCAAGATGCCGTTTTGATTGTCCTTAAATCTTCGAGCAAATTAAGCCTATAGCCCTTATAAATCAAGGGTAATTAGCTATAAATAAAGAAGCGCCCAAGTTTCCACCTGGAACTGACCGAGCCAGCCTCAGACCACGTCGGCCGAGGCAACTTCACCGCGCAGCGTGTAGGTGCGCGTCTCGGTGATGTGCACGTCTACCATCTGCCCGATCAGGCCCGGTTGGCCAATGAAGTTCACCACCCGGTTGCATTCGGTGCGGCCCATCAGCTCACCCGCGTCGCGTTTGGAGACACCTTCAACCAGCAGGCGCTGCTTGGTGCCGACCAGGCTGTCGCTGATACGGGCCATATTGCCATTGATGTTGGCCTGCACCTCTTGCAAGCGGCGCAGCTTGACATCGTGCGGTGTGTCGTCATGCAGATTGGCGGCCGGCGTGCCGGGGCGCGGGCTGAAGATGAAGCTAAAAGAGTTGTCAAAGCCCACGTCATCCATCAGTTTCATCAGCTTGGCATGGTCGTCTTCGGTCTCGCCGGGGAAGCCGACGATGAAGTCGCTGCTCAGCGCCATGTTGGGACGGATGGCGCGCA
>JAVHPS010000308.1:0-1381 GCA_036170715.1 Rhodoferax sp. | reverse complement strand
ATCACCCACGGCACCGACACGCTTGAAGAAACAGCGTATTTTTTGCATGCGGTGTTGCCTCTGCAATGGGTTAGCAGCAAACCCGTGGTGCTGACATGCGCCATGCGCCCGGCCACAAGTTTGTCACCAGATGGCCCGCAAAACCTGTTGGATGCCATTGCCGTGGCGCTTTGTCCGCAAGCTTGCGGCGTGATGGTGGTGGCCGCTGGTAGCGTGCATGGTGCGCTGGATGTGCAAAAAACCCACACGTACCGCCCTGATGCGTTTTCTTCAGGTGATGCAGGTGCCTTGGGTTATGTCGAAGAAGGGCAACTGAGATTGTTGAGAAATTGGCCTCTAGACCAATCAAATAAAGCACCAATAGCTATTGAAAAAATAGCAAATCTCAGCTGCTGGCCGCGCGTGGAAATTGTCATGAACTACGCCGGTGGCAGTGCTTACATGGTCGATGCCATGCTGCAGCCACTGCCAGATGTGCCCGCGCTGCAAGGCTTGGTGGTGGCGGCCACAGGCAACGGCACCATACATCAGGCGCTTGAAGCCGCTTTGCGCCGCGCCAGCCAAGCCGGTGTGCGCGTGGTGCGCGCCAGCCGCTGCGCCAATGGCCGCGTGCTGGCCACCGAACACGCTGAATTTGCCCACTTTGAAGGGCTCTCGCCGGTGAAAGCGCGGGTGGCCTTGATGCTGGCTTTGATGCCAGCCGACTGAACCTTCGCCTACGTCTGGGGTGTGACAAGGCTGCCTGCAGATGCAAGGGTGGTGCGGGAAATGCCGCTTCAATGTGTGCGGTGCAGTGCTGGCCACAGTCATGGCACTTGAATGCATCCACCATAGCCCCATGTAAGAGACAGTTCAAAAAACTTTTGGAGTGCCTCATGCGTGTCGACAAATTCACCACAAAATTTCAGGAAGCCCTGGGCGACGCCCAGTCGCTGGCGTTGGGCAACGACCATGCCTACATTGAGCCAGTCCACATGCTAGTGGCACTGCTCAAGCAAGACGACGGCCCCAAAGCCTTGTTGCAGCGCGCTGGTGTCAATGTGGCTGGGCTGCTGGCCGCGGCTGAAACTGCGGTTAAAAAACTGCCTCAAGTCACTGGGCAAGAGCAGGTACAAGTGGGGCGTGACATGGTGTCGCTGCTGCAAGCGTCCGAGAAGGAAGCCATCAAGCGCGGTGACAAATTTGTCGCAGCCGAATTGTTTTTGCTGGCCTTGTCCGACAGCAAACAAGAGTTGGGCAACATGGCGCGGGCGCAGGGCTTGACGCGCAAGAGCATGGAAGCCGCCATTGAGGCCGTGCGCGGCGGCCAAAACGTAGACAGTGCCGATGCCGAAGACCAGCGCGAAAGCCTCAAAAAATACTGCATTGACCTGACCGAGCG
>JAVHPS010000307.1:0-1382 GCA_036170715.1 Rhodoferax sp. | reverse complement strand
TTGGCGCGCCCATCAACATCTGGAACGACCACACCGACAGCATGAGCATGCGCGACGCGGGCTGGCTGCAGCTGTTTGCCGAGACCAACCAGGAGGCGCTGGATTTGCACATTCAGGCCTTCAAAATTGCCGAAGAGTTGTCGCTGCCGGTGATGGTGTGCATGGACGGTTTCATTTTGACGCACGCTTACGAGCGCGTGGACATGCCCAGTCAGGAGCAGGTGGACAAATTTTTGCCGCCCTATGAACCACGCCAGGTGCTCGACCCCAATGACCCGGTCACTATCGGTGCCATGGTCGGCCCTGAAGCTTTTACTGAAGTGCGTTACCTGGCGCACGCCAAGCAGATGCAGGCGCTGGACTTGATTCCGCAAATTGCGGCCGAGTTCAAGCAGCAGTTTGGTCGCGATTCGGGTGGCTTGATCAAAACCTATATGACCGAAGATGCCGACACCATTGTGATTGCGCTGGGGTCGGTGCTGGGGACGATCAAGGACACCGTGGACGACTTGCGCGCCGCGGGCATCAAGGTGGGGGTGCTGGGCATTACCTCCTACCGGCCGTTCCCGATCAATGCCATTCGCGATGCCACAGTGCGTGCCGAGCGCATTGTGGTGATCGAAAAATGCTTTGCCGTGGGCATTGGCGGCATTGTGTCGCGCGACGTGCGCAGTGCCGTGCGCAACCGCCCACAACCGGTGTACACCGTGGTGGCAGGTTTGGGTGGCCGGGCCATCACCAAAGCGTCGATCGACAACTTGTTGCGTCAGTCCATGAACGACAAGCTTGACCTGCTCACGTTTCTGGATCTGGACTGGGACATTGTCAATCGCGTGCTGGAGCGCGAAAAGAGCAAACGCCGTTCCGGCCCGGTGGCCGAAGGGGTGCTGCGCGACATTGGCACGGTCGCCGCAGGGTCTGTCTGAGACCTTGCGGGACAGACCAAAGCGACACGCTGTGCGCGTGCTCTGTCCCCAACTGATTAGGAGAAGAAATGGAACAAGCAACCGTCAAGTTTTACCAGACCGGTACGTTCACCGTAGGCAACCGTCTGCTGGCCCCGGAGCAGCGCAGCGTGCAGGCCGGGCCGCAGCGGCGCAATTCGCTCAACTCGGGTCACCGCGCTTGCCAAGGCTGTGGCGAGGCGCTGGGCGCACGCTACGCCATTGACGCGGCCATGGCGGCCACCAACGGGCAGTTGATTGCCGCCAACGCCACTGGCTGTCTGGAGGTGTTTTCCACGCCGTATCCCGAAACCTCGTGGCAAATGCCCTGGGTGCACTCGCTGTTTGGTAACGCCGCCGCGGTGGCCACCGGCATCGCCGCGGCCATGAAAGCCAAGGGCCGCAGCGAGGTGCGCGTGGTGGCGCAAGGCGGTGACG
>JAVHPS010000306.1:0-1383 GCA_036170715.1 Rhodoferax sp. | reverse complement strand
GGGCGACGCAGATGCTGGCCGACCTGGGTGCGGACGTGATCAAGGTCGAGCGCCCCGGCGCAGGCGATGACACACGCAGCTGGGGGCCGCCCTTCTTGCAGGATGCCGACGGAAACAGCACTGATCAGGCCACCTACTTCACCGCCTGCAACCGCAACAAACGCGCTATCACGGTGGACATCGCCCAGCCCGAAGGCCAGGCGCTGATCCGCCAGTTGGCGCACAGTAGCGACGTGCTGGTGGAAAACTTCAAGGTCGGCGGCCTGAAAGCTTACGGGCTGGACTATGACAGCCTGAAAGCCATCAACCCGCGCCTGATTTATTGCTCGGTCACCGGCTTTGGCCACAGCGGCCCCTACGCCGAGCGCGCCGGTTACGACCTGATGATGCAAGCCATGAGCGGGCTGATGAGCATCACCGGCCACGCTGACGGCGAACCCGGTGGCGGCCCGTTGCGTATGGGGGTGGCGCTGATCGACGTGATGACGGGCCTGTACGCCTGCAGCGCCATTCTGGCGGCTGTGGAAGCGCGCCACCACACCGGCTGCGGCCAGCACATCGACATGGCGCTGCTGGACGTGGCCATGGCCAGCCTGGCCAACCAGGGCGCGGGTTTCTTGAACACTGGCAAAGTACCGCAACGCCAGGGCAACACCCACCCCAGCCTAGCGCCTTACCAAACGCTGGCCACGCAAGACGGCCAAATGCTGCTGGCCGTGGGCAACGACGGCCAGTTTGCCCGCCTGTGCGCCGCACTGGGTCAACCCGGCTGGGCACAGGATGCGCGCTTTGCCAGCAACACCCTGCGCGTGCAACACCGGCCTGAGCTGGCCGCGCTGCTGGAAGGCATCACCCGCACCCAGCCCACCGCGCATTGGGTAAAGCTGCTGGAAGACAAAGCCGTGCCCTGCGGCCCCATCAACACCGTGGCGCAAGCCTTTGCCGAGCCGCAGGTGGCGGCGCGCGGGCTGGTTGTGACACAAACCACTTCAAGACAAAATGTGCCTCAAGCCCATATAAATAAAGGGCAAGCAGCTATTACTGAAATAGCACTCAGCAGCGACGTGCTGATCCGTACTGTGGCCAGCCCACTGCGCTTGCAGTCCACCCCGCCGGTGCTGCGCCGCGCCCCGCCTGCGCTGGGGGAGCACACCGACGAAGTGTTGGCAGAATTGGGACTGGATGCCACACAGATGGCTGGCCTGCGCCAGCGTCACATCATTTAAAAACCAGGCGGCATCCTTCAGGGGGATGCCATGGACAGAACCGAACGCTTTTACAAAATCAACGAACTGCTGCGCGCCCACCAGGTGGTCAGCTTTGCCACTCTGCTGGCCGCCTTGGGCGTGTCGCGCTCCACTCTCAAACGTGACCTGAACTACC
>JAVHPS010000305.1:0-1384 GCA_036170715.1 Rhodoferax sp. | reverse complement strand
CAGCTCATTCGTAATGAGAAGGTCGGGTGTTCGATTCATCTCTCCGGCACCAATACAGATAAGGGTTTGCTGTTATGAAAATAACAGCAAACCCTTTTTTTTTGTGACGATGTAAGGGCGAATGAAATGCGGCAAGGTAGACGTGAAATGGCGCACCGATGAATTGATGCTGGTACTGCGCGGCGCAGATGCAGCCCTTGCACCGCACCCGCTGGCAGACACCGCATGAGACACAACACCAACAGTCGGCACTGACGGATCAGACGATAAAAAAGGAGGCTTCCATGAGCGATCAAAACAAACCACAAACAAATATCGATCCACCCTTGACTGACCTGCTGCTGGCCATGGTGCCCCTTGACGGCACCACCATTGGCAACACCGCACTCAAGCGAGCGCTTGAAACAAAATTGACCGGCGTTGAAGGTCCAGCTTTCAGTGAAGACGCCTATTGGCAGGCGCACACCGCACTCGTAACGCAAGGTCTGCTGGTCAAGGGCCAAGGTCGCGGCGGTTCGGTGCGCCGTGCTGCCGCGCCAGAGTCACATATCGGGGGTGACTTGGCTGATGGTGCGGATGGCTTTGCCTTGCAAGCCGACGTCGCCCCGGCCACGGTCGCACAAAGCCTCAAAGTGGCACCCAAGCCAGCCGGTGCAGCGGCCAGTTCGCAATCTGCCCCAAAGCCACGCTCCACCGCAGTGGATGCCCATGACGCAGCGCAGATCATTGCCTACCGCCATGCCGACAAACGGGTCAACAACCCCGAGGTGGGCATGGTCACACCGGCCACGGACCCCGAGGCTGGCAAAAGCCGCTGGGCCTATGACCCGCACCTGGACCCGGCCCTGCAGTTTGACCCGCAGCGCGCCCGCCTGGAGGCCCTGATTGATGATGCTTTAGCCTCTGAGCGCCTGCCGGATATGCGTGAGGCGCTACAAGAGTTGAAGCGTCTGCAAAGCCCGTATCTGGCCTGGGCGGGCAAGGCCGAGCGCACCAGTTTTGACGTGGACACTGTCAGCCTGCATGTGCATGAGCGCATTGACCCGGCCAGCATTTTGAGTGCCGTGCGCAAGGCCATGGCGGCTGATGGCAAGAAGGAAGGCAAGAGCCAGGGCGCGCAAAAAGCCGTGCAGCCAGGGCTGTTTGACGCGCCGTTTGAAAACCTGCCACTGCGCGATGCCATCGACTTCTACCGCCACGAACGCGGCTGGGCGAATCGGCTGATTGCCGGTGACAGCTTGCTGGTGATGAACAGCCTGCTGCAAAAGGAAAGCATGGCGGGCCGGGTGCAGATGATCTACATCGACCCGCCTTACGGCATCAAATACGGCAGCAACTTTCAGCCGTTCACCAACAAACGCGATGTGAAAGACCGCAGTGATGC
>JAVHPS010000304.1:0-1388 GCA_036170715.1 Rhodoferax sp. | reverse complement strand
GCGCGTCGGCCGCTTTGCAGTTGGCCTGCCTGGCCTTGATCGAGGCCGGCGACGAAGTGCTGATGCCCGACCCCAGCTACCCCTGCAACCGGCATTTTGTGGCGGCGGCTGAAGGCACGGCGGTGCTGCTACCCACCACTGCAGCCGAGCGTTTCCAGCTCAGTGCCGACCAGGTGGCTGCAGCCTGGACACCTGCCACCCGCGGTGTCTTGCTGGCCTCACCGTCGAACCCCACCGGGACTTCCATAGCGCTATCAGAAATGAAGCGCATTCATGAGGTGGTAAAAGGGCGTGGCGGCATTTCGATCATTGATGAAATTTACCTTGGCCTGAGCCACGAAGCCGCCTACGGCCAGACCGCACTGGCGCTGGATGAGCAGATCATCAGCATCAACAGCTTCAGCAAATATTTCAACATGACCGGCTGGCGGCTGGGTTGGATGGTGGTGCCTGAAAAACTGGTGCCGGTGCTGGAGCGCCTGGCACAAAACCTGTTTATTTGCCCCAGCACCATTTCGCAATACGCCGCGCTGGCCTGTTTTGAGGCCGATAGCCTGGCCGAATATGAGCGCCGCCGGGCCGAATTCAAAGCCCGCCGGGACTATTTCATTCCGGCACTCAATGCGCTGGGCTTGACCGTGCCGGTGCTGCCCGACGGTGCCTTTTACGCCTGGGCCGACTGCACAGCGGCGTGCCAAAAGCTGGGGGTAAACGGCAGCTGGGATTTGGCTTTTGAGCTGATGCACCGGGCCCACGTGGCGGTCACGCCGGGGCGTGATTTTGGCAGCGCCAACACACAGCATTTCATCCGCTTTTCCACCGCCAATTCCATGGCGCAGCTGCACACCGCCGTTGAGCGCCTGAAAGCATTGCTGGCATGAGCACGCAACGCGCCATTCAGGAAACCTTTACCTGGCCGGTGCGGGTCTACTGGGAAGACACCGATGCCGGCGGCATCGTGTATTACGCCAACTACCTGAAGTTTTTTGAGCGCGCACGCACCGAGTGGCTGCGCTGCAAAGGCATCCACCAACATGCCTTGCGCGCCAGCACGGGCGGCATGTTTGTGGTGGCGCAGGCCCAGGTGCACTACCGCCAAAGTGCCCAACTCGACGATGAACTGTTGGTTACAACTTCATTGTTGGAGGCCGCACGCGCATCCATGACAATTCAGCAACAAATTTTTTTGAATACCCCAGGCGCGCCGGTGCTGCTGTGTGAAGCGACCATCCGCGCCGGTTGGGTCAACGCCAGCAGCCGCAAGCCCGCAAGAATCCCAACCCAAATCCTCCACGCCCTGACATGAACCAAGACCTCTCCATCTTTCAACTCGTACTCAACGCCAGCGTGGTGGTGCAAGCCGTGATGGCGCTGCTGATCAGCATCTC
>JAVHPS010000303.1:0-1389 GCA_036170715.1 Rhodoferax sp. | reverse complement strand
CATTTTTCAAAAGGCAGATATGGGGGTGCCGGCCTGGGAGACGGCACTGGTTTAGGGCTTGTAAAGCTGTAACTTGCGCTTTTGCTCAGCCATCTATAGGGTGCGCAACGCAGCTTGATGACCGGAGATTCGCCATGCATCACGCGTGCTGAAAGCGTTTGGTCTGCAGGTACATTGACACGATCCAGCGCGTCAGCAGCACCAGCGCCAGCACCCACAGCAAACACGCCAGCAGCGATTGGGTCTTGTAAAGCGCCGTGGCCAGGTTGCCAATCAGCAGCCATTGAACCACGTAGCAGGCGGTGATGTGCTGGCCAAACCAGCTCAACCAGGCATGCAAGCGCTTGGCGCGTGAAAGATGCGGTAGCAACCAGAACCAGCCGGCGGCAAAACCTATGGCCCACAAAAAGAAGCGCAGATCATGGTGGTAATAGCCGCTTAAATGGTGGCTGGTCGCCAGTGCAAACGGCCCGGTGACCAGCAGCAAAACAGCCATGCCCAGCCCCAGCGGCGCACGCCAGGGCGACAGCCGTGCCAAGTAGGGTTGCCCATGAAACCAGGCCACCCCCAGCAGCGGGTAAGCCAGCCACGGAAACAACGGGAAAAACGCCCACGCCGCGTCTGAGGCCACAAAAGCCACCAGCCATTTCAGCTCAGTTTCGGTGGCCAGCCACGCACTCATCCACGGGCTGAGGGTGGCCACGCCCACACTGGCCAGCAGCCAGGCCCAGGCATGCGCTTTCAGCAGGGGGCGCAGCAGCGTGATCAGCACCAGGCTCAAGCCTGCCAGCAGCAAGATGTCTACACCAAACAGGTAGGGGCGCGGGTCAAGCGCCGATTGCCCCTGAACAATGCGCACCAGCAGGTGCAGGTTGAGCCCCACATTCAGCACGGCGCCAGCAAGCATCAGTTTGATGGCACGCCACAGCAGTCGGCCAGGCCATACCGGTGCGCGCAGCGCATAAAAACCAAACAGCAGCATGAACACCGGCGCCACTGGCGCAGCGCCCAAAAACAGCGACAACTGGCCAGCCACGCCGTCCATCACGTGCTGTTGGGCGAACAGCTCCATCACGTGCACTTGCATCATCAAGAGCACCGCCAGGCCTTTGATCAGGTCATGGTGTGGGTTGCGGGGCATGGGGTTCATCAGGCTTTTCAGTGAACAACATCACAATGAGAGCGTCCTTTTTTGCGTGACTGAGTGTGGTGAGGTAGGGCAAGCTTTGCATTGTCCCAATTCTTGCTCATGAGTTCATGGCGACCTGAGCAGTTGCGATTCTTAGATAAAAATGGCCTGTAGCGCTTGTCAATAAAGCGTGAGTAGCTCTGTTTTATGTAGCATTTGGTGGCGCACTGACTTGCGCCACCACCGTGTCGTACAAGCCA
>JAVHPS010000302.1:0-1391 GCA_036170715.1 Rhodoferax sp. | reverse complement strand
TTGCCAGAATTCACCACCTCTTTGGCCTTGGCCATGATGGGACTGTGGGCACGGTGGTGCCCAATCAGCACCTTGGCACCGGTGGCGTTGACCACTTTCAAGAGCTGTTCGCCTTGCACCACAGTGGTGGCAATCGGTTTTTCCAGCAAGATCGGCAGGCCTGCGTCAATACATTGCAGTGCCTGGGGCACATGCAGATGGTTGGGGGTGGCCAGCAACACGCCATGGGGGCGATCAACCGCCAGCATGGCTTCCAGCGAGGTGTACAAAGGCACACCCGCAGTTTGGGCAACTGCGACTGCAGCCGGGGATGGGTCAACGATGGCACTCAGTTCACAAGTGGGGCTGCGCAGGGCCACAGCCACGTGGGCTTGGCCGATGGTGCCTGCACCGGCAATGGCAATTCTGGTTTTGTTCATGAAGTGGTGTCTAGTTCGCGTGGTGAGACTGTACTGTGAACAGTATTAAATATAATGTATTCATAACGACATTAACAATTAACCAATGATGAACAATTCATGGGACATGACCGATTTGCGTGTGTTTTGCCAAGTTGCTCGGCGTTCCAGTTTTGTGGGTGCCGCAACTGAACTCGGCATTTCGCCTGCTTACGTCACCAAGCGTGTCGCCAATCTGGAAAAAGCCTTGGGTGTGGTGCTTTTTCATCGCACCACCCGGCGGGTGTTGATCAGTGATGCCGGGGAAACGGCTTATGGCTGGGCTCGAAAGGTGCTTGATGCCGCAGATGAACTGGACCAGTGTGTCGCGGGTGCACACGCGTTGCCAGCGGGGCCGTTACGCATCAGCACCAGTCTGCGCCTGGGCCGTCACCATATTGCCCCCATCCTGGCAGATATGAGGCGCGCCTACCCTGATCTGGACATCTGGCTGGAAGTGATGGACCGCCGGGTCGACCTGCTGGGTGAAGGATTTGACATTGACGTGCGCATGGGCGATGTCACCGAGCCGCATCTGGTAGCTCACCCGGTGGCCACCAACGTGCGGGTGCTGTGCGCTGCACCAGACTACCTGGCACGTCGCGGGCACCCCAAATCATTGGCCGACCTAGCCAGTCACGACTGCTTGTTGTACCGCGAACGCCACCAGACCTTTGGTGTGTGGCGGTTGCAAGGACCCAATGGCCCGGAAACCGTCAAGGTGACAGGCTCAATGGGCTCCAACCAAGCGGATGTGGTGCGAACGTGGGCCTGCCAGGGTCTGGGCATCATCCCGCTGGCGAGTTGGGACGTGGCCACCGATCTGCGGGAGGGAACGCTGGTACGCGTGCTGCCGCAATACAACCAGAGCGCCAATGTCTGGGCCGTGACCGCCAGCCGGTCGAGCCAGTCAGCCAAGCTGCGTGTGTGCACACAACAGATCATCAGCCAACT
>JAVHPS010000301.1:0-6718 GCA_036170715.1 Rhodoferax sp. | reverse complement strand
AGCGGCTCAAGGCCGCTTTTTAGATGTAGGCATCAGCATGGGCTGATTTGGAGTAGCTGCAAGCTATTTCGCGCCTGGTCCCATTTCCGTACCTATCGCCTGACGAATTAAGCTGTGCAAATTACGGTCGCATTGGCGACATAAGCAGTCCCCAAATAAGTCAGGACAACCGTAACAGCAGTACCGGCGGGCTGTGCTGCGCATGTCGGATCAGTAGTGATCGTGAAGTTGGTGCTATCCCAACTGGACATCGCATTTCCTGTAATAAGTGCAGCGCCAGGACTTGCCGCATTCAATTGAATCACGCCAGCACCCGTGGCTCCACGAGCTTGAGCCGTTGCATAGTTAATTGCAGCCGCAGATGACATCGCGCCGGCGGCACCACTAATGGCAGCTTTTTGCGCATCCCCCTTCAAATCCACAAACTTGGGCAAAGCCACCGCCGCAAGCACACCCAAAATCACAATCACCATCACCAGCTCAATCAGCGTAAAGCCGCGTTGCACTTGTTTCATGTTGTCCACCTTGTAAAAATTAAAAACGCGTTGCGCAAACACACCTGCCACAACGCCCAGACACCAACTTACGCTCAAATTCTATAGCAGCCAGCTTAAGATTGACTTAAATTTTTGACCCAAATGCCGCCGCTCAGCCATGGAGCCAGGTCGGGGCTAGTTCATCACCTCGCCTTGCCACGTGTACGCTTCTCGTACGGTGATTTGCAGGGGGCCTGCGGGTGTACCCGCCACCTGATACCAGGCCATGCCCGCACCGCTGGGGCTGTCAAACGCCTCAATGTCCCGCGGCAAGTAACCCACACACACGCATTGGGCATCAAACGCCCAGTTGCCAGGCGGTAAGGCCGCAACCTGCCCCACAGCCAGTTCACCCCAAAAATTGGCCGGGCGCTGGGCCAGCAGTTCAAAGGGATTGCGTTGCACCGCCGCAACGCCTTGCCCCTGGTGTTGCACCTGCTGCTGCACATGCTGCAGCACCAGCGCCATGCGCAGTGCGCCCAAGGTGCTGCGCACGGCAGCCAATTCGGCTTGCCGTTGCACCACGCGCACCTGGTACATAAAGGCCACCACCAGCGTCAAAATCAACGCCGCCACCAGCAACCACTCGACCATGCGAGTACTTAGAAAAGGTGCACGCTCGGCAACCATTGCGTCACCGGCCACCGCTAACCCCCGCCTTTGCCCATGGCCGCACCGCCCAGATTCCACAACGGCAGGAACACGCCCAAGGCCAGCAGCAGCACCAGCACCCCAATGACCGCCAGCAAAATAGGCTCTATGGCGGCGGACAAGCCTTTGATGTTGTAGTCGGTCTCGCGCTCGTACATGCCGGCAATTTCAAACAGCAGGTTGTCCAGCTCACCGGTTTCTTCACCCACATTGATCATTTGCAGCACCACCGGGGTGAAGACTCCGGTGGCTGCGGCGCAGCGCGAGATGCTTTCGCCACGCTCAATGCCATCGCGCATTTGCTCGATGCGGCTGCCAATGAAGGCGTTGTCAACCGTTTGCGCCACCACCGTGAGGGCTTGCACCAGTGGCACACCGCTTTGGCTAGACAAAGCAAAGCTGCGGGCAAAACGCGCCAGCGTGGCTTTTAAAACAATCTCACCCACAATCGGCAGCTTGAGCTTGCGGGTGTCCCATTTATAGCGTCCTTCAGGCGTGCGAATGTAGGCACGCACCATCATGCCCAATGCAATGGCACCGCCAATGAGCAACGGCCACCAAGCGATCATGAAGGCTGAAAAAGCCAGCAAGCCACGGGTGATCAAGGGCAGCTCGGCGTGGAAGCCAGCAAATACCTTGGCAAACACCGGAATCACAAAAATGTTCAAAATCACAATCGCCACGGCCATGGCAATCAGCACAAACATGGGGTAGCGCAGGGCTTGTTTGATGCGCTCGCGCACATCACGCTCAAATTCCATGTGCTCGTTGAGGCGCAAAAAGACTTCGGTCAGCTTGCCGGTCATTTCACCCACGCGGATCATCGAAATGTAAAACGCCCCAAACACATCCAGATGCCGTGCCAGGGCAGCAGACAGCTCGCGCCCCTGGTCAAGACTGGATCGGATGTCTTTGAGCAAGTCCACCATGGCAGGTTTGGTGCTGGACGCTTCCAGCCCTGCAAAGGCACGCAAGATCGGCACACCAGCTTTGTTCAGGGTGTACATCTGGCGCGAAAAAATCAGCACATCTTCCACCACCACCGGCTTGCGGTTCAGGCGTTCAAACCAGTTGTCTTGTGCGGTCTTGGCGGTTTCAACCACAACGCTGATCTGCACCGGCGACACGCCCATGGCAATGAGCTGGTCGGCCACGCCGTTTTCTGTAGCGGCTTCAAGCTGCCCCTGAACGGCTTCACCCCGCGCGTTGCGGCCACGCCATGCGTAGACAGCCATGCAGGTCAGCCTTGCAGGATGTCTTCTTCAGCGTCTTCCACATCGAACCCGATGCGAAGCGCCTCAGCCAAAGAGGTTTTGCCCTGGCGCACCAGTTCAAGTGCGTGGGCGGCCATGGTGCGGCCTTGCATGCGCTCGCGCGCCAATTTCATGAACGCTGCCGGGTCAGCGCGCGATGCGGCTTGCGTCAGCACCGCGTCCATTTCCAGCATTTCATAGACCCCTTGACGGCCGGCGTAGCCGGTGCCGTTGCACGACGAGCAGCCACGGCCCCGCATGGATTTAACGGTTTCGCCGGTGCGAATCATGCTGCTCAACCACGACTGCTCTTGCGGCGTGGTGTCATGCGCTTGCGCGCAGTCGGGGCAATTCAGGCGCAGCAGGCGCTGCGCGATCACAGCCTGCAATGAGGTGGCCACCATGAACGGCGGCACGCCCATGTCCAGCAGGCGAAACGGTGTGCTGATGGCATCACGCGTATGCAAAGTTGATAGCACCAAGTGACCTGTAATAGCGGCCCTCAGGCCAATTTCTGCAGTTTCTTCGTCGCGCATTTCCCCCACCAGAATCACGTCGGGGTCTTGCCGCAAACACGACCGCAGCACTTTGGCAAAGGTCAACTCAATCTTTTCATTCACCTGCACCTGGGTCAGACCCGGCAAGCGGTATTCCACGGGGTCTTCCACCGTGATGACTTTCAGCTCGGCCGCGTTGATTTCGGCCAAGGCGGCGTAGAGCGTGGTGGTTTTACCGGAGCCGGTTGGGCCTGTGACCAGCACCAGACCGGAGGTGCGCCCCAGCACCTCACGAAAACGCTTGAGCAGGTCCGGCGGCATGCCAATGTCGTCCAGGCGTTTCATGCCTGCGCCTTGCTTGAGCAAGCGCATCACGGCGGATTCACCGTAGTTGGTGGGCAAGGTGGACAAGCGCACATCAATGGTGAGGTCGCGCAGGCGCACGCTGAAGCGGCCGTCTTGCGGCAGGCGCTTTTCTGAAATGTCCAGCCCGGCCATCAACTTCAGGCGTTGCGCCAAGGCCGCGCCAATGCGCTTGTCGGCCTGGGTTTGGGTTTGCAGCACGCCGTCCACCCGCACCCGGATTTGCAAGCCGGCCTCTTGCGGCTCTATGTGCACGTCGGATGCCCCCACCTGCACCGCGTCTTCAAACACCGATTGCAACAGGCGCACCACCGGCGCACCTTCAGTACCCACACTGGCGGTGAGTTCGCCAAAGTCAACCGTGTCACCCAGGTCTTTCTCAAGCGCCCGTGCCAGACCGCTGATTTCTTCGGTGCGACGGTACAAACGGTCAAAGGCCAAGGCCAACTGGCTCTCTGGCACGGCGGCAATAGTGATGCCACGTTTAAGAATGCGGGTGAGTTCGTCAAAAGCGAACAAGTCCAAAGGGTCAGCCACTGCTACCAGCAGGCTGTCACCTTTGTCCTCCAGCACCAGCGCCCGAAAACGGCGCGCCGCCGCTTCAGGCAACAGCTTGATGACATCTGCGCGAAACGGAAAAGTTTTAAGGTTGACAAACGGAATGCGCAGTTGCCGCGCCAACCCATTGGCCAACAATTCTTCGGTGATCAAACCGGTTTCAATCAGCAGACGGCCCATCTTTTTGCCCGTCTGACGTTGCAGATCGAGGGTTTGCTGCAGTTGCTCTTGCGAAATGAGCTTTTGCTGTACCAGCACGTCGCCTAAACGCAATTTCTCTGGCCGTCCCGGCACTACCGTAGATGCCGCGCTGGAAGAGGAAATTGCCGATGGATTCATAACTTGTTAATAAGTTAGTGCAAATGACGCGGTTTGCGGCCGCCACCGTGCCCCATGCCGCCACTGCCGCGTGGCGGTTTGCCCAGTTGCAAAGAGCTGACCAAATCATCAAAGCGCTGGCTGAACAAGGTGTCAACAGCAGCCACCACACCACCCAATTCGGCACCGTCAAAGTGGCGCTCCATCAGGCTCACCACATCCTGCACCAACAGGTCACGCTGCACCTGCATGATGGAAGCCGGGTCTGGGCCCACAAACAAAATCACAAAGTCGTCGCGTGATTCAGCATCAGGCGAATCGCCCTCGTCTTCTTCGTCAAACTCGGCATCGTAAAAGGTAACTTCGATGGCGGCACCGGTTTGCGCCACTTCGTTCAGGTTCATGCACATTTCGTCCAGTGCCTGACGAAAATCATCGTCACCTTCGACGGTCCAGCACATTTGCAACAGGTGTTCGTGGGCATCAAATTTAATGCCCGGTTCATCTTCGTAAAAGCTGCCTGCGGCATCTGCCAGCGAGCGCGAACCGGCGTATTTCCACAGGGGTTTGAGCGCATCCTGCAAGTGCTCAAAAGTGACATCGCCACGCAATGTGACTTGTCCATGAACATGAATTTCTAGAGGTGCGTTATAGCGGGCCATAGGATGTAAGTGTATTGGTGCCCGAGACCGGAATCGAACCGGTACGCCCGTTATTCACGAAGCGGCGGATTTTAAGTCCGATGTGTCTACCTATTTCACCACTCGGGCACAGTCATATTTTGAAACAAAAAAGCCCCGTAATTGATTTGAACGGGGCTTTACGCATAAAAACAAGCCATATTTTCCTGGAGGCGCGACCCAGAGTCGAACTGGGCTAGACGGATTTGCAATCCGTTGCATAACCGCTTTGCTATCGCGCCAAAATCTGCCATAAAAAAGGGAAGCAACAGCTTCCCTTTTTTGTAAAACTGGAGCGGGAAAAGAGACTCGAACTCTCGACCTATACCTTGGCAAGGTATCGCTCTACCAACTGAGCTATTCCCGCAAAAAACACAGGTACAACCTGCGCAAAAAAGAAACACTGGAGCGGGAAAAGAGACTCGAACTCTCGACCTATACCTTGGCAAGGTATCGCTCTACCAACTGAGCTATTCCCGCGTTTCAAGCCCTAGATTATAGCGTTATTTTTAATAACCCCCAACCAGCTCCACAGAAAATTATTCAGTGCTTGACCGAACCTGCTGGTTCCGTTGCCGCCAAGCTGACGGCCACCGGGGCAACGGGTATGGGCTCTTCATCAGGCAACGCAGTGGGCATGCGCTCCAGGGCGATTTCAAGCACTTTGTCAATCCAGCGCACAGGCACAATCTCAAGACCATTTTTGACATTCTCAGGAATGTCCTGCAGATCTTTGGCGTTGTCTTCTGGAATCAAAACAGTCTTGATGTTGCCGCGCAATGCGGCTAGCAATTTTTCTTTCAAGCCGCCAATGGCAGTCACCTCACCACGCAACGTGATCTCGCCCGTCATGGCCACATCACAACGCACCGGAATCCCGGTCATGGCCGATACAAATGCGGTGGTCATGGCCGCGCCGGCGCTGGGGCCGTCTTTGGGGGTTGCACCATCTGGCACGTGAATATGAATGTCTTTTTTCTCAAAAAATTCATCCTTGATGCCCAGTCGGCGTGAACGGCTGCGCACCACGGTTCGCGCTGCTTCTACCGATTCCTTCATCACATCGCCCAGCGACCCGGTGCGGGTGATGACACCCTTGCCAGACATCATGGCCGCCTCTATGGTGAGCAAATCACCACCCACTTCCGTCCAAGCCAGGCCAACCACCTGACCAACTTGATTTTTCTTCTCGGCGCGACCATAGTCGTACTTTCGTACCCCCAGAAAATCATTCAGGTTGTCACCATCCACGTGGACTTGGCCCGTCATTTTCTTGAGTTGCAAACCCTTGACCACCTTGCGACAAATTTTGGAGATTTCACGTTCCAGTGAACGCACACCCGCCTCTCGCGTGTAGAAGCGAACGATGTCCCGCACGGCAGCTTCGGTCACCCGCAACTCTGTTTCTTTAACGCCATTGTTTTTGAGTTGTTTGGGCAACAGGTACTTGATTGCAATGTTGGTTTTTTCGTCCTCGGTGTAACCGGACAATCGAATCACTTCCATCCGATCCAACAGGGCCGGGGGAATGTTCATCGAGTTGGAAGTTGCCACAAACATCACATCGCTCAGGTCAAAGTCAACCTCAACGTAGTGATCACCAAACTTGTGGTTTTGCTCAGGGTCTAGCACCTCCAATAAAGCGCTCGATGGGTCACCCCGGAAATCTGTGCCCAGCTTGTCGATTTCATCCAACAAAAACAGAGGATTGCGTGTGCCAATTTTGGACAGGCTTTGCAGCACTTTACCGGGCATGGCACCAATGTAGGTGCGGCGATGACCCCGAATTTCAGCCTCGTCACGCATACCACCCAAAGCCATGCGCACGTACTTACGGCCAGTCGCTTTGGCGATCGATTGAC
>JAVHPS010000300.1:0-1394 GCA_036170715.1 Rhodoferax sp. | reverse complement strand
GCCTTGGCCTCATCACCCTCTTCATGTTTGGTTGCCACAATTTTTCCTTTACAACGCTAAGACTGATTGATTATTGAACACGGGTTTTAGATTGACTGTGCAATAAACGGCTTAAAAACCCCTTTCACATCTGTCTAGCAGGGTAGTCTACCTTCAGACAAACAAATCCAAGGAGCGTCCCACTTCCAGAGCGTGTGCGGAACTCACCGCTGCATCCAGCACCTGCATCTGTACCACTTGGGTTGTTTGTCCACCCGATTTAGGCCGACGCTCACCTGATGATTGCCCTCCAGCACTTGACGAACCGATGGTGACACCCGCCAATTGGAGCCCTTGGCTTGTCAGCATGTCTTTCAATTGCGTGGTGGCGTTCTCCAATACTTGTCGTACGCCTGCCTGATCTGTACGAAACTCAATTTGAGTTTGATCACCATTGAGCGAGATGCTTACCTCTACAGGACTGTCACCAAAACCGTCAAGTGTGAGCTCTGCAGATTGCACACCCTGGCTGGCCCAATAGGTAACTGTTTCAGCCACTGCACCCTCAGCCACCATTGCTGAAGGTGCAGTCACTTGAAAGACAGCATCAGCGCGATTCATTGAACTTGTGGCTTGTCCAAACATGCCTTCAAAACCGCGAGGGTCTGTGCCACCCGCCCCCGATTTGGCATTGGTTCGAGACGCTGGGCGCACCAGATCAAACCCATTGCCCAAAGACAAGGCTGCATCTGGGAGCACAGGCGAAAGTCCTGTGGTGAAAAAGTTTGCATTGACTAACTCTGGCTGAGTTTTTGCCACTGACGCAGACAAAAAAGACTGGTGTGAGCTTCGCTGTGCCAGCAGTTCATGCACAGGGCTCAAACCAGCGGCATTGGGCGTGGTGGAATCTGCCGAGCCCAATGAAATTTGCGAAGCTGCAAAGGGTAACAGGCGATCGGCCTCGTTTTTTGGAGACAACACACCTGTTTTTTGAGTGCCAGGCGCAGCTCTGCTTGGAGCCCCATCCTTTGCCAAATTTAAAGTTGCAATAGGCTGAAACCCGTTCGCTTGAATCACGGATGCACTCAAGGAAGTCGCCAAAGCACTTTGTGATGATTCAGCAGCGCTGGCAAGTGCGGGGTCAGTGGGCACCTGAACCGGCAATCCGCCTGCAGTTGACAAGGGCAGGGCAGTGACAAGGTCTGAACCAGTGTCACCCCAAGCAGCAAGAGCTGGCTCAGGCACCAGAGCAAGCGCCGCAACAGATGGGCTGGCACCCAAGAGCGCATCGACAGCGGCTTGCGCAACAGCTGTTGATTCATCATCCACAGGCACAGTAGCAGGCATGCCATCTGTTGCGTCAGACAAGGCAGACACAAACGAAAACTCGCCTGCGCCAGCCGCTTGCGCATTCA
>JAVHPS010000299.1:0-1397 GCA_036170715.1 Rhodoferax sp. | reverse complement strand
CGCGCCTGGGGCTGACCAAGTCGCTCACCGGGGTGTTTCAGGGGCTGCTGTTGTTTTGCCTGCTGGCCTGCGACACGCTGGTCAATTACCGCCTGGTCTGGTTGAAGAAACGGGGCACATGATGGATTCCTACGCATTGCTGTTGGCCGCCACACTCAACGGTGGCACGGTGCTGGCGCTGGCATCGCTGGGTCTGTTGATCAATGAAAAGGTGGGCATCGTCAACCTCGGGGCCGAAGGCATGATGCTGTGTGCGGCCATTGCCGGTTACGCCACGGTGGTCACCACAGGCAGTGATGTGATGGGTTTTTTGGCGGGCATGTGCATGGGGGCGGTGCTGGCCGCCGTGCTTGGCGTGCTGGTGATCTGGCTCAACACCAACCAGTACGCCACCGGTCTGGCCTTGACACTGTTTGGCACTGGTTTTTCGGCCTTTGTCGGCACCGGTTTTGTGCAGGCCAGAATTCCCGAACGCCCCAGCTTTGCCATTCCTTTCCTGGCCGACCTGCCCTGGGTTGGCCCGGCCTTGTTTCGGCAGCACCCGCTGGTTTACCTGACGGTGGGGGCGGCGCTGGCATTGATGTGGCTGCTGTACCGCACCCGCAGTGGGTTGGTGCTGCGCAGCGTGGGTGAAAGCCCCGAGTCGGCCCATGCGCTGGGCTATCCGGTGCGCCGCATCCGCCTGGCAGCGGTGGTGGCGGGGGGCGCGTTGTGTGGCCTGGCCGGGGCTTACCTGTCCATCATTTATACCCCACTGTGGGTTGAAGGTATGGTGTCGGGCAAGGGCTGGATTGCCCTGGCGCTGACCACCTTTGCCACCTGGCGACCGGCGCGGGTGTTGCTGGGTGCTTATTTGTTTGGTGGTGTGACCATGTTGCAGTTTCATTTGCAAGGCATCGGGGTTGAAGTGCCAAGCCAGTTTTTGAGCATGTTGCCGTACCTTGCTACCATTTTGGTGCTGGCCCTGATCTCACGCAACCCGCAGTGGATTCGCATCAACATGCCGGCCAGTTTGGGCAAGCCTTTCTACCCGGGAACCTGAGGGGTGATCAGGTTCATAATCCAATTTTCTCCGTTGTCCAACCCGTTCATTGATAAGGAATTGACATGACAGATTTGCAAAAACGTGCGCTGCTCAAAACCGCTGCGCTGACCGCTGTGGCGGCCGCCGCGCTGGTGGGCTGTGGCAAAAAAGAAGAACCGGCTGCAGTCCCGGCCGCTGCGCCCGTGGCCTCTGCACCAGCGCCCAAGGCAGAGCCTTTGAAGATTGCCTTTGCCTATGTGGGCCCTGTCGGCGACGGCGGCTGGACCTTTGCCCATGACAACGGCCGCAAGGCACTTGAAAAAGAATTTGGCGACAAGATCGCCACCTCGTTTGTCGAAAACGTGCCCGAATC
>JAVHPS010000298.1:0-1402 GCA_036170715.1 Rhodoferax sp. | reverse complement strand
ACCCACCGCGCCACCAGCCGCACATCTGGCCCGATTTGCGTCAGGCTTTGGATGTGCAATTGCACAGCGTCGTCCAGCGTGGCGAGCGGGCCAAAATGCGCCATGCCGGCACCAGCGCCGAGCAGCTTGGGTGCCAGGTAAATCAAAAATTCGTCCACCAAGCCTTCGCGGATGAACGAGCCGTTGAGCTTGAAGCCAGCTTCAATATGCAGCTCGTTGATTTCACGCAGGGCCAGGTCGTGCAACATGGCCTTGAGGTCAACTTTTGAGCTGCTCTCAGGCGTGGCGCCTGGCCGGTAAATGACTTGCGCGCCACGTGCTTCAAGGGCCAATTTTTTGGCATCGTTTTGGACTGCAGCGTAGATCAATAAAGCACGACCAGCTATGAAAAGCGCAGCATCCAGCGGTGTTTCCAGGCGGCTATCCACCACCACCAGTGTGGGCTGGCGGGGGGTGTTGACCAGCCGCACATCCAGCTTTGGGTTGTCTGCCAGCACCGTGCCAATGCCAGTGAGCACGGCACAGGCGCGTGCGCGCCAGGCGTGGCCGTCGGTGCGGGCGGCGCTTGAAGTGATCCATTGGCTCAGACCATTGGGCAGTGCGGTGTGGCCGTCCAAAGAGGCTGCCATCTTCATGCGCACCCAGGGCAATTGGCGTGTCATGCGGCTGAAAAAGCCAATGTTCAGCTCTCGGGCTTGAATCGCCAGCGGGTCGGTTTCAGGCCATAGCACCACCGCCACGCCCGCTGCCCGCAGCCGCTCCAAACCCTGCCCCGCCACCAGCGGGTTGGGGTCGGTGTGCAAGCACACCACTTTTTCAATGCCAGCAGCAATCAGAGCATCGCAGCACGGGCCGGTGCGCCCCTGGTGCGCGCAGGGCTCAAGCGTCACGTAAGCGGTGGCGCCTTGTGGCGATGTGCCCTGGGCGGCAGCGTCGCGCAAGGCCATGATTTCGGCATGCGCCTGCCCCGCGCGCTGGGTGTGACCTTGCCCAATTACCAGGCCTTGGCGGGATGTGAGCACACAACCCACGTGCGGGTTGGGCGCGGTGAGGTAGAGGCTTTGCTCTGCCAGGCGCAGGGCTTGTTCCAGGAAAAGGCGGGTTTGGGGCATGAAAGGCTTTGCGTACGGAGGGGAATGGTTTTTAGAAAATGCTGAATTTTTATACAAGAAATCAGCCTCTAGAGCTTACTGGATAAGCGTAAGAAGCTAGCTTATTTGTAGCGTTTCAACCTCAAAACCAACGATATTGCGGCTGGCTTTGCTGAACTCGACACCGATCAAATGCACTGGCTCGCCCCGGCTCATGAATTTTTCAAAGTAGCGCATGTCTTTGATTTGCTGCAAAGCCTTGCCCGCCGGGTTCAACTCCACCACTTTGAATTCAAACAAAAACACTTGGC
>JAVHPS010000297.1:0-6776 GCA_036170715.1 Rhodoferax sp. | reverse complement strand
CTGACCAAGGTGACCGCGCTGGAGAACGCCACCACCGGGGTCACCTGCAACGCCATCTGCCCGGGCTGGGTGCTCACGCCATTGGTTCAAAAGCAGGTCGATGCCAAAGCCGCTGCGCTGGGCTTGTCCAACGACGAAGCCAAGAAGCTGTTGCTGGGCGAAAAAGAACCCTCACTGCAATTCACCACACCCGAAGAACTGGGCGCGCTGGCGGTGTTTTTCTGCTCTCCGGCAGGCAACAATGTGCGCGGCGTAGCCTGGAACATGGACGGTGGCTGGGCCGCACAGTAAGTCGTCAATTGCTATTAAAAGTATAGCTATTGACCGTTATTTCATAAGGGCCATAAGCATAAAACTTGTGTAACTTTATGAAGACTGCTTGAACGCCATTACGGCCTGGTTGCGCAGCGTGCGCAGCAGGGCCAGTTCTTTTTCGTCAATCTTCAGGCCGTGCGGGTCGGCCTTGTCGGCGTAGATCAGCCCAAACGGTTTGCCCTTGATGGCCAGCGGCAAGATCAAAAACGTGGGCGCATTGAAAACTTGGCGATACCAGCGCGGCAAGCGCTCTGACAGCCGCGGGTCACTGGCATCGCTGATCAGGGTGTCGGCCCCTTTGGCGCAGATGGTGGCAAACAAATCGGGTGTGCCGGGTGCATGCAGCGGCACACAAAACGACTTGACCACGCCCTCCACGCCCGGGCCCAGACCAAAGCGGCCGGTTAACGTGTCGGTTTTGGGGTCGCGCATGCAAAAGATGATGCGATGAAAGTCCAGGGCGCGGAACATGGCTTCCAGAATCATGCGCAGCACGTCACTGAGCTTGAAGTCTTCTACCATCACGTTGGTGATGTCCTGAATGCCTGCAGCCAGCGTTTCTGCCACGTGCCCGGGGGCTACCGTGGCACGGTCGGGCGTAGCCCCCGTGTTGGGCGAAGCCACTGCCGATAGCGTCTGGGTCGCTTCCAGCTGGCTGCCGGCCAGCATGTCGCTCTGGCTGGCTGCAGCGCCTGCCGATGACACGGTTGCGTCTGGTGGCGTTTGCAGCAACAGCGCGGCCTTGGAACTGTGCTGCACCTTGATCTCCATGGCCTGCGCCAAGTCGACCAGTTTTTTGCGCGCTGCCGTGGTGGCCGTCTGCACCTGCCCGGGGCTTAAACCCAGGGTCTTGCCAAACTGCCGGGCCGCCTGGTCAAGTTGTGCCTCAACCTGGTTGGGGTCAGCGTGCAGCATGGCATCGGCCATGACGTTGGCAGCCTGCGCCGTCCAGCGCAGGCGCTCGGCCACGTCTACAGGAACCCGGCCTGGCGCCGCCCCCGTGGGCACGTGCATGCAGCGCTGGATACCGTCTGGCAGGCCCCAGGCTTTGGCCACCCCCATGCCCAGTGCTTCAAAACTGATGCCCAACACGCGACGCGCAGCCGCCGGCTCAGCCAAGGCATCTTGGGCCGCATTCACCAGGGTGCGGATGCTGGCTGCTTCTTCTGGAAAGTAAAACTGCGCCAGCATCCGCCCCAGGCTCTGGAACAGGGCGCCAATGAAGGCTTCCTCGCCCTCGGCACTGGTGGCGGACAACTCAGCGGCAATAGAACCCGCCATCAGGCCGCGCAAGAACTCTTCTTTCAGCAAGTTGGCGTTGGCTTTGTCCTGCATGTGTTCCAGCAGCACCAGGCTCAACGCCATGTTGCGTATACCATTGAACCCCACCAGGCTCACCGCGCGCGACACCGTGCCAATGCTGCTGCCACGCGCATAGTGGGCACTGTTGACCAAGCGCAGCAGTTTGTTGGTGAGCGCTACGTCTTTCAGAATTTCATTGGTGATGCTGCTGATGCTTTCCTTGTCCGACACGGCCATGCTCTGGATCTGCGCCACCGAGGACGACAGGGCCGGGAAATCGGTTTTGCTGCGCATGCGGCGCAACAAAAATTCAAGCGTGCTGTTTTGCTCACCACCGGTGTCAGGCATCGGAGCCAAGGCTGCACTTTGCTGCGCCTGCCAGGTTTGCAAAGCCGCCAGAAAAACTTGACTGCTGGGGTAGCGCTGTGCCGCATCCGGGGCCAGCGCCCGCAGCACCATGGCGCGCAAGTTGTCGTCGAGTTGCTGCAGCAAGGCAGCGGGCAATGCCAATGGCTGGTAAGCGGCTCGGTAGATGGCGCTGTAGGCATCGGTGTCGGGTTGCAGCGGTTTGCCCCACAACAATTCGGCCAGCATCAAGCCTGCGGAATACACGTCCATGACCGGTGACACGGGGGCTCCGCGTGCCGCTTCAGGTGCCATGTAGGCCGGAGTACCGGCCACGCTGGTACTGGCGGTTTGATCGGCATCGGTGCTGATGCGTTGTGCAATGCCAAAGTCCATCACCCGAGCACGGCCTGCATCGTCCACCAGCACGTTCGACGGTTTCAGATCCCGGTGCACCACACCCGCCGCATGCGCCGCCTGCAAGGCACCCAACACGTCCAGCATCAGCGCCACCGCCTGCGCCGGTGGCAAGGCCCCCTGGCTGTGCAGCAACTGCGCCAGGGTTTGACCCGGCACATACTCAAACACCAAATACGGTTGCTGCTCGTGCACATCTGCTTCAAACACCGGCACGATGTTGGGGTGCGTCAAACGGCTGACGTTGCGCGCCTCGGTCAGCCACTGCGACAGCACCGCGGCGGCGGGGCCCTGCACCGGCTTCATGACCTTGATGGCCACCTCGCGTTCCAGCCGGGGGTCAAAACCCAACCAGACTTTGGACTGCGCCCCCTGCCCCAACAAGCGTTTAAGTTCAAAGCGTCCGAGCGTGGTGGGCGCAGCCGCTGCGCCACCTGTGGTCATGCGTTTGAGTGCTGCAAGGGGTGAAAAATCAACCATGGCCAG
Source organism: Rhodoferax sp. (assembly GCA_036170715.1). GTDB lineage: Bacteria > Pseudomonadota > Gammaproteobacteria > Burkholderiales > Burkholderiaceae_C > Rhodoferax. The sequence continues at coordinate 3,911 of JAVHPS010000297.1, read as the reverse complement.
GTCGCATCACTGCAATTGCACCGTACCCGAGACCGTCACCGAGACGGTACTCAGCCCGGCCTCCAGCGGCACGGGCGCATCGGTTGCCAGGGCCCGTGCGCTCAGCGCCATCATCTGGGGCCGTGGGCTGATGGCATCATCCGCCCCCACTTGCGCTTCGACCAGGGTGTAAGTCTTAAAGCCAAAACTGGCTGCAATGGCACTGGCACGTTGGCGAAACTGTGCAATGGCCTGGCTTTGGGCTTCAGATTGCGCCATTTGCCGTTGCTGCGCTGTCAACCCAAAACTGGCATGGGCCACGGTCAAGGTGCTCAATCGCCCCGCAACTTCACCCAGACGTGCAAAGTCGCTGCCGCGTAACACCAGCTCGGCCGTGCCCTGCCAGCCAACCAGCTTGCCATTGCGGTCATAGCGCGGCGACAGCCCAAAACGACCGGTATGCACGTCCATGACACCGTTTTGAGCCTCTGGCTGGGCCAGGGTCAGCGCCGCGTCGAGTGCCGCCTTAAGCTGACTTTGTACGGTTTGTGCCTCTACCCCCTCACGCTGGGTGGTTAATGACAGCGTTAGCACATCCTGCGGCATCTGGATACTGGCGCTGGCTGAAAGCGTGACGCGCTGGCCAACCGGTGCTGGCATCGGCACATGTTGCGAAAAACCAACTTGAGCCCAGAAGAACAGAGTACTGGCAGCTATTACTTTTGAAGTCAATTTCATGTCGAAGCTTTCTGGGGCTGGAATGGCCGGAGTGTTGATAATTTGTAACAACGTGTCAATGGCATGGAAAAAAGTTTAGTGAATCGGATTGAAGCACGCAACAATCGCCATTGTTACAAATTCACAGGAACTGGCCATGGCAACAAACCCTGAGCGTGTCGACAAAATTTTGGTGGTCGATGATGATGCCCGGATTCGCGATCTGCTGCGACGCTACCTCATGCAAGAGGGCTTTGAAGTGCTACAAGCCGAAGACGGCAAGGCACTCACCCGGGTGCTGTTGCGCGAGCCGGTTGATTTGATTGTGCTGGACTTGATGATGCCGGGTGAAGATGGTTTGTCGGTCTGCCGCCGCCTGCGCGGGGCCAACGACCGCACCCCGATCATCATGCTCACTGCCAAAGGCGAAGACATTGACCGCATCGTTGGTCTGGAAGTGGGGGCTGACGACTACCTGAGCAAACCCTTCAATCCGCGTGAGTTGCTGGCCCGTATCCACGCCGTGCTGCGCCGCCGCCCACCCACCGAGATGCCGGGTGCCCCATCGGGCGAGGTGGAATCCGTGGCATTTGGCCCGTTCAAATTTGACCTGGCCGCACGTACCCTGCACAAAGACGAAGACGAATTAACCCTGACCACCGGAGAATTTGCCATGCTCAAGGCCCTGGTGCGTCACCCACGCCAGCCACTGTCGCGCGAGAAACTGGCGCAACTGGCACGTGGCCGTGACTTTGAGCCGTTTGACCGCAGCCTGGATGTGCAGGTCTCGCGGCTGCGCAAACTGATCGAAGAAGATGCCACCGCACCACGCTATATCCAGACGGTATGGGGTGTGGGTTACGTTTTTGTACCCGATGGAAATCAGTGACCCTTTCAACCAGCTCAACACCACCGATGACAACACGCTCGAGCCGCCACGCAAATCGGGTTTGAGTCTGTTTTGGCGCACGTTTGTGCTGCTGGTGTTGTTGCTGATCTGCAGCGTCTGGGCCTGGACAGAAACCTTGCATGAACTCGAAGCCGAGCCGCGCTCGGTGCAAACAGCGCGCCAGATCGCCTCGCTGGTCAACCTGAGCCGGGCTGCAGTGATGCACTCTGATGCCATCACCCGGGTGTCGCTGTTCAAGACCATGAAAGACCAGGAACACGTGGTGATCGTGCCACGTGAGCCCAAAGACATTGCCGAACCACTGGACCAAGAGCACTTGGGCCAATATGTGTCCGATGAACTCAAGCGCCAGCTGGGGCCCGACACGCTGGTAGCCAGCCGGGTCAATAACGTGGATGGTTTGTGGATTGGCTTCACCATTGACAAAGACCACTACTGGCTACAAACCAACCGCGACCGCTTTGACCAGCCTGCTGGCCGCATCTGGCTGGTCTGGCTGGCCAGCGCTGGGGCGCTGTCGTTGACCGGGGCAGCCTTCATTGCACGCCTGATCAACCGCCCACTGAAAGACCTTTCTTACGCCGCCAGCCGTATCCGCGAGGGTGACTTTGAAGCCAGCGTGCTCAATGAAGCCGTCAACACCAACGAAATCCGTGCCGTGAATGTGGGGTTTAACCGGATGACGCAAAAACTGGCCAAGATCGAAGAAGACCGGGCGGTGATGTTGGCCGGTATTTCACACGACTTGCGCACCCCTTTGGCGCGCTTGCGGCTTGAAACTGAGTTAAGCGTGCCGGACGAACAAGCCCGCGCCGGCATGGCCGTTGACATTGAACAGCTCGATGCCATCATCGACAAATTTTTGGACTACGCCCGCCCCGGCAACAACATCAAGCTGGTGTCGGTGTCACTCAATGACACCGTCCAGTCGTGTGTGACCAACATGCGCAAACGCGATGACGTGGTGTTCAAAATCGCCATGGAAGCCCATTTGCTGGTGCTGGTTGATGCCGTTGAGCTGCAACGCGTCATCACCAACCTGCTGGAAAACGCAGTCCGGTACGGCAAGTCCGTCGATACCGGCATGGCCGAAATTGACATCTCGGCCAGACACCAAGACCAACAGGTGCTGCTGCGCATACGCGACCATGGCATGGGTGTGGGCACCGACCAACTCAAACAACTCACAACCCCTTTTTTCCGTGGCGAAGCAGCCCGCACCGAGGCCAAGGGCACCGGGCTGGGCCTGGCGATTGTGGAGAAAACGGTGTCCCGCATGGGCGGCGTTTTTGTGTTGACCAACGCCAGCAGCGGCGGTCTGTGCGCCAACATTCAGCTGCAACGCGCCACCTCACCCAACGCCTGAATCAGCGTGGGCGGTGGTTGTTGAAGTTTTTCGGCGGGGCTTGGCCACTGGCGCGCGGCGGCAAACCGGTGTGCTGGGTCAACAACTGACCCGGCTTGGGGTCGCTGCCTAGACGCATCGGTTTCAAGGGCTTGGCCTCTGACTGCGTCGAGTTTTTACGCCGGGCGCTGGTGTAACTGCCATCCGTCGCTGGCTGAAAAGTCGGGATCAGATGCTGCTTGCCATTGCCAATCAAATCAGCCCGCCCCATGGCTTTGAGCGCCTCGCGCAGCAGCGGCCAGTTGTTGGGGTCGTGGTAGCGCAAAAAAGCCTTGTGCAGCCGACGGCGTTTTTCGCCGCGCACCACATCCACTTTTTCAGCCCGATCATCGCGGTGGATGCCTTTGAGCGGGTTCAAGTCGGTGTGGTACATGGCGGTGGCGGTGGCCATCGGGCTGGGATAAAAGGTTTGCACCTGGTCGGCCCGGAAGCCATTTTTTTTCAGCCAAATGGCCAGGTTCATCATGTCTTCATCACTGGTACCGGGGTGCGCGGCAATGAAGTACGGAATCAAAAACTGCTTTTTACCCGCCTCGGCCGTGAATTTGTCAAACAGCGTCTTGAACTTGTCGTAAGTGCCCATGCCGGGCTTCATCATCTTGCTCAGTGGACCAGACTCGGTGTGCTCGGGCGCAATCTTCAGGTAGCCGCCCACATGGTGCTGCACCAGTTCCTTGACGTAGTCGGGGCTTTGCACTGCCAGGTCATAGCGCACCCCGGAGCCAATCAAAATCTTTTTGATGCCTTTCAAGGCGCGCCCGCGTTGGTAGATGGCAATCAGTGGATCGTGGTTGGTGTCCAGGTTTTGGCAGATGCCGGGGTAGACACAACTGGGTTTACGACACGCGGCTTCAATCTCGGGGCTTTTGCAGCCCAGGCGGTACATGTTGGCGGTGGGGC
>JAVHPS010000296.1:0-1417 GCA_036170715.1 Rhodoferax sp. | reverse complement strand
CCGTCTGGTTGGCGAGATCACTCGCCAAAACAATGGCGATGTGGGTCTGACTTACGACCCCACATGGCTTGAGGCCGGGTTCGCCCTGAGCGACGACATGCCACTCATGGCGCAAACCTGGACCCCCGTGCACCACACCGCTCGCCTACCCGGTGCGCCCGGCGCACTGGACGATGCACGCCCTGACCGCTGGGGCGAAAAGGTGATCCGCTACTTGTACAAGCCAGGTGCCACGGTGTTTGACATGCTTTACTTTGCCGGTGACGAGCGCTTTGGCGCGGTGGGCGTGTCCACCTCTCGAAATGCTTACACCCCCTTCATGGCGCGGGCTCTGCCACGCCTGGAGGATGCCAGCGACCTGAATGCGGCGATTCAGATCATCGAGTCCGGCGTAGGTGAATTGCAGGCGCAGCAGCGGGCGCTGCTGGCAAGCAGTGGCAGTCTGGGTGGTGCCAAGCCGAAAGCGGTGATTGCCATCGACGGCGAAGAATGGGTGCTCAAGTTTTACAACGGTGAGCCTTTCGATCTGCCTTTGGTAGAGCACGCCACCATGACACTGGCGCACAAGGCGGGCTTGCAGGTGGCGCAAACGCTGCCCGTGCGGCTGCAGGGCGGACACGCCATGGCCGTCAAGCGCTTTGACCGCCAGCACGGTGCGCGTGTGCATTGTCTGTCGGCTTGCACGCTGTTGCGCTCCGAGCTGCCCGAAGGCATGGAGCCCGAATTTGGTTACCCGCAACTGGCGCGCGCCCTGCGGCGCTCGGCCGATCCGCGCACGCTTGATGCCCAGTTGCATGAGCTGTTCCGGCGCATGATTTTCAATATTCTGGTCGCTAACACCGACGACCACGAAAAGAACCATGCCTTGCTGTGCCACATCAGCGGCCGCACCATGAAGCTCGAACTCAGCCCAGGCTATGACATGGTTCCAACCGGTTCCGGGGCGCTGGAGCACCAGTTCATGATCTCCGACACCAGCCGCGAACCCAGTCTGTCTGAGGCGATGGCGGTGGTGGATGACTTTGACTTGACTCCTCTGGAGGCAGCCAACGCAGTCCTCCAGATCATTGCCGTCGTCAACGATTGGCAGAGCCACTTTCGCTCGGTGGGTGTGACGGAGGCCGACATTACCGAGGTTGCGGCCCTGATTGACGCGCCAGATTTGCTGACGCAACGGCAGTCGTTCAGCGCTGAGGCTTATGCCCAAGCTGGGAAACCCCGGCGCAAGCGTAGTGCTGGGGCCAAAGCGTTTCGGTAGCTGAGATACCCGCCAGTTGCCGCTTGATACTGCGGTAGATCGAAGTTATTTACACCAGACAAACAAACATTCAAAACATTGGTCTTTGGGGCTTGCATTGGCGTTTCGCAGTACGTCGCTGCAAACCTGCCCAAACAACAAAAAGCGCGCCCTTGTGAC
>JAVHPS010000295.1:5057-6859 GCA_036170715.1 Rhodoferax sp. | reverse complement strand
GTCTTTTTGAGTTCGGGGGGAATGTTGCTCATGGTTTGTCTCCGGTGAGGGTGGGTGGGGAAAGGGTGTTGGGCGCGGTGCGCTTGTCAGTCCAGATGGCGTTTGGCGGTTTGCAGGGCGCTGCGGGCATAGGCTTCGAAGCCGATCTCTGCGGCCAGCGCGTCGCCGGGAATTTCCAGCGTGTAGGTGATGTCGTCGGGCATACAAGCCAGGATATCTTTCACGCCAAAGGCACCATCGCCCGGGAACAGGCGGTGGCTGCGGGCTTCGTGCAAGATGCTGTCCATGCCCGGTGCAATGGTTTGTGGGCCGTCACACACATGGGCAAAGTGGAACCATTCGCGCGGCAGGGCTTTGAGCGCTGTTTGGCTGGAGTTGGAACGGAAGAAATGCAGCATGTCAATCAACAGGCCCGCGTTGCTGCGGTTGACCGTGTTGAGCACGGTGGTGGCCGTTTCCAGGTTACCGGTTTCGGTCCACCACGGGAACTCCAGGCTGACGGTGATGTTCAGCGTTTTTGCGTAATCACACAGCGTGGCAAAGCGCTCGTGGGCACGCGCACGGTTCGGGTCGGGCAGCTGGCAAATCACGTGCCGCGCACCCAGCTCTGCCGTGGCATCGAGCATGGGAAAGTAACTCTGCGCATCGTGCGTGGGGTCCATGCGGGCCAGTTCTACGTCCCACACTTTCACGCCAGTGGCAGCCAGCTTGGCTTGGGTGGCGGCCATGGCGGCCTTGCTAGTGATCAGCGGGTACAACGGCTCGGCATCGGTGACGCGCGAGAGGCGCAAGCCAACGTATTCGTAGCCGGTTTTGGCTGCCACCTCGATCAAGTCCACCGGTGGCAGCGCCATGGCGGTGAGGTGGGCCAGTGAATAAGTGTGCTTCATGCTTGTAGCCTTTGTTAATCAAGCATTGCGTGCTATGTTTTGCAGCGTGCTGGTGTCGGCGTGGTGCACTTTTTTGCCGGGCGAGTAGATGTCCATGATGTTCCAGTGGCCAGCGGTTTCGACCGGGGCGTTTTGCATCGCCACGTCGATGACAAACGGGCGCTTGGAGACAAGCGCTTTTTCCAGTGCGGGCTTGAATTCATCGGCGGAGGTGACGCGAATGCCTTCGGCCCCATAAGCGCGCGCGATGGCCGCAAAGTCGGCCTGAAACGGCTGGCCGTCCTTGAAGAACAGCGTACCCACGGTGGTGCCGTAGTGCGCCAGCTGCAAGCCGGCAATAGTGCCAAACGCGCAGTTGTTCATGATGACCCAGATGACGGGCACATTGCTTTCTACCGCTGTGGCCAGCATGGCCGGGTTCTGGCCAAAACCGCCGTCGCCCACCAGCGACACCACCACGCGATCCGGGCAGGCAATCTTGGCCCCAATGGCCGCCGGGGCACCAAAGCCCATGGTGGCGTAGCCGCCGGGGGTCAGGATGCTGCCGGGGGTGAAGATGTCAAACTGCTGACCCACCCCGTTTTTGTTCCAGCCCACGTCGGTGGTGATGATCACGTCGCGCGGCAGCACGGCACGCGCGTCGGCCAAGATGCGCTCGGGGCGCATCGGGAAGGCGTTGCTTTGCTGCGCTGCCACCAGCCCGGCTTTGAACGTGCTGCGGTTGGCCGCTATCTCGGCTTTGAGCGCGTCGTTCCTGAGGCCTTGCGGGTACAGTTTTTTGGCCACGCGGTTCAACACCTTCAACGCTTGCTTCAGGTCGGCTACCGCGCCGATTTGCACCGGGTAATTGCGGCCAATTTCGCTCGGGTCGATGTCGATGTGCATCAGGCCGGTTTTGCTGAAGTCAAAGGT
>JAVHPS010000295.1:0-4957 GCA_036170715.1 Rhodoferax sp. | reverse complement strand
GTGTGCAGCTTTTTAGTGTGGCGCTTGAGCCTGGCAAACAGTTCCACGTCCACTTCCTTGGAGAAGATGTCCATCGGCACACTCACCAGCACCGGGCCGGGGCGGCCGCTCTCGGCCAGCTGGAAGGCTTTGTCGATGATCTCCGGAAACAGGTCAGGGCGCTCCACGCGCCAGACGCGCTTGCAAAACGGACGGTAAATTTCTGACTGCGCCGCATCGCTGTGCAGGTTCACCTCTTGGTGCGGGTGCTTGCCGTAGTAGTGGCTGGGCACGTCACCGGCAATCACCACCATCGGGATCGAGTCCAGCGCCGCATTGGCCACGCCGGTGGCGGCGTTGGTGAGGCCAGGGCCGAGGTGGCTGAGCACCACGGCGGTGGTTTTTTTGGCGCGGGCGTAGCCGTCAGCGGCGTGTGCGGCCACTTGTTCGTGACGCGTGTTGATGAATTGGATGCTGCTTTTTCCCAGCGCGGTCAGCACTGCAATGTTGGTGTGGCCGCACAGGCCAAAAATGTGCTCGACACCCCGGTCTTCGAGGTATTTGACGAGTTGGTGAGAAATCAGGTCTTGCATGGTTTGTCTCCTGCTTGAAGTGGTTGCAATGAAAATGAAGCGGCGGTGAACGCGCGAACACCGGATAAACCTTGGAATCTGGCGTGACTTTAATCAAATCACGATTTTTGGTTTAACTATTTCGTTCATTAACGTGCGTTAATCAGCCTAAAGTGGGCGATTAACGTACGATTCAAGGGTTATCACTGATTCTGACGGGGCAGCGCACAGCGATGGATGTGCTCTGACCGAACCTGAGACCTTGGGGTCAGACCACTCGCGCAGCGATGTGCTCTGACCCCAACTGATTAAGACCCGATCAAAAACGCCAACACCCTTTCGGCAAACCTGCCGTAGGGTGGCATCAGGAATTTGAGCGAACTCCAGCGCGCCTGGTAGAACACTGGGCGCAATTTTGAGAAGGTTTCAAACCCTTCGCGGCCGTGGTAATGGCCCATGCCCGAGTCACCCACGCCACCAAACGGCAGGTCGTGCTGGCCCACATGAAACAGCGCGTCGTTCACCGACACGCCGCCGCTCATCACATGGTCAATCAGGTACTGCACTTGAGCGCTGTCGTCACTGAACGGGTACACCGCCAACGGCCGTGGCCCGGCGTTGATGCTGGCCACCACCTCGTCAAGCTGGGTGTACGTGCGCAGCGGCAGGATCGGGCCAAAGATTTCGCGCTGCATCAGGGCACAGTCAGCGGGCGCATTGAGCACGATCACCGGTGCAATTTTGCGTGTAGCCGCGTCAAAGGCCGGGCCGTCAACAAGTTGCAGCACCTGCGCGCCCCGGCTGCGCGCTTCGTCCAAGGCGCTCAGCAGCCGCTCAAACGCGCGCTGGTCGATGATCGATGTGTAGTCGGCAGACGCGATGCTGGGGTAACGCTGCACCACCACAGCACGTGCCAGGCGCACAAATTCGTCCACCTTGGCCGCCGGCAGCCAGGCATGGTCGACCGTGGTGCAAATTTGCCCAGCATTAAGCAGCTTGACAAACATGATCCGATCGACCGCCGTGACCAACGCAAAGTCGTCGCACACAATGGCCGGTGCTTTGCCACCCAGCTCCAACGTCACCGGGCACAGGTTGGCGGCGGCAGCAGCCATGACCGCCCGGCCGGTTTGCCCCGAGCCGGTGAACAGCAGGTGGTCGAACTTGAGTTTTGAAAATTCAATGCCGACCCCGCCGGTTTCATCAAAAAACTGCAGCTTCTCGGGCGGAAAGTACGCCGGCAGGTGCGCCATCAAATAGGCGCACAGGTGGCGCGAGTTCTCACTCATTTTGACCATGGCGCGGTTGCCCGCGGCAAAGATGTAGCTCAATGGCACCAGGCTCAGATTAAGCGGAAAGTTCCACGGCACGATCACGCCCACCACGCCCAGCGGCTGCGGGATGACACGGTTGCGTGCGCCAAAAAAACTACGCCAATCCACACTGCGGTGCTGCACGCGCATCCAGCCGCGCAGCTGACCAATGATGTGGTCAATGCCGTCCACCACCGGGAAAATTTCAGCCAGCAGCGTCTCGTGGCGCGAGCGGTGGCCATAGTCGGCGCTGATGGCCTCGCACAGCGCCGCTTGGTGTTCACGCACAAAGCGCTGCAGCGTGCGCAGGTCGGCCACACGTTCTGCCAGCGTCGGCACCGGGTGCGCCAGATAGGCGTTGCGTTGCCGAGCCAGGGCAGCGTTGAGGGTGTGCGGCAGGGTGGAATCAGTAGGCATCATGGTGCGTGCAGTTTAGGCCGCCTGCGTGCGCCGCGCCTGCTTGCCCAGGGCGATTGAACGCGCGCCCCTAACGCGCGCACGGCCCAGCCCGTTCAGCGCTGGCGCTTTTGTTCGCGCAGCATGAACAGGTAAAGCCCCTCGACCTTGTCACGCGCCCAAGGCGTTTTGCGCAAAAACTTCAGGCTTGACGCAATGCTGGGCTCAACAGCAAAACAGCGCACCGGTATGCGCTGTGCCAGCCCATCCCAACCGAAATACTGCGACAGCGCCAGCACCATGGCCTCCAGCGTCACACCATGCAAGGGGTTTCGGGGTTGGGTCACGGGCAGCGCAGCAGAAGTTTCAGGCAAAGAATTTTTCGGCATACAGGGTTTGGGTGTGGCAAGAATTTATGCGATTGTGCCCGTCTAAAGGACGCTATTCAGCGCCGCTGTGGTGCTACCATTTTGCACAATGCGCACCCACCTCCTCCACCCCCGCCAGCGGCCGCTCTGGTCGGGCTGGCGCATGCCCCAGGCGGTTTGATGGCTATCCTGGACGACGACCTCTCAGCCAGCAGCGCGCTGGTGATTGACGGCAACCCCACCTCGCGATCCGTGCTGGTGTCGCAGCTGCGCGACTTTGGCATGGGCACGGTGGTGCAAGCCACACGCCTGACCGATGCGCGGCGGCAGCTCGAGTACCGCAAATTTGACGTGGTGCTGTGCGAGCACCATTTCCCCGGTGACAGCATGTCTGGGCAGGATTTGCTCGATGACCTGCGGCGCAACCAACTGCTGCCATTTGCCACCGTGTTCATCATGGTCACAGGCGAAGCCACCTATGCCAAAGTGGCCGAGGCCGCCGAGTCGGCACTGGACGGCTACCTGCTCAAACCCCACAAGGCCAACCAGTTGGGAGAGCGCTTGCGCCAGGCGCGCCTGCGCAAGTTGTCCTTGCTGGAAATTTTTACCGCGATTGAAGCCGAAGACTTTACAACCGCCGCCCAACTGTGCCAGCAGCGCTTTGAAGCCAAGGGCTTGTTCTGGCTCTACGCCGCGCGCGTGGGGGCGGAGCTGATGCTGCGCATTGGCCAATACGACCAGGCGCAAGAACTTTATCAGGCGGTGGTGGATGCCAAAACCCTGCCCTGGGCCAAGCTGGGCGTGGCGCGTTCCCTGCTGGACGAGGGTCAAACCGCACGCGCCGTCAGCACGCTGGAGAACCTGATTAGCGAAGACCCCAACTACGCCGATGCCTACGACGTGATGGGTCGAGCCCAGTTTGAGCAAGGCAAATTTGATGCCGCACTGACTACTTACAAAATGGCCAGCACGCTGACACCGGCCTCGATTTCACGGCTGCAAAACCTGGGCCTGATGTGCTACTACGCGGGGGAACGCAAAGAAGCCGAGGTGATTCTGGACCGTACCACCCGTCTCGGGCTGGATTCCAAAATGTTTGACTGTCAGACCCTGGTGTTGCTGGCTTTCATGCGACTTGAATGCGGCGACCGCAAAGGTCTGCAGCGCTGCAAAGATGACTTTGTGCGCCTCATTGACCGCAACCCCGACAGCCAGCGCCACCAACGCCTGGCCACCATGGTGGATGCCCTGCAACTGATCGAGCAACGCCAATATGCCCAGGTAATCGAAACCGTGCGGGCGTTGTGCGGGCGTATCAAAGAGCCCGAATTTGACTTTGAGTCGGCCTCCAACCTGATCGCCTTGCTGGCTCAGTTGGCTGACAAAGCCATCCAGCTGGACGAAGTCGATGCGGTGGTGGATGCCTTGGGCTTGCGCTTTGCCGGCACCCGGGCACTGGCTGAATTGCTGGCCGGGGCTGCAGCGGTGTATCCGGCCTACGCCGAGCGCGTGCGCAGCGCCCACGCCCAAGTGCTCAAACTGGCCGAAAACGCCATGTCCCTGAGCATGCGAGGCGACCCGCAAGCGGCCGTCAAAGACCTGATCAACCATGGGCGCAGCACCTTGAGCGGCAAACTGATTGAAACCGCCTACCTGGTGCTGCACCGCTATGCCGACAAAATCGACGCGGTGCAAGCGCTGACCGAACAGGTGCATGAACTGCGCACCCGCTACAGCACCCAAATTACCCGCCCGGCGCTGGGCGAGCAAAAACGCCAGGCCGGTGGGCTGACGCTGCGCACCGGCAGCAAATCGGCCACCCCTGCCGCAAGCCAAGTCCGCCCCGAAAAATAGCCCGTGTTCGGGGGAAAACACCAGCACCAACGGTCAGACTACTGGCCAATAATCAGGTTTTCATTACAGGAGACTCGCATGCACCTCTTCAAGAAATGGGCTCTTGGCCTGAGTTTGGGCGCAGCCCTGATCAGCAGCGCCGCGCTGGCCCAGTCGCAACAGTTCGTCAACATTCTTACCGGCGGTCAAAGCGGGGTCTACTACCCGCTGGGCGTGGCGTTAAGCCAGATTTACGCCAAAGCCATTCCCAACACGCGCGCCACCGCGCAGGTGACCAAGGCCAGCGCTGAAAACCTGAACCTGCTGCAAGCTGGGCGCGGCGAACTGGCGCTGGCGCTGGGCGACTCGGTCTCTGATGCCTGGAAAGGCGACGCTGAATCTGGCTTCAAGACCAAGCTCGACAAACTGCGCGGCCTGAGTGCCACCTACAACAACTACATCCAGATCGTGGCCAACGCCGACAGCGGCATCAAGA
>JAVHPS010000294.1:0-27829 GCA_036170715.1 Rhodoferax sp. | reverse complement strand
AATTGGGGTTCCAGCCACAGGGTGTGGGATTGCAGTGCCAGCTGGTCACGGCTGACCAGCTCACCAGTTTTTGCGGCTTTTTTCCAGACGATGGTTTTCAGGCTGTCGCCGCGGCGGTAGGGTCGCAGGCCGTCGGCTTCGCCAGTGGGGTGCGGGGTCTGCAGTGGGTGAGCGCCGGGGTCGGCGCTGTGGCTCGGCAGTGGCGGTGGGTGCGGCTCGGGCTGCGGGTAGACCAGCACCTGTGCCGCGGGTCGCCACAATGCCCAGACCCGAAACGTGCCCAACGGAAAGCGTGTTTGCAGCGTCAGCGTGGGCAGGCGCTGCAGGCCGCGCCGTGGTGGCGTAAAAGCCAGTTCGACACAACTGCTGGCCTGGGCCGCGACATCGGTTTCAACCTGGTGCGTGCTGCCCCGCACAGCCAACGCCAGGGCGTAGCGCGGACTTTTATTGTGGTTTTCAAGTTGTAAGACAAATGGGGCTGTAGCCCCGTAATAACATGGGCTATGCGCTACTAAATGCATAGTAATGCCGCGCAGGTTGGCGTGCGCCACGTGCATCGCCACCAGGCTGCAGCCGGTGAGCAAAAAGGTCAACAGGTAGCCCAGGTTGAGCTGGTAGTTGATGGAGGCTACCAGCAGCACCAGCAAGGTCAGCCCCAGCATCAAGCCGGGACGGGTCGGCAGGATGTACACCGTGCGCTGGGTCAAGGTCACATGATCCGTCAGCGGCATGCGGTTTTGCAGCCAGCGCTCAAAACGCGCCTGAAAAAACGGCAGTTTCAAGGCAAAGCCACCGCATCGAGCAGGGCCGCCACCTGGGCCAGTGCACCGCGCCCCGCGTCCCCGGTGGGTGTCAGCCGGTGCGCCATGGTTTGTGGCAGGATGGCGCGCACGTCGTCCGGGGCCACAAAGCCACGGCCGCACAGCAGGGCATGGGCCTTGGCCGCACGCAGCACCGCCATGGCGGCGCGCGGACTCAGTCCCTGCACAAACCACTGACCGCTGCGGCTGGCGGCCACCAGGTCTTGCACGTAGTCCAACAGGGCGGCAGAGGTGTGCACCGCCAGCACTTGGCGTTGCAGTTCGGCCAGTTCGGCGGCACTCAACGCGCAAGGCAAGGCATCCACCAGCGCACGTCGGTCATCGCCAGCGAGCAGTTGGCGCTCGGCCGCACGGTCGGGGTAGCCGAGCGAGATACGCATCAAAAAACGGTCCAGCTGCGATTCGGGCAAGGCATAAGTACCGACCTGGTCATGCGGGTTTTGCGTGGCGATGACAAAAAAAGGCGCGGGCAGGGGGCGGGTCTGGCCTTCAATGGTGACTTGTTTTTCTTCCATGGCTTCGAGCAAGGCGCTTTGCGTTTTGGGGCTGGCGCGGTTGATTTCGTCGGCCAGCAGCACCTGGGCAAACAAGGGGCCGGGGTAAAAGACGAATTTTTCTTGTCCACGTTCGTACACCGACACGCCCGAGAGGTCGCTGGGCATCAGGTCGGAGGTGAACTGCACGCGCGAAAACTGCAGGCCAAAGGTGCGTGCCAGGGCATGTGCCAGGGTGGTTTTGCCCACCCCCGGCACGTCTTCAATCAGCAGGTGGCCACCGGCGAGCAGGCAGGCCACGCAGTCCTGGACTTGGTCGGGCTTGCCCACCAGCACCGTGTTAAGCTGATCGAGCAGGGTTGTAAGCTTTTCTTGGGTGTTCATGGACTAACCTTACCAAAATAATTCAGGTGGAGACGATTGCAAATGACGATGACCGGATTTTTTACGCACCCCAGTTGCCGCAAGCATGAAATGATGCCGGGTCACCCCGAATGCCCCGAACGGCTGGATGCGATTGATGACCGTTTGATGGCTTCTGGCCTGGACATTGCACTGGAGCACCGCACCGCCACGGCGGCCTCGGTGACCGACATTGAGCTGGCGCACGACCGCATGTACGTGGCGGCCATTCGGGGTCTGAACGCCGAGCTGAAAGAGCAAATTGCCGCCGGTGGTGCTGACACCTTGCAAATTGACCCGGACACCTGCATCAATGTGCACACCTGGGAGGCCGCGCTGAATGCCGCCGGTGCCGCCATTGATGCCACCGACGCGGTGATTGCCGGCGAAATGCCCAATGCGTTTTGCTCCATCCGCCCACCGGGTCACCATGCCACCCACAACGCGTCCATGGGTTTTTGTTTTTTCAATAACGTGGCCATTGCCGCCAAGTACGCGCTGGAGCGTCACAACCTCAAACGCGTGGCCATTGTTGACTTTGACGTGCACCACGGCAATGGCACGGAAGATATCGTCAAGGATGATGAGCGCATCTTGATGGTGAGTTTTTACCAGCACCCGTTTTACCCCATGGATTGGGTGCACTCCAGCGCCAAAAATCTGGTCAATTTGCCAGTGCCTGCCTATACCAAAGGTATGGATATCCGTGAAATGATCGAAGCCGCCTGGATGCCACGGCTGGAAGAGTTCAAACCTGAAATGATCTTCATCAGTGCTGGTTTTGATGCCCACCGTGAGGACGACATGGGCCAGCTGGGTCTGGTGGAACAAGACTACGCCTGGATCACCAGCCGGGTCATGGATGTGGCACGCCGCCACGCCAAGGGGCGCATTGTGAGCTGTCTGGAAGGCGGCTATGTGATGAGTCCACTGGGGCGCAGTGTGGAGGCGCACATCCGGGTTTTGGCCGATGTCTGACCCCGCCTTCACCGACCTGGAAAGCTGGCTACAAGCCCTGACGCAAACCCGCGTGCTGATTGAGCTCGGGGCGCTGTTGCTGTGTGTGCTGTTGGCCTGGCAATTGGCGAAGCTGGTGTCCAAGGCGTTTGTCGAGCGCGAGCACAACAGCATCATGTTTGGGCAGCGCATCATCGACGGCGTGCTGTTTCCGGCGCTGTTGTTGTGCCTGGCATATGCGGCACGCAAGCTGTTGCTGCACAGCATGCCGTTGGCGCTGTTCAAGCTGGCCATCCCCGTGCTGTTGTCATTGCTGGCGATTCGCCTGGGCGTGAAAGTGCTGCAAGCGGCGTTCAGCGAAACCCCGGCCATCCGGCTGCTGGAGCGCAGCATTTCGTGGCTGGCTTGGTTGGCTGTGGTGCTGTGGGTCAGTGGCTTGCTGCCACTGGTGATGGAAGAGCTTGACCAGATCAGCTGGAAGGTGGGGGCCAGCACCCTGTCGGTGCGCAAGATCATCGAAGGCACGCTCACGGCCGGGCTGGTGCTGATCATCACGCTGTGGATTTCTTCGGCCATTGAGTCCAAATTGCTGCGCCGCGCCACCGGCGGTGAACTGAGCCTGCGCAAGGCGTTTAGCAACGCGGCGCGTGCCTTGCTGATGTTTGTCGGCTTGTTGCTGGCCTTGTCGGCGGTGGGCATTGATCTGACAGCGTTGTCGGTGCTGGGTGGCGCGATTGGTGTGGGCATTGGCTTTGGTCTGCAGAAACTGGCCGCCAATTACGTCTCTGGCTTTGTGATTCTGGCCGAGCGCAGCATGCGCATTGGTGACAGTGTGACGGTGGACAACTTCAGCGGGGTTATCACTGAAATCAATGCGCGCTACACCGTGATTCGATCGCTCTCGGGGCGTGAGTCGATTGTGCCCAATGAGCTGCTTATCACCAACCGGGTCGAAAACCTGTCGCTGGCCGACCCCAGGGTGTGGCAGTTCACCACGGTGTCGGTAGGCTATGACAGCGATGTGGAGCTGGTGACGCAGCTGCTGCTGCAAGCCGCAGCAACGCAAAGCCGCGTGCTCAAGGACTCGCCGCCCAGTGTCGCTTTGATGAACTTTGGTGCCGACGGCCTGGAGTTTCGTTTGGGTTACTGGATGGGTGACCCCGAAAACGGCAGTGACAACTTGCGCTCGCTGGTCAATCTGGAAATTTTGCGCTTGTTGCGTGCGCATCAGATTGAGATTCCGTACCCGCAGCGTGTGATCCATCAGCGACCCGCTTGATACCGATGCGCGCGATGTGCATATAATAAAAAGCACGGTCGTTCTATTGTTGGATTTTTTGCGGATTGTCGCTGCAACGACCAAGCTGCCAAGTGCCGCCGCATAGAATGCCAGCATTGACGTGCACGTCAACGCTTTTGACGCTGATACGGTGCTCGATGATTCATTTTTAACACTCTGGAGAAAAGAAGCTATGAAAGTCCTGGTCGCAGTCAAGCGTGTGGTGGACTACAACGTGAAAGTCCGAGTCAAATCAGACAACACCGCCGTAGACACCGCCAACGTCAAAATGAGCATGAACCCGTTTGACGAAATTGCCATAGAAGAGGCCGTGCGCTTGAAAGAAAAGGGGCTGGCGACCGAGATCATTGCCGTGTCCTGCGGCGTAGCCCAGTGCCAGGAAACCTTGCGCACCGCCATGGCCATTGGTGCTGACCGCGCCATTCTGGTTGAGAGCAATGAAGAGTTGCAACCTTTGGCGGTGGCCAAGTTGCTCAAGGCGCTGGTGGACAAAGAACAACCCGGCTTGGTGATTCTGGGCAAACAAGCCATTGACGACGACTGCAACCAAACCGGCCAAATGCTGGCCGCCCTGGCCGATTTGCCACAGGTCACGTTCGCCAGCAAAGTTGAAATTGCCGACGGCAAAGCCACGGTGACACGTGAAATCGATGGCGGTGCGGAAACGCTGCAAGTCACATTGCCCGCCGTGGTAACTGCCGACTTGCGCCTGAACGAGCCGCGCTATGTCACTTTACCCAACATCATGAAGGCCAAGAAAAAACCGCTCGAAGTGGTCAAACCTGAAGACCTGGGTGTGGACGTGACAGCGCGCATCAAAACGCTGAAGGTCACCGAGCCGCCCAAGCGCAGCGCCGGTATCAAAGTGCCCGATGTGGCTACCCTGGTGGCCAAGCTCAAGACCGAAGCCAAAGTTATCTGACCAGATTGGAACAAGAACATGACAACCCTTGTAATTGCCGAACACGACAACGCTACCCTCAAACCTGCCACGCTGAACACCGTCACCGCCGCCGCCCAATGTGGTGGTGATGTGCATGTGCTGGTGGCAGGTTTCAACGCCACTGCGGCGGCCACGGCTGCGGCACACATCAGCGGTGTGGCCAAGGTGCTGCACATTGAGGCCGAAAGCCTGGCGCACGGCATTGCCGAAAACGTCAGTGCCCAGGTGCTGGCTTTGGCGGCCAACTACAGCCACATCCTGTTTGCGGCCACTGCCACCGGCAAAAATGTCGCACCACGGGTGGCGGCCAAGCTCGATGTGGGACAAATTTCTGACATCTCCAAGGTGATCAGTGCCGACACGTTTGAACGCCCGATTTACGCCGGCAATGCCATTGCGACCGTGCAAAGCCAGGACAGCATCAAAGTGATCACCGTTCGCGGTACAGGTTTTGATGCTGCAGCCCTTGTAGATCAAGCTCTTGCAGCTATTGAAACAGTAGCTTCTGCTGCCATTCCTGGACACACAACTTATCTGGGCAGTGAGATTGCCAAGAATGACCGCCCCGAGTTGACGGCTGCCAAGATCATCGTCAGCGGTGGCCGCGCCCTGGGCTCGCAAGAGAAGTTCAACGAGGTCATGACCCCACTGGCTGACAAGCTGGGTGCGGCCATTGGGGCCAGCCGCGCCGCCGTCGATGCGGGTTATGCCGCCAACGATCTGCAAGTGGGGCAAACGGGCAAGATCGTCGCTCCGCAGCTTTACGTGGCCGTGGGCATCAGTGGTGCCATCCAGCACCTGGCCGGCATGAAGGACAGCAAGGTCATTGTGGCTATCAACAAAGACCCCGAAGCCCCGATCTTCAGCGTGGCCGATTACGGCCTTGAAGCGGATTTGTTTGTGGCGGTGCCCGAACTGGTTGCTGCGCTGTAAGCAGGGCGTGCATGAGGGCATCCGTGGCGATGCCCTTTTTTTTCGCCTGCGTGCTGGCGATGCCATTTATTTGATCTATTTGGAGAAACCCGATGAGTTACAAAGCCCCCGTCAAAGACATGTTGTTCAACATGAAATACCTGGCCAATATCGACCAGATTGCCCAGCTGCCCGGTATGGAAGATGCAGGTTTGGAAACGGCACAGGCGGTGCTGGAAGAGGCCGCCAAGTTCAATGAGGGCGTGCTGGCTCCGCTGAATTGGGAGGGTGACAAGAACCCCAGCAGCTGGAAAGACGGTGTGGTCACCGCCACCCCAGGCTTCAAGCAAGCTTTTAAACAATACACCGAGGCGGGTTGGCAAGGCTTGCAGCATCCAGTGGCCTTTGGCGGCCAGGGCCTGCCCAAAACCATTGGTTCGGCCGCGGGCGAAATGCAGAACTCGGCCAATATGAGTTTTGCCCTGTGCCCGCTGCTGACCGACGGTGCGATTGAAGCGCTGCTGACGGCAGGCAGTGACGAACTCAAGGCCACGTATCTTGAAAAACTCGTCAGTGGTCAATGGACGGGCACCATGAACCTGACCGAGCCGCAAGCCGGTAGCGATTTGGCAGCGGTGCGTACCAAGGCTGAACCGCAGCCCGACGGCACGTACAAGATTGCCGGTACCAAAATCTTCATCACCTGGGGTGAGCACGACATGGCCGAGAACATCATTCACTTGGTGCTGGCTCGCGTGGTGGGCGCGCCCGAAGGCGTGAAAGGCATCAGCCTGTTTGTTGTGCCCAAATTCATGGTAGGCCAAGACGGCTCCGTGGGTGCGCGCAACGATGTGCAGTGCGTCAGCATCGAGCACAAGATGGGCATCAAGGCCAGCCCTACCTGCGTGCTGCAGTTTGGCGACCATGGTGGCGCAGTGGGCTACCTGGTGGGCCAGGAAAACCGGGGGCTGGAGTACATGTTCATCATGATGAACGCGGCGCGCTATGGTGTGGGTGTGCAGGGCATTGCGATTGCCGAACGTGCATACCAAAAGGCCGTGACATTTTCCAAAGAGCGCGTGCAAAGCCGCCCGGTGGATGGTTCGCTGCCAGCAGCTGGCCCCATCATTCACCACCCGGACGTGAAACGCATGTTGATGACCATGCGCGCCTACACCGAGGCCTGCCGCGCGCTGGCCAGTGTGGCCGCTGCAGCTTATGACGCAGCGCACCACCACCCCGATGCAGAGTCACGCAAGCAAAACCAGTCGTTCTACGAATTCATGGTGCCGTTGATCAAGGGCTATAGCACCGAGATGAGCCTGGAGGTGGCCAGCCTGGGCGTGCAGGTGCACGGAGGCATGGGTTTTATTGAAGAAACCGGCTGCGCACAGTACTACCGTGACGCAAAAATTTTGACCATTTACGAAGGTACTACAGCCATTCAGGCCAACGACCTGGTGGGGCGCAAGACCAGCCGCGATGGCGGTCAAACCGCCAAAGCGCTGGCCGCTCAGGTGCAAGCCACTGAAGCCGCTTTGATCGCCTGCGACACAGCGGATGCCGCAGCCATGGCCAAACGCCTGGCGGCGGCACGGCTGGCGTTCATCGACGTGGTGGACTTTGTGGCGGGCAACACCAAGGCCAAACCCAATGACGTGTTTGCCGGCAGTGTGCCTTACCTGATGCTCACCGGCAACCTGATGGCCGGCTGGCAAATGGCGCGCGCCATGCTGGTGGCGCAAGAGCAGATTGCCCAGGGCAACGACGTGGCCTTCATGCAGGCCAAGATTACCACGGCGCGTTTCTACGCCGACCACATCTTGACCAAGGTGCCCGGCTTGCGTGACAGCATTGTGGACGGCGCTGCAGCCGCCACCGCGCTGGCGCTGGAGGCGTTTTAAGCATCAAAAAAAGCGGGGGTTGTCAGCAAGCTTGTCGCACCCTTCAGGTCGGCCAAGTTGACCCCTGTTCCGGCACCAGCGCACGCCAGCCCAGCTCGCGCTTGATGCGGCTGCGCAAGGTGTCGGCTGGGCCTGCCTCGCCGTGCACCACATAGACCTGATCGGGCGCTTGGGGCAGGGTGCGCAGCCAGGCCATCAGCTGGTTGGCATCGGCGTGGGCGGAGGCAGATTGCAGTTGCACCACCTCGGCGTTGACTTCCACATCCTTGCCATGGATGCGAACGGTTTTTGACCCGCTGGCAAGCGTGGCTCCACGCGTGCCAGGGGCCTGGTAGCCGGTCAGGATGATCATGTTGCGATGGTCGCCCGCATAGTGCGCCAGATGGTGCAGCACGCGCCCACCGGTGGCCATGCCGCTGGCGGACAAAATCACCATGGGACCGTGGCGGCTGGCCAGCGCTTTGGATTCATCCGTGCTGTTGACCATGGTGGCGTTGTGGGTGAGGGCGCGGCTGTCGGCCTGGCTCAGACGGTGTTCACCCAGATGACTTTCAAACAGATGTGTGGTGTGCACGGCCATGGGGCTGTCCAGAAACACCGGCAGCGAACTGGGCAATTCTCCTTTGAGTTTGAGCAAGTGAATGGCGTGCAACACAGCCTGGGCGCGTCCCACGGCAAACACCGGCAGCACGGCCACGCCGCCGCGCTTGGCCACACGTTGCAGGGCCGGGGCCAGTTCGGCCAATACGTCTTCAACCGGATGGGTACGGTCGCCGTAGGTGGATTCGATCAGCACCGTGTCGGCCTGCGGCGCGTCGTCCGGCGGGCTCATGATCAGGTCGTCCGGTCGGCCCAGGTCGCCAGAAAAAAGAATGCGTCGGCCCGCTACTTCAAGCAGGATGCTGGAGGCCCCCAGGATATGCCCGGCCGCAGACAGCGTTGCTTTCCAGCCCGGCAGCGGGGTGAAAGGCTTGCCAAACGCAACGGTTTTGATCAACGGTAGGGCATCGAGTGCGTCCTGCCGGGTGTACAGCGGCAACGCGGTGTCGTGTTTGGAAAATTGGTGGCGGTTGGCAAAGGCCGCATCTTCTTCCTGGATATGCCCGCTGTCGGGCAGCAGAATGCGGCATAGGTCGCGCGTCCCCGTGCTGGCATAGACATGGCCGCTAAAACCTTCTCTGACCAGCAGCGGCAGATAGCCACTGTGGTCTAAATGGGCGTGCGTCAGAATCACCGCGTCAATGTTATTAGGAGCCACCGGCAAAGGTGACCAGTTGCGCAGCCGCAGTTGTTTGTAGCCCTGAAACAGACCGCAATCAACCAGCAGATTTTTGCCGTCGTGCCGCACCAGGTATTTGGAACCTGTGACCGTGCTGGCTCCACCCAGAAAGGTGATGTTGACGCTCATGATGCACGCTCCTTATGTTGACTGAACAAAAAAATGCCACACCAGCAAGTGGCTGGTGTGGCATCATTTTGCGCTGATCAAGTCGGCTGTGAATCGATCAAACGCTAACTGAAAAAACTCTTGAGCCGATCCGTCCAGCTGTCTCCAGTGGGGGAGTGTTTGCCACCACCTTTTTTCAGCGACTCATCGAGTTCACGCAACAGCTTGCGTTGGTATTCAGTGAGCTTGACCGGTGTTTCCACCAGGATGTGGCAGTACAGGTCGCCAGGGTAGCTGGAGCGAACACCCTTGATGCCTTTGCCACGCAAGCGGAACTGTTTGCCGGTTTGGGTACCCTCGGGGATGTCGATGGCCGCCTTGCCGGCCAATGTGGGCACGTCAATTTCGCCACCCAGTGTGGCGGTGACGATGCTGATGGGGACCGAGCAGTGCAGGTCATCACCATCGCGCTCGAAAATGTCGTGTTTTTTGAGCCGGATCTCAATATACAGGTCACCCGCTGGCCCGCCATTGGTGCCGGGCTCGCCGTTGCCGGCGCTGCGGATGCGCATGCCACCATCGATACCGGCCGGAATCTTCACTTCAAGCGTTTTTTGTTTTTTGATCTTGCCCTGACCATGGCAAGCGGTGCAGGGTTCAGGAATAACTTTGCCCGTGCCGCGGCAGGTGGGGCAGGTTTGCTGCACACTGAAAAAACCCTGCTTCATTTGAACCGCACCGACACCACCGCAGGTGCCGCAGGTTTTGGCAGAAGTGCCCGGTTTGGCTCCACTACCGTGACATACATCACAGGGATCCCAACTCGGAATGCGGATTTGCGCGTCTTTACCTTTGGCCGCTTCTTCCAGCGTGATTTCCATGGCGTAGCTCAAATCACTGCCACGAAACACCTGACGGCCACCACCTGTGCGGCCACGTTGCTGACCAAACATGTCGCCAAAAATATCGCCAAAAGCTTCAGCAAAACCGCCATAGGCTTCGGCTCCACCTGGGCCACCACGCATGTTCGGGTCAACACCGGCAAAGCCATGCTGGTCATATGCAGCCCGTTTTTGCGGGTCAGACAGCATCTCGTAAGCTTCTTTCGATTCTTTGAACTTTTCTTCAGCCGCTTTGGCTGCGTCACCCTGGTTGCGGTCAGGGTGATGCTTCATGGCGTGCTTGCGGTACGCTTTTTTGATTTCATCGTCTGAAGCGTTTTTGGGAACGCCCAGGACTTCGTAATAGTCTCTTTTTGCCATGTTCAGTGTGTGCCTGGTTTCAATGCAAACGCCGCATTGACCTGTTCAAGGTACAACGCGGCGCGTGTCAACTGTGTAAAAAACCGTGGGAGTGCAAGCGCTTAGGGCTTCTTGACTTCTTTCACCTCGGCATCGACCACATTGTCGTCGGCCTGTTGTGCGCCACCTTGTGAGCCCGACGGGCCAGCTTGCCCGGCATCGCCTGCAGGTGCACCTTCTGCAGCTTGCTTGGCCTGCATGTCGGCGTACATTTTTTCACCCAATTTTTGGCTCACGGTCATCAAGGCCGCGCTTTTTTCATCAATGGCAGTCTTGTCATCGCCTTTGAGAGCTTCTTCCAGGTGTTTGATGGCTTCTTCGATTTTTTCTTTCTCAGCTGCATCAATTTTGTCACCGTATTCAGTCAGACTCTTCTTGACACTGTGCAAGCTGGCATCAGCCTGGTTTTTGGCCTGCACCAGTTCGAGTTTTTTCTTGTCTTCAGCAGAATTTAGTTCAGCATCTTTGACCATTTGCTGGATCTCAGCCTCAGACAAGCCCGAATTGGCTTTGATGGTGATCTTGTTTTCTTTGCCAGTGCCTTTGTCTTTTGCACCCACGTGCAAGATGCCGTTGGCATCAATGTCAAACGACACTTCGATTTGCGGTGTGCCACGGGCTGCGGGTGGAATGCCTTCCAGATTGAACTCACCCAGCATCTTGTTGCCTGCGGCGATTTCACGCTCACCCTGGAACACCTTGATGGTCACCGCAGGCTGGTTGTCGTCGGCGGTCGAGAAGGTTTGGGCAAACTTGGTCGGGATGGTGGTGTTTTTGGCAATCATCTTGGTCATGACACCGCCCAGGGTTTCAATACCCAGGCTCAAGGGGGTCACGTCCAGCAACAACACGTCCTTGCGGTCACCCGAGAGCACCTGGCCTTGAATCGCCGCACCCACAGCCACCGCTTCGTCAGGGTTCACGTCTTTGCGAGGTTCTCGACCAAAGAGTTCCTTGACCTTTTCTTGCACTTTGGGCATGCGGGTCATGCCGCCAACCAGGATCACGTCATGGATGTCACCAGCGCTCACACCGGCATCCTTCAGGGCGGTGCGGCAGGGCGCAATGGTGCGCTCGATCAACTCTTCGACCAGGCTTTCCAGCTTGGCGCGGGTGAGTTTGATGTTCAGGTGTTTCGGGCCGGTAGCATCAGCCGTGACGTAGGGCAGGTTGATGTCGGTCTGGGCGCTGCTGGAGAGTTCAATCTTGGCTTTTTCTGCGGCTTCCTTTAGGCGTTGCAGGGCCAGCACATCCTTGGACAGGTCAACACCTTGTTCTTTCTTGAACTCGGCAATGATAAAGTCAATGATGCGTTGGTCAAAGTCTTCGCCACCCAGAAAGGTGTCACCGTTGGTGGAAAGCACCTCAAATTGTTTCTCGCCATCCACATCAGCAATCTCAATGATGGACACGTCAAACGTGCCACCACCCAAGTCATAGACGGCAATCTTGCGATCACCCTTTTCGTTTTTATCCATACCGAACGCCAGGGCCGCAGCCGTGGGCTCGTTGATGATGCGTTTGACTTCCAAACCGGCAATACGGCCCGCGTCTTTGGTCGCTTGGCGTTGCGCATCATTGAAGTAAGCGGGCACGGTAATGACGGCTTCAGTCACGGTCTCGCCAAGGTAGTCTTCGGCTGTTTTTTTCATCTTGCGCAACACGTCAGCACTGATTTGTTGCGGTGCCATGCGGTTACCGCGCACTTCCACCCATGCATCGCCGTTGTCAGCCGCAGCAATTTTGTAAGGCATCAGGTCAATGTCTTTTTGAACCTCTTTTTCGATGAATTTACGACCAATCAGGCGCTTCACCGCGTAGAGCGTGTTTTTGGGGTTGGTGACGGCTTGGCGTTTGGCTGAGGCACCGACCAACACCTCCCCATCTTCCTGGTAGGCAATGATGGACGGTGTGGTGCGCGCACCTTCGGCGTTTTCAATCACCTTAGGCACATTGCCTTCCATAACCGCAACGCAGCTGTTGGTGGTGCCCAGATCGATACCAATGATTCTTCCCATGATGGTTCCTTAAAAGATTGAAATTCAGATGTGTTTAACGTGTGGCTGGCAGATCATTTTTCAAGCCAGACCGGTCATTTATTTGGGGGCGGCTACGGTCACCAGGGCAGGGCGCAAAATGCGCTCTGCAATCAGGTAACCCTTTTGCAGCACGCTGACAACGGTGTTGGCTTCCTGCTCGGCGGCTACCATGCTGATGGCCTGATGCAGATGGGGGTCAAACTTGTCAGCCGCTGCCGGGTTAATGGCCACCACCTTGTTGCGCTCCAAAGCTGAAACCAGCTGGCGCAATGTGGCTTGTGCGCCTTCACGAATGTGTTCCAGGTTGGCATCTTTCACGTTCAGGCCAGCTTCCAGACTGTCCAGCACCGGCAGCAGGCTGTCAGCAAAACCCTCAACTGCAAATTTGCGCGCCTTTGAGATTTCATCTTCAGCGCGACGGCGGGCGTTTTCAGCATCTGCCTTGGCACGTAAATATTGATCCGCCAATTCGGCGCTTTTGGCCTGCAACTCAGCCAGATCGGCCTGGCACTTGGTCAAGGCTTCGGCTTCAAAATTGGCCATAGCGGCACTGACCTCACTGGGAGCCTGCGTGCCGTCTGGGTTGGAGGTGGATGGGTTTGGCGTGGATGGGGTAGGCGTGCTGGCAGACATTCGGTTCACTGATTAGAGGATTAACGATGGGGTGACGTGGGGATGTTCAACCGTATTTCAAGGGCGTGCCGCAAAAAAAACGGGCCTGAAGCCAGCCCGTTTTGATGTGCCACTTGTGGTCGGCTCATGCGTTGAGCCGAAGTTGGGCGCAATTCAATCGAGTTGGAGTAACTCGACTTCAAATTTCAGCGTGGCATGAGGTGGAATGACCCCACCCGCACCGCGTGTGCCATAGCCCAAATCAGGAGGGATGATCAGCACCCGCGTGCCGCCCACCTGCATGCCAGCGACACCTTCGTCCCAGCCGCGGATGACCATGCCAGCACCCAGATTGAATACGAAAGGATCGCGGCGGTCTTTGCTTGAATCAAACTTGGTGCCTTGCTGTCCGTCTTGGTACAACCAGCCGGTGTAGTGCACGGTGACGCGCTGGCCTTTGGTGGCTAACGCGCCTGAACCGATCACGGTGTCGGTGTACTGGAGTCCTGAAGCAGTTGTTGTCATGTGGCTGTGGTTTTTTGGGGGAGGGAAGTCGAAGCGAAGGGGCTCAAGCGCCTTTTTTGGTCTGGCTGGCTGCCCACTTGGTGGCAAAAGCTGACAAATCGCCCATGCGTTTGAGCAGATCTGCGCCGAGCGTGGTTACCACATAACCGTTTTGGTTGTGGTCAAGCAAACCCGCTGCACGCAATTCCTTGATACGGGTGTTCAGTGTGTTGGGCGTAATTGCTCCAACACTGTCCTGAAGCAAGCGAAAAGTTTGGGGATGGTTGTCTTTAAGCGCCCACAAGACACGAATGGCGTACCTTGACTCGAGCAAACTCAACAGTGGTCCGATGGCAGTGTTTTCTTTATTACTCATGGATGGGTCTCCTGGGATGGTAAGGGACACCCGGAAAGAGTCTCCGGTGTACCTCCTAAACTATAGCGTATTTTTTTGATCTGCTACATGTTTAATAGCTAAAAAAATCAACTAGCGGGGCTGTTGGCAATGCCAATACCCTTGCCAACCCATGATCAGACTGCTATGGTTTGGCTCAAATGGTGTGTTTTTCTTGCCTGACAGGATTTTTATGATCATCAATTTTGAACAAGTGCATAACTACTACGAGCGACTGGTATTTGAAGAAGTGGCGCGCATGTCGAACGCTTATGCGCACTACAGCGCCGACATGCTGGCCGATGTGGCGTGTGTGGCACTCAATCGCTTGCCGGCACGCTATGTCCGCCATGATGTGGACATGATGTTTTACCTGACCGAGCATGAACGCCATGCCATCGAAGAGTCGCTGATCGAGGCCTTGACTTTTGCATTTTCGATGGTCGGTGAACGCAACGCCAAACGCAGCGCTGCAGCCTGATTGGTTTTTTATCCCGTGCTCGCCAACGTTGGTTGGTGGGGGTCTACATGCACTTGCAACCACCATTCCAACAACGCCAAATGCCACAGCTTGCTGCCGTTGATGCGGGTGAAGTGTGCGGGTGCTTCAGGTGCGGCAAGGAGCTTTTCGACATGGTTACGCTGGTACAGGCCGCGTTGAATGCACGCGTCTGACATCAAAATGCTGCGCATCAGTTCCAGAAACGGCCCGCGCACGTATTTGAGGGCTGGCACCGGAAAGTAGCCTTTGGGGCGGTCAATCACCGCATCTGGAATCAATCCGCGTGCGATGGCCTTAAGTGGAAATTTGCCGCCTTCCTTGAGTTTGAGCGCGGGCGGCATGTGCGCCGCCAGCTGCACCAGTTCGTGATCCAGAAACGGCGTGCGCACCTCCAGTCCCCATGCCATGGGCATGTTGTCCACCCGCTTCACCGGGTCGTCCACAATCAGCGTGGTGGCATCGAGCCGCCAGACCTGATCCAGAAATGTATCGGCATCGGGCTTGGACAGTTCTGCCGCGATGAATGCCGAGGTGACATCACTTACCTGAAATGCGGGGGTGATCATCTGCAAGTATTCGAAGTGGTTGCGGTCAAAGTAATGCTGACTAAAACGCGCCAACGGGGAGCCGGACGTGGCTTCCATCTTGGGATACCAGAAATAGCCGCCAAAGACTTCGTCTGCACCCTGGCCGGACATGACCACTTTGACCTCTTTGGCAACCTGCTCTGACAGCAGATAAAACGCCACCACGTCGTGGCTGACCATGGGCTCGGTCATTTGCGCAACTGCCTCAGGCAAACGTTGCAGCACATGCGCGTTCGGGATGCTGAACTGTTGATGTCGGGTGTGAAAGTGCCGTGCAATCTGGTCTGAAAACTCAAATTCATCTGCCTTTTCAGACCCCTTGCCCACGTCTTGAAAACCGATGGAAAAAGTGCGCAAATCAGGCACATGCTCGGCCAGCAACCCCACCAGCAGACTCGAATCCAGTCCACCCGACAACAACACCCCCACCGGTACATCAGCGGCCAGCAGGCGACGTTGCACACTTTGAGCCAGTTGCACACGGGTAACCGTCAACCAGTCAGCCTCGGTCATGAATTTATCGGGCCGCGTGGCCTTGAGTGACCAATATACCTGCGTCGTGCTGGAGCCGTCGGGTTCGATTACCAGGGTACTGGCGGGCGGCAATTTACGCACGCCGTTGAGTACAGTGCGCGGTGCAGGCACTACGGTGTGCAGGGTAAAGTGGTGGTGCAGCGCCACAGCGTCCAGCGTGGTGTCTACGCCACCTGCAGCCAGCAGCGCGGGCAGGCTGGAGGCAAATCGCAACCGCTGTGCGGTCTGGTTAAGGTACAGCGGCTTGATGCCAAACCGATCCCGTGCCAAAAACAACTGGCTGCTGCGCTGGTCCCAGATGGCAAAGGCAAACATGCCTTTGAAACGGGTCACGCACTGTTCTCCCCAAGCGTGGAAACTCTTCAGGATGACTTCGCTGTCGCCTTCTGAAAAAAAAGTGTAGCCCTGTGCCAGCAGTTCGGTGCGCAGTTCAAGGTAGTTGTAAATGGTGCCGTTGAACACCAGTGTGAGCCCGAGCGTGGCATCCACCATGGGCTGATGGGCGTGGGTTGATAAATCAATGATGGACAAGCGGCGATGCCCCAATGCCAGCGGGCCACTTTGATAGATGCCCGCATCATCTGGCCCACGCCGTGCCAGCGCGTCAGACATGCGACGGATGGCCGCCATGTCAGGCACAGCAGCATCCAAGCGCAGTTCACCACAAATGCCGCACATCAGGCGGCCACCGCATCAGGCACCACAATCACCGGCGCAAAGCCGCCGCCCTGGGTGCGGAAATTGGTGGTTTGGCCAGCGTACATGCGCGCCGCCAGCAACTGTATTTGACCGTTATAGGTGTAGGCGCGAATGTCAAACTTCAGGTCATTTTGCACGCCGTCCACCTCAATCATGCGACCGCTCGGGGGCACCAAGGCTTGGGCAACAAAGTCGCTTTCCAGAATCTCGCTCCAGACCCGTTTGGTGAGTTTGTCGCCACGGTACGCAGCTTTGGCACCAAACCCAGCCACCGGTTTAAAGAACAACTGGCGGCGCTGTGCCCAAAGCTCGTCGGCCCGCTCCGGGGTGACCAAGCGCGTGGTAGGAATGCTGCTGGCCAGCACTTGGCGGTCTGCCGCAGTGGCTCCCCAGGCCAGCAGCAATTCGCTTTGACTCAGGGCAATCAGGTTGCGCTTGTCGGCCAGCAACGCGTGGGCACGCGGGTTTGGTGTCAGTACCACTGCGTTGGTTGCATGCGCCTGACGCAGGGCCTGGTGGGCCGGGTCGGTCAGGTAAAAATCAGTCAGGCGGTTGTAGACCATGTCCACTGGCTGGTCATGGTGCAGCAGCATACCGTTGTGCCAGAGTAATTCAGACGGGTCGGCAATCGCGGCGTGGATACCGTGCTCGGCAAAAAGCAGACGAAACAACTCAAATTCAGGGGCCAGGTATTGCTGCGCTGGGGCCGTGTCCACAATCACTACCGAACGCCAGGGCAGGGTGCTGCGCTGCAGTTGCCACTCTGCCGCAAACATGTCAAAAATAGTTTGGCGCAAGGTGTCGCGGCGCGCGTTGGACGGAAAAGCCCAGTCCAGCTCATTGCAACAGGCCTGTTGCGATCGGGCCAGTGCCACATTAAGCAACAGACCTCCGGCATTGGTATTGACCTCAATCAGTTGTGGGCCCTGGTTGCTGATGTGAAAGTCGTACCCCATGCACGCGCCCAACGGCCCCAGGTTGTGTTGCGCCGAGGCATCCGCGCGTGACAAGGCTTGCACTTGATAGCCTGGCAAGGTAGCTACACGCTCGATGGCCGCCACGGTGGCGCTGATCTGGCGCTGCATTTCGCTGGCCATGAATACCACCGTACTGGAAAACAAATTGGGCCGGGTCTGCAAAATGTCAGCCAGCATGCCGTTGAGCGTGGGGTCACGTTCGAGCTGCTCGCGCAAGCGATCGGTATTCAAGGTACGGCAAAAACAATCACGGTTGAGTGTCTCTGCCGTGATCAAGGTGGGAAATGTGGGGGGAGTCGGGTTCATAGGTGTAGGCATCAATTTTGGCACGCCTGGTTTTCCCGTGAAGCGCCTCAGGCAATGCACCGCGGTCTCCGATACCAAACCCGGTTCAATCCAAAGTTACCATTGCGCCATGACCAACACGACCAACCCCATTGGTGCTGACCTGGCTGCGTTTGCGCTGACGCTGATCACGACCCGCCAAAACATTTTGCCCAAGCGTCTGGCCGCACCCGGGCCTAGCTTGGCGCAGGTTCATGACATGTTTGTGGCCGCGGCGGCCGCACCCGACCACGGTGTGGTGATGCCGTGGCGTTTTGTGCTGGTGCCAAATGACAAACGTGGCGTGCTGGCGGATGTGTTTGGCCAGGCCTTGCGCGAGCGCGATGCCAGCGCCACGCCAGAGCAGGTGGAGCAAGCACGTGAGAAGGCCTTTCGGGCACCGTTTCTGACACTGTCCATTGCACGCTTGGGGTCTTGCGAGCCCGACATTGATCCTCTGGAACGCATGGTGTCGGTGGGGGCGGCGATTCAAAACTTTTTACTCTGTGCCCACAGCATGGGTTTTGGCAGCAGCCTGACCAGTGGCCAAGCCATGCGCAGCAACGCCTTGCGACAGCTGTTTGCCTTGGCCGATGGCGAGCAGGCGGTATGTTGCATCAACGTCGGGACGGTCATCAAACGCAAACCGGCGCGCTTGCGTCCTGATGTTGCGGCTTTTGTCAGCAGTTTGTAGCCAGCCGACCCCACTGGCGGCAAAATAGCCCCATGCACACCGTTACTGAAGCTCGCCCCACCACCACCCGCTTGATCCCGCCCGACGACCCGCAGCGCGCTGCCCTGCACAATGAGGTGCACGCCCGGCCATCGGCGCGCATCCGCTTGCCGGCGCTGATTATTTACGTGGCCGTGCTCAACGAAGGCATTAGCCGCGAGGCGGAAAGCGCGCATTTGCGCCAGTTACCGGGGCAGGCTGATTTGCCGCTGGAGCGCCTGCAAGACAACTTCTTGCGTTTACGCCTGGACGGCTTCACCGTGAAGTGGGAGCGCCACACTGAATTTACCCGCTACTCCATCGTGCAAACGCTGCCGAGCCATGCGGGGTTGGGGGCGCTTGAACCTGATTTACTGACCGAGCTGGTATTGCCCGCAGCGTGGCTGGCGCAGATTCCGGGGCGCACCGTGGCTGCGGTGCAATTGGCCATGCTGAACGCGCCGCTGGATGATGCGCCGACCTTGATGGCGCAAGCACTGCATTGGTTTGGTGGGCGTACGGTGGTGGCCTCGCTCATGGGCAGCAACACCTTGTCCAGCGCAGCGCCTGATAGCGAGCCCAGCCATCGCCACGGCTACGTTCACCCTCTGGGACATTCCTGGGCGCTGACACAATTCCGTCTGCAACCAGACGGCTTTGAGCGCATGCTGGTGATTGCCCCCGAGGGCACCAGCCAGACCCGTGTCGGGCGCATTGCCGCACGCCTGCTGGAGCTGGAAACTTACCGACTGATGGCCCTGCGTGGCTTGCCGGTGGCCAAGGCATTGGGGCCGATGCTGGCTCAGTCTGAAGCGGCCCTGGTGCGCATCACCGCACAGTTGGAAAACAAATCCGCCTCCGACCAGGAATTGCTTGACACGCTGGTGTCATTGGCAGCGGGTGTGGAACGTGCCACGGCCGAGAACAATTACCGTTTTTCAGCCACCCAGGCCTACCACACGCTGGTGACGCAACGCCTGGCCGAACTGCGCGAAAAAGCCATTCCGGGCACGCAAACCCTTGGCGAATTCATGCAACGGCGTTTGTCACCCGCCATCGCCACCGTCGCGGCTACTGGGCAGCGCCTGGCTTCTTTGTCGGAGCGGGTGGCACGCACCAGCGATTTGTTGCGCACCCGGGTGGACATTGCCAGGGAAGTGCAAAACCAGCAGTTGCTGGAAAAGCTAACCCACGGGCAAGCGACGCAACTGCGCTTGCAAAGCACGGTGGAAGGCTTGTCCATTGCCGCCATTTCGTACTACGTTGTCAGCTTGTTGCTGTACGGTGGCAAGGCGCTCAAAGCGGCGGGCCTGCCGATCAACCCCGAAATTGCAGCTGGTGCACTCGTGCCCGTGGTGTTGTGGGCGGTGTGGCGCACCACGCAGCGCATCCATGCAAGGCTACACGTGGCACATTGAGGTGCTTGGAAATATTTAATAAATTGACCTGTAGCCCTATAATATATTAGGCTTACAGCTATAAATAGCATAGTGATTTGGTTTAACCGGAGGCTTCCCATGAAAGCGTTTCAGGACTACTATCCAGAAAATTTGTCGTACTGTTACGGCTGTGGCTCGAAAAACGACCACGGTCACCGCATCAAGACGTTTTGGGACGGTGACGAAACCGTGACGCATTTCAAACCTGAGGCCTTTCACACGGCCATACCGGGCTTTACCTATGGTGGTTTGTTGGCCAGCCTGATTGACTGCCACAGCACCGGCACGGCAGCTGCCGCCATGTACAAGCACCAAGGACGGGCCATGGACACGTTGCCGGCGTTTCGTTTTGTCACTGGCTCGCTGCATGTCGATTATTTAAAACCGACACCGATCACCGAAACGCTGGAAATTCGCGGTCGGGTGAAGGAAATCAAGGGCCGCAAGGTGGTGATTGAGTCAACCGTGTTCGCCGCGGGCGTGGCCACAGCGCGCGGTGAGGTGGTGGCGATTCAGATGCCAGAGAACTTCGGTGCAGCGGTGGCCTAAAGGCAACAGGAACAGGGATTCAATGAAGGACCACATGAGGTGCCATCATGGAAAACACAACGGGTTCGGTCACGCCGGAGCGCAGAATGCACGACCCGCGTTTTGTTAGCCAGCTCACGCGCAATACTTTTGCCCTGATTTTGGCAGGTGGGCGTGGCAGCCGTCTGCATGAGCTGACCGACTTTCGTGCCAAACCGGCTGTGCCATTTGGTGGCAATTTCCGCATCATTGACTTCACACTGTCGAACTGTGTCAACTCTGGCGTGCGCCGGGTGGGGGTGGCGACGCAGTACAAGGCGCAAAGCCTTATCCGGCATCTGCAACTGGGCTGGAGTTTTCTGGACGGACGGCTCAATGAGTTCATTGAGATCATGCCCGCGCAACAGCAATCTTCTGATGAACATTGGTATCAAGGCACGGCCGATGCCGTGTTTCAAAACCTGCGCGAAATTCGCCACGCCCGACCTGAATATGTGCTGGTTTTGTCAGGTGACCACATCTACCGCATGGATTACGGCCGCGTGTTGCTGGATCATGTCGCGAACCAGGCCGACTTGACGGTGGCTTGTATTGAAGTGCCCCTGGAAGATGCCAGCAGCTTTGGTGTGATGTCCGTGGACGAGGCCAACCGTGTGCTCGATTTCACCGAAAAACCCATCCAACCACGCCCGCTGCCAGGTGCGCCCGACAAAGCGCTGGCGAGCATGGGGATTTACGTATTCAATGCGAACTTTCTCTATGAGCTGTTGCTGCGCGATGCGGACGACCCCCGGTCGTGTCACGATTTTGGCAAAGACATCATTCCGCACTGTGTGCAACGCTACCGCACGTACGCGCAAAATTTTTCGCAGAGCTGCGTCACCGAACCCGGCAAACCAGCTTATTGGCGTGATGTGGGCACGCTCGACGCGTATTGGGCCGCCAATCTGGATTTGGTGCAGGTCACACCCGATTTGGATTTGTATTCAGAGCATTGGCCGATCTGGACCTGGCAACCCCAGACTCCCCCGGCCAAGTTTGTGTTTGACGACGAGACCCGCCGTGGCAAGGCGGTGGACTCGATGGTGGCCGGCGGCTGCATTGTCAGCGGGGCCATTGTGCGCCGCTCAATGTTGTTCAGCGGCGTGCATGTGCACAGCTATGCCACCATCGAAGACTCCATGGTCCTGCCCCATGTGCACATTGGCCGACACTGCGTGCTTAAAAAGTGCATCATCGACAAGAACAGCCGCATCCCCGACGGCACAGTGATTGGCATGGACCCGGTGCAGGACAAACAACGCTTTCGGGTCACGGCATCGGGTATCACCCTGGTAACCAAAGAGATGCTGGGGCAGCACGTTCCAGGCTTTAGGTAAGGCAATATATACCCTATGGCCCAATTAATCATTGGGTTAGCAGCTATACTTTTTGAAGTACATAAAGGGGCAGGTCGTGTGCGCTTGCAAGCCGTTCCAACGCCTGGCGGGTCAGGGGGGCCATGAAACTGGCGATGGCTGCACGAGTACTTGGCTGCAGCATCATGTCGGCCGTAGTCCATGGTAGGCCGACCACTTCGCACAGGCGTTTGGCAAAGTGCGGCTCCAGTGCCGCCAGTGCCACGCGCCCTGCTTTGCAGGGGTAAACCGCGTAGCCCGCGTGACCACCGCCGAGCAGCGTGCCCGGCCGTGTCAAGCCCCAGGCCAGCGGCAGAGCCAAGTGGGCGGCAGCCTCCGACAAAGCCACTTCAACATACCGCCCCGTGCCTTTTTGCCGTTGCAGCAACACCGCTTGCAACACGGCTTCAGAAGCCATCAATGCCCCCGCCATGTCGGCGTACAGGGTGGCTGGCATGTCCAGGCCAGTGAGCAATTGGTTTTCAGCCAGGTAAGTCAGGTCATGGCCGGGTTCTTCAGCGCGCAGGCCCGGTGCACCCACAATGGCAACCAGACTCAAGCGGGGGTGTTGGGTGTGCAGCGTTTTCCAGGCCAGGCCCAGTTTAACCAGGGCACTGGGACGAAACGAGGTCAGCAATACATCAGTTTGGCTCAATTCACGTTGTAGCTGTGTTTGCCCCTTGGGGGTTTTTAAATCGACCGCGCGGGTGCGAATGCCTGCGTGCAAGGCCGCATAGGCTTGTGCGCTGTAGGCACTCATGGGGTCGCCAGTCACCGAGGCTGCTGCTTGCGCTGGCGTTGGGGGTTCCAACTTTAGGCAACGCGCCCCCATCTGGCGCAAACGCTGCAGCGCAGCGGGGCCTGGCAGGTTCAAACTCAAGCTCAAAATGCGAACCCCTTGCAGGGCTTTTGCAGACGGCGAAGTGGCAACGGTCATGGTGGTGTAAGTCTGGTGAAATTTGACACGGTGGTGAAGCATACAACCCGGCCATGGGTATTTTTTTCAGCGCGAAAGCGTCAGGGTGCACGGGTAGAATTGCCGCTATGCAAGACCATTCTGTCTTGTAATGGCTCAAGGATTTTCATGAAACGTGTGGATGACTTTCGCCTGAAATTCGGCAAAAAAGAGATTGTGCCGATCATCGTGGGCGGTATGGGGGTGGACATTTCAACTGCCGAACTGGCCCTTGAAACCGCTCGTCTGGGTGGCATTGGTCACATCTCGGATGCGATGGTCAATGACGTGTCAGATCGCCGTTTTGACACCAGTTTTGTCAAGGACAAAACGCGCCAATACAAGCACAACATCCTCAACTCGGACAAATCCGAGATTAAGTTTGACCTGGACATTCTGGCTGAGGCCACGCGCCGCCATGTGGGCTCCACCATGGAAGCCAAAAAAGGTGATGGCCTGATTTTCGTCAACTGCATGGAAAAACTCACCATGAACGGCCCGCGCGAGACGCTGCAGGTGCGCATGGCATCTGCCCTGGACGCGGGCATTGACGGCATCACCTTGAGTGCTGGTCTGCATTTGGGATCGTTCGCCCTGATTGCCGATCATCCCCGGTTTCGCGATGCCAAGTTGGGCATCATCGTCAGCAGCGTGCGCGCTTTGCAATTGTTTTTGCGCAAAAATGCGCGCCTTGAACGCAAGCCCGACTATGTGATTGTGGAAGGCCCACTGGCCGGTGGTCACCTGGGTTTTGGAATGGATTGGGCGCAATACGACTTGGCCACCATCATCGCTGAGGTAATCAAGTACGTTAAAGACGAGCAACTTGATATTCCGGTGATTGCCGCTGGTGGCATTTTTACCGGCACTGATGCGGTGTCGTTTCTGGAAAGCGGCTCGGCTGCGGTGCAGGTCGCTACCCGTTTTACCGTGGCCAACGAGTGCGGCTTGCCGACGGCGGTCAAACAAGACTATTTCAGGGCCAGCGAGGCAGACATCATTGTCAACACCATCTCGCCCACGGGCTACCCGATGCGCATGCTCAAGGGTTCCCCCGCCATCGGTGACGGCATTCGGCCCAACTGCGAGTCTTATGGTTACCTGCTGGATGGCAATGGCAATTGTGCCTACATCACCGCTTACAACCGTGAACTGGCGCTGCATCCGGACGGTAAAAACATTTCGGTGCAAGATAAAACTTGCCTGTGCACCCAAATGCGCAACTTCAAGCTGTGGACTTGTGGCCACTACACCTACCGACTGAAAGATACCACCCGCAAGAATGCCGATGGTAGCTATCAAACCCTCAGCGCTGAACACATCTTCAAAGATTACCAGTTCAGCGTCGATCACCAGATTGCGTTGCCAACCTGAACCAACATCCTAAAACTGAATGCCAGCTGGGTTATTGGGGTTGGCTTTGGGTCTGATTGGGGTGGTGGCTTCAGCTGGAGCCTGTGGTGCAGTTGCTTTGGCGGGCGCAGTGGCGCTGGCCACCGGCTCGGTGGTGAGTGCAGTAGCTACTGGTGCACGGTAGCTGGTCGGCAGTTTTGAGCGCTCAGGGTAACCGGCCGCATCCAGGTATTGCGTCCATGCTGTGCTGGCATACCCTTGCACATGCTGCGCCCCAATGGTTAAAAATGGCAAGGAAGTGCTGCCACTCAGGTTTTGCAAAGCGGCGGCATCCTGCGCCGTGGTCACGGTTTTTTCGGTAAACGGCACACCGCGTGCGCGCAATAAACTGCGTCCGTCATCGCAGGGCGTGCAAGCACTACCGCTGTAAAGCGTGACCGGGTATTTGGCTACCACTTGTCGTAGCTCAAAGGGTAGGGTGGCGGTGGCGGCTTGTCCCGCAGCGTTCTCAACCGCAGTGATTTTGCTGGCCGGTGTGACGGGTGGTTTGTCAGAAAAGGTCACTCGTCCATCAGCACCCACGCTGCGGTAAACCGTTTGTGCCTGGACACCGGTGACACCCAGTGCCACACACACACATGCCAGGGCTAAAAAGTAATGCACCGCTACCGGTGTAGATGCGTCTTCTGACAGAAAAGAGGGGCTGCGTAAATGCATATGGCTTGCTCCTTATGCCGGTTGTGTCATGCCTTGATGGCGAAGCAGTGCGTCCAGCGTGGGTTCGCGGCCACGAAACGCCTTGAACGACTCCATAGCCGGACGGCTGCCACCGGCTTCCAGAATAGCTTGGCGGAATTGTCGGCCGGTTTGCGCATTCGGCAAACCGTCAGCAGCCACCGTTTCTTCAAAAGCTGCATACGCGTCGCTGCTCAACACTTCGGCCCACTTGTAGCTGTAATAGCCCGCAGCGTAGCCGCCGGCAAAAATATGGCTGAAGGTATGTGCGGTACGACTCCAGTTCGGCGGCTGCAGTACTGCCACTTCATCTCGCACCTGTTGCAGCAACGACATGATGTCTTGGGCTGGATCGTGTGCGGTGTGAAGCAGCATGTCAAATAGCGAAAATTCGATCTGCCGCAAAGTTTGCATGCCGCTCTGGAAATTTTTGGCTGCCAGCATTTTGTCAAACAGAGCACGCGGCATGGGCTGGTCGGTGTCCACGTGGGCCGTCATGTTTTTGAGAACATCCCATTCCCAGCAAAAGTTTTCCATGAACTGGCTCGGCAGCTCGACCGCATCCCACTCCACACCGCTGATGCCTGACACATCGCGTTCATTCACCTGGGTCAGCAGGTGGTGCAAGCCGTGCCCAAATTCGTGGAACAGGGTGGTCACATCGTCATGCGTCAGCAACGCTGGTTTACCGTTCACACCGCTGGCAAAGTTACATACCAGATGCGCCACCGGGGTTTGCAGTTGGTGCGTGTCAGGGCGCAGCCAGCGGGTGCGCACGTCATCCATCCAGGCTCCCCCACGTTTACCGTTGCGTGCCTGGGGATCCAGATAAAACTGGCCAACCAATTCCATTGCACCCTGGGGGGTGCTGCGTTGGATACGGAAAAACCGCACCGATTCATGCCATACCGCCGCCTGGTCTTCAAGAATGTGAACCTCAAACAGGGTCTCGACAATTTTGAACAAACCGGCCAATACCTTGGGTAGCGGAAAGTAGAGCTTGACTTCTTGCTCATTGAAGGCGTAACGCGTTTCTTTGAGTTTTTCACTCACATAGGGCCAGTCCCAGGGTTGTGGGTCTG
Source organism: Rhodoferax sp. (assembly GCA_036170715.1). Taxonomy (GTDB): domain Bacteria; phylum Pseudomonadota; class Gammaproteobacteria; order Burkholderiales; family Burkholderiaceae_C; genus Rhodoferax. The sequence goes on along the minus strand of JAVHPS010000294.1, from coordinate 2,035 downwards.
CCAGACCCAGCTGGTCGTGCGCAAAAGCGCGCAGGTCGGCCAGGTCTTGTTCTGCATAGGGACGTGCCCGGCGCGCCAGGTCGCGCAAAAAATCAATCACTTGTTGTGGTGAATCGGCCATTTTGGGGGCCAATGACAAGGCTCCAAAATTAGGGTACTGCAGTAATTTGGCTTCTTCCAGACGCAGCGCCAGCAGCTCACGGATGATGACCGAGTTGTCAAACTGGTTGCCGTCGCCTTCGGCTTGATCTGAGGCACGGGTGACATAGGCACGGTACAGGGTTTGGCGTAAGGCACTGCTGCTGGCAAATTGCATGACCGGCAAATAGCATGGAATTTTCAGGGTGAGTTTGTAGCCTTCTTTTCCTTCGGCTTGCGCCAGGGTGAGCGCGGTGTGTTTGACATCTTCGGGCAAGCCATCGAGTTCGTGTGCAGCGGCGTAATAGGCAAAGGCATCGGTGGCATCGAGTGCGTTTTCACTGAATTTCTGGCTCAGGGCAGCCTGGCGTTCAGCAATCGCGGCAAAGCGTTCTTTGGCATCACCTTGCAGGTCTGCACCGCCCAGCACAAAGTTGCGCAAGGCATTTTTAAGCGCTTGACGCTGTTCCGTGTTCAGGCTGGCCGGGTCAATGGCGCGGTACTTGGTATACAAACGCTCGTCAGCGCCGAGTCGGGTGTAAAACTCGGTGACCTTGGGCAGCACAGCGTTGTAGGCGGCACGCAGCTCAACCGTGTCGGCAACGCTGTTGAGGTGACTGACCGAGCCCCAGGCGCGCGACAAGCGCTCAAGGGCCACATCAAGCACTAGCGCCAGACCCTCCCAGCTGGCAGGAAAGGCCGCTGCGGTCACAGACTCCAGTGCCACGTTGGCATCGCGCAAAAGTTCCTCTAGGGCGGGTTCAACGTGGTCAGGTTGAATCTGGTCAAACAGGGGCAAAGCGTTAAAAGAAAGCAGGGGATTGGTCATGGAATTACTTGGCAGCACGTTCAGCGGCTTCCAGGGTGTTGACCAGCAGCATGGTAATGGTCATGGGGCCCACTCCGCCTGGTACGGGAGTGATGTAGCTCGCTACTTCTTTGACTCCGGCAAAATCCACGTCGCCACAGAGCTTGCCGGTATCGTCACGGTTCATGCCCACGTCCAGCACCACTGCGCCGGGTTTGACCATGTCAGCGGTGAGCACATTGCGTTTGCCTACTGCCGCCACAATCACATCGGCTTGCAACGTCATGGCTTTGAGGTTTGGGGTGGCACTGTGGCAAATGGTCACGGTGGCATTTTTTTGTAGCAACATCAAGGCCATGGGTTTGCCGACGATGTTGGAGCGGCCGATGACCACCGCGTGTTTGCCCCGCAGGTCGTAGTGAATGGACTCCAGCATCTTCATGCAGCCATATGGTGTGCAAGGCCAAAAACCGGGCATGCCCGTCATCAGTGCGCCAGCGCTGGCGATGTGAAAACCGTCCACATCTTTCAGAGGTGAAATAGCCTCGATGACCTTGTTGGCATCAATGTGTTTGGGCACTGGTAACTGCACCAGAATGCCATGGATGGCGGGGTCGTTGTTCAGGGCCTCAATCCGTGCCAGCAGTGTTGACTCAAGCATGTCGGCATCGTATTTTTCCAGCACCGAGTGAAAGCCACAGTCCAGGCAACCTTTGACTTTGTTGCGCACATACACCTGCGAAGCCGGGTTTTCGCCCACCAGAATCACCGCCAAGCCAGGCGTGATGCCACGACTCTTGAGCGTTTGCACGCGTTCGGTGACTTCGGTACGCAGTTGCTTGGAGAGTGCGACACCATCGATGATGTGCGCGGTTTGGGGCAATGTAGTCATGTCAATTCCATTAATAAAAAAGCCCGCTAATCCTTACGAAGCGGGCATATTTAGCTATTTTAAAAATAGCATTATCAAACCTTGGCAGCATTCGGCCCGAGTGCGATTTTCAGCAGGTCTGCCACCGTATTGGCGCTGAGTTTTTCCATGATGTTGGCGCGGTGCGCTTCCACCGTTTTGATGCTGATGCCCAGGTC
>JAVHPS010000293.1:0-1418 GCA_036170715.1 Rhodoferax sp. | reverse complement strand
TCACTGAGCCCAAAAAATCGTTGGCGGCATTGCCCGCCGCCGCGTGCCCGATGACGCCGGCAAACACGATCATCAGAATTGCATTTTGAATGGTTGCGTCCGGCACCATCAACCACGCCAGTCCGCCCCAGCCCACGGCGCTGCACATTTGCAGTGTGCGCCGATACCTGTACCAACGTTTGACACCAACAACGTTGGGGGGCGGCTGTTGCAGTTCGGGCTGAAAGTGTTGACGCAGCAGCAAATAGCCCACACCAAGCAACAGCAAATACCCCACCCAGGGCCACAAAACCCAGGCATCGGTACGCCTGTAAGTAGTCAACGCCACCAAACCAGTGAGCAACATTTGCCCGATCGCGGTACTGGTCAAATTGTGGTGGCCAGTCAAGAACAGCGCATGATCCACTTCAGGGTCAAAGGGCGGAAACCAGGAGGCCAAGCGGCGCAGCAGGGGCTTCACGGCGACCTTTCCATGTTGCGGCGATCCAGTACCGTGCCCCCCCAGCTTGTGCCGCACACAGGCAGGCTTGATGCGTTGCCGGTAGAGGCGCAGCGCCAGCCCCCCCGCCAACTGTCGAGCAAAAACGGCGCGTGTTCAACCGTTGGTGGATAGGTGGGAAACAGGACAGAAGGCATCCGCATGACTGGTGTAGGTGTGCGCAAAGTATCGACGAAGTCAGCCACGGTCTGCTACCCCCCCCATCAGGGGGGTAGCCAAACCGCGCGCACCTTTGAACAATTGACCTTGTCAATCACTCAAGGAGTTTTCATGCGTCATTCCATTCAAAGTCTGCTGGGGGCCTGCGTGCTTGCAGCACTAACCGCCTGCGGGGGCAGTAGCAGCCCGACCAGCACAGTCACCGGGCAGTTTGTCGATGCGCCGGTTGCGGGCCTAAGCTACAAATGCGGCACATCTGCAACGGCGGGTACGACCGACACCAGCGGACACTACACCTGCAATACAGGCGAATCCGTCGGGTTTTATGTGGGCGACATTCTGCTCGGTTCGATTTCATCCGCACAGGCCGTTGTCACACCACTGGATTTGGTCGGGCCCGGTGCGACACCAACGGACGCCACCGTCACCAACATTGTTCGTTTTCTGCTGTCCATCAGCACCACCGATACCGCAGGCAATTTGGTCATTGACCCCAACGCAGGCACCATCGCCAAGGGCAAGACGGTCAACTTTAAAACCGTTCTGGCTGCCGATCTAGACACGATGATCACCACCCTGAAGCCCGGTGTGACACCTACCACACCAGCTGCAGCTCAAGCTCACATGAAAAACAGCATCTACAAGCTGTTTGCCAAGAGTTATACGGGCACCTACGGCGGCAGCTCGTCGGGCACCTGGAGCCTGTCGATCAGTGCAACCGACGGCAGTGTGACCGGATCGTTTACCGACGCAGCCGGTG
>JAVHPS010000292.1:0-6870 GCA_036170715.1 Rhodoferax sp. | reverse complement strand
CGCCGTGCGTGCGCACCCGCCTAAAGCAACGCCCTTCAAAGGCCAAGAGCGCCGCGCCCTGGGCACAGCCAAAGGCGCTGCAGCGCGGGGTCACACCAGCACCGCCCCCAAAGCCGCCAGCACGCCAGCCAAACCCGCACCAGCGGCCAAGCCCATGCCGCTGGCTGCCCCCGCACCCAAGGTCACAGCCCAGGCCACCGGCAGCAGTGATGGGGATTGGGAGACGTTTTAGTCGACTGCTACGATACCAAGCCTGACACCTGTTACATCTTTTCACCAGGAATAACTGCTAGCCTGAGGAGATTGGCCATGACTGCTCCACGCCCCACCACCCGATGAATTTTTCTGATCGTTCAGCCGGTCACTTGCATGTGCAAACCAGGCGACATCTGCGCGGCCTGATCGCCCGGGCGTTGGTGTTTTTTGCTGAACGGGAAGCCGATAACCTGCGCCGGGTACGGGACCATTTGTTGCATATCATGGATGGCAGGCCAGCCGCTGGTCAGTCACAGAATCTGCGCTCAGCCTACGTGCTGCTGGATAAACAAGCCACCCTGTTCAATCAGGCCTTTCGCGCCGCCATCCAATCCACCATCGACGAAGAAGCGCTGCTGGCTTTTCCCGATGCGGCAACCACACCCGTGCCGCAAAAAACTGCAGCAAACCACCCGCTGGATGGCATGTCGCTGTCATTGATTGACATGAATGAAGTCGACCGGATTTTGCTGCTTGACCGCGTCACCCAACGCTTTAACGCGCATTTTGAACCCAGCCTGACTGCGCTGACCAAACGGTTAAGCGCTCTGCTGGATTTGAATGCACCCAGCCTTGCGCGCAACCCTTTTCGCCCTGAAATTTTTGTCCGGGCTTTCCTGCTTGCCTGGGAACGCAGCGCCCTTGACCCGCAAGCGACCGACGATCTGCTGCTGTCCATTGAACCCCAACACGTGATGGATCTGGCTCCGCTGTACACAGAGCTGGACAAGGTACTTGAACAAGCTGGTGTGGCATCCGAGCCGGCGCTGCGCATCAAGCGCGAAGCTCAACAAATTTCTGGCTACGCACCGCTCACCGCTGCCGCACCACGCGCCCCGTCCCCGGCAGCCGCACGACACCAGAGCGCCATGCAGCGCCAAACCTGGGCACACCACTCGCCCCACCCCGCACCACCTGTGCCCGCAGCCCCTTCGCCATGGCAAGGTTTAGCCCCGGTGGGGCGCAGCCTTGCAGCCCAGGCGCGACAATTTTTACAACGACTGGGCTTGGTTATGCGCCCGGCCACGGCTTTGCCCCCTACCCCTACCGCCGCTGCGCCAACCGCCGCCCCTGACCTGGCAGCACCATCCTCGGTATTTGAAGCGTCCATGTCCAGTGGCGGCGATGCAGGCGAGTCTGAATTCATCGGTGCTATGGGGGCTGAAGTGATGCAAAACGGCCTGCAGACCGTGCAAGCCGCTGACCCGGAATTCATGGGCTACCTGGGTAACTTGCAGGCCGGGGAAGTGGCCACGTTCTCGCACCCGGTGCACAACGGACAAAACCCCGCAGACCGTAACATCCTGCGCCAGATGCGCGACTTGGAACAGGTGCGCCGTGCCCCTGAACTCGACCGCGGCACGGTAGATGCCCTGGCCGAGGTGTTTGACTACGTATTTGCCGACCAGTCGATTCCAGTTCAAATGAAATTTGTGATTGGTCGCTTGCAGATTCCGGTGCTCAAAGCCGCCATGATCGACCGCGACTTCTTTCTCAGCGCCGAGCATCCAGCGCGCCGCCTGGTGGACACACTGGCCCATGCATCCATTGCCTGGGCCCCTGAAAAAGGCGAGGACGACCCGCTTTTTGAGAGCATCCAACACACCGTGCAGCGGGTGCTCAATGAGTTTGAAGATGACCTGGACTTGTTTCGTGACCTGTTGCAAAGCTTCAACGAATTCCTGTTTGAAACCGAGCAACAAGCCCAGCAACGCATTGACCCCACCGCCGACCAGGAACGTAGCGGCGAAGCCTATGACAATGCCCTGGCACAGGCCGACGAAATGGTGCACGCGCGCATCAAGGCGCTGCCAAAATCACTGCCCCTGGCCAACTTTTTGGTGCCCTTCCTGACCCAGCAATGGCGCGAGGTGTTGGCACGGGCCTGGCTGCAATCAGACACCGACCCGCAACCCTGGCAGATTGCTTTGCAAACCATGGATCAACTGATCTGGTCGACCCAGCCCAAAACCGAATCAGATGAACGCCGACGACTCGTTGCCGTGTTGCCAGAGTTGGTGCGCAACCTCAACAGTGGGCTGGATGCCATCGCCTGGACCGAGCAAGCACGGGCCAAATTCACCCGCCGCCTGATCACCACCCACACGCTGGCGATTCGCATGACCCAGGCTCCGTCCGAAGACACCGCCTCAGCCGCCCTTGAAGAACGTGCTGGTCAGCAAGCCATGCAAGCACTTGATGCCCGGCTGTCGAGCCAGTTGTCCGCGTCGAAGGACGAATTTGACAACCTGGCGCAAAATTTCAACCGGGGCATGTGGTTTGACTTTACGGAAGAAAACGGCAACCAGCACCGCTGCCGCCTGAGCTGGGTCAGCCCCATGCGCACGCGGCTGTTGTTCACCAACCGCGAAGGTTTTGATGCCTTTGTGCGCTCGGAGCGCGAGGTCGCCGCCCTGCTGCGCCACCAGCGCCTGCGCACGATCGAGCAAACCCCCATCGTGGCGCGGGCGCTGGACCACATCATGGCCAGCGAAGACCAAGCTTTGGCGGCCTGATCAGCCCGCCAAAGCCGGCAGGGGCCCGGCCACCACCGCCAACACCGCCGCACCATAAGCCTCTTGCTTGCGCGCCCCGATGCCGCTGATGCCCTGCAACGCCTGCAGTGACTGCGGTGCACTCTGGGCAATGGCCGCCAGCGTGGCATCATGAAAAATTACGTAGGCGGGCAGGTTGTGCTCTCGGGCCACATCCGCGCGCCACGCCTTCAGGGCGGCAAAGCGCGCCTGCGCGGCAGCGTCCAGTGCCACCGCCGCTTTGGGTGCAGTCGCACTGTTGCCACGGCGCGTGCGTGACCAGTCAGCCTTGGCAGCGGCCACACGCAGGCGCACTGACACCTCGCCTTTGAGCACCGCACGCGAGGCATCGGTGAGCGCCAGCGTGTTGAAGGCCTGCGCGTCCACCGCCACGGCATCGGTAGCCAGCAACTGCCGCAGCACGGCGCGCCACTGCGACTCGCTAAGATCTGCGCCAATGCCAAATGTGCTCAAACCCTGGTGGCCGCGCTGCGCCACCTTGTCGGTGCTTTTACCGCGCAGGATGTCAATGATGTGCCCGGCTCCAAAGCCAAAGCCGCTCATCTGCTGCACGCGGTACACGGTGGACAGCAGCTTGCGCGCGGCCTCAGACGCATCCCACACCGCCGGCGCTTCCAGACAGTTGTCGCAATTGCCACACGCAACCCCCACGCTTGCCATTTCATGTGCTGCGCTGCCCCCCGAGGAGGCCATGCCTAGCTTGGGGCGACCCGGCGCATTGGCGTGTGCGCTGTAGCTTTCGCCAAAGTATGCCAATAGCCGCACCCGACGGCAGTCGGTGGCCTCGGCCAGGCCCAGCAAGGCTTCCAGCTTGCCGCGCAGCCCCTGTTTGAAGACTTCTTCAGCCGGACTCTCGTCAATCATGCGGCGCTGGTTCACCACGTCTTGCAGGCCGTAGCACATCCAGGCATCGGCAGGCAGCCCGTCGCGCCCGGCGCGGCCGGTTTCCTGATAATAGCCTTCAATGTTTTTGGGCATGTCCAGGTGCGCCACAAAGCGCACGTCGGGCTTGTCAATGCCCATGCCAAAGGCAATAGTGGCCACCATCACCACGCCGTCCGATCGCAAAAACTGGTCCTGGTTGGCCTGGCGCAGGCGCACGTCCAGCCCGGCGTGGTAGGGCAGCGCCGTGATGCCGTTGGCGCACAGCAGCGCGGCCGTTTCTTCCACCTTCTTGCGCGACTGGCAATAGACGATGCCCGCCTCGCCCGGATGTTCGTCGCCAATGAAGCGCAGCAGCTGCGCCGTGGCCTCGCGCTTTTCAACAATCGTGTAGCGGATGTTGGGGCGGTCAAAGCTGCTGATGAACAGGCGTGCGTCCTGCAACTGCAGCCGCTCAATGATGTCGGCGCGCGTGAGTGCATCGGCCGTGGCCGTCAGTGCCACGCGCGGCACGCTGCCATAGCGCTCGTGCAGCACCGTCAAGGCGCGGTATTCGGGTCGAAAATCGTGCCCCCACTGGCTCACGCAATGCGCCTCGTCAATGGCGAACAGGCTTAAAAGACCGCGCTCTTGCAGCGAATCCAGCTGCGCCAAAAAACGCGCTGTGGTGACGCGCTCGGGTGCGGCATAGAGCAGCGTGATGTTGCCCTGCAGCAGGCGGCGTTCAGTGTCGGCGGCTTCCTGGCTGGAGAGTGTGGAATTCAAAAACGCCGCGCTGACCCCCGCTTCATGCAGCGCCCCCACCTGGTCGTGCATCAGTGCGATCAACGGCGAGATCACCACCGTGATGCCCTGCCCCGCGCGCTGGCGCGCAATCGCCGGAATCTGGTAGCACAGGCTTTTGCCGCCGCCGGTGGGCATCAGCACCAGTGCGTCGCCACCGGCGGTGACGTGTTCAATGATGTCGTGCTGCGGCCCGCGGAAATCGGGATAGCCAAAAACCGTTTGCAGAATGGATTCGATGGACAAGTTGTTTTACTACTTTTTTGATAGCTGCATACGCTTTATTCATAAGGGCAATATGCCAAAATGATTGATAAGTCTGGTGGTGCAACCGGTGATGCACTGCGCCGTGCCGCTATTGTCCCACCGGCTGTGGGCTTGCCACTTGGTTTCCTACAATGGGCCCCATGAAAACCCTGACCTACACCCGCGGCCAAGCGCTGCCCGAGATTTTGCAGCAGCGCATCCTGGTGCTCGACGGTGCCATGGGCACGATGATCCAGCGCTTCAAACTGACCGAGGCGCAGTACCGGGGGGAACGCTTCAAGGACTTTCACAAAGACATCAAGGGCAACAACGAGTTACTCAGCCTGACACGCCCAGATGTAATCACCGACATCCACCAGCGCTACCTGGCCGCTGGCGCAGACCTGATCGAAACCAACACCTTTGGTGCCACGCGCATTGCCCAGGCCGATTACGACATGGCCGACCTGGCGTTTGAGATGAACCTGGCTTCGGCAAGATTAGCGCGCGCCGCCTGCGACCAGTTTTCCACCCCCGACAAACCGCGCTTTGCGTTGGGTGCGCTCGGCCCCACGCCCAAAACTGCCAGCATCAGCCCCGATGTGAACGACCCCGGCGCACGCAACGTGACGTTTGAAAACCTGCGCGCCAGTTATTACGAACAAGTCGATGCGCTGGTCCAAGGCGGTGTCGATGCGCTGCTGGTGGAAACCATATTCGACACCCTCAACGCCAAAGCGGCACTGTTTGCCATTGACGAATATTTTGAGACCAGCGGCCAACGCCTGCCGATCATCATCAGCGGCACGGTCACGGATGCCTCCGGGCGCATCCTCAGCGGACAGACCGTGACCGCCTTCTGGCACAGCGTGCGCCACGCGCAACCGCTGGCGGTGGGGCTGAACTGCGCGCTGGGGGCCACGCTGATGCGCCCCTACATCCAGGAGCTGGCCAAAGCCGCGCCAGACACCTTCATCAGCTGCTACCCCAATGCCGGCCTGCCCAACCCGATGAGTGACACCGGCTTTGACGAAACGCCCGACGTGACCAGCCGCCTGGTGGGTGAATTTGCCGCCGAAGGCCTGGTCAACATTGTGGGCGGCTGCTGCGGCACCACGCCCGAGCACATTGGCGCGATTCACAACAAGGTGGCACCGCTGGCCGGGCGCGTGTTGCAACGCAACGTGTTTTACAAGGAAGCGGCATGAGTTCCACCGCCCGGTAAAATCTACCCTCTCCAAGGAGCGTTGCAGCAGACCGCAAGGGCCTGCCAGGCTTGGAACCTTTTCAACGACGCTCACCTGATTGATAACCGTTGCGGACAATGTTCAAAATTTGTCCCCAACATCTCGAGTCTTCTACCCCAGGTGAGTTGCATGTCTGAATCCCTTGTGCCCCCCATGAAATTGTCCGGCCTGGAGCCGTTGACCATTGGCATTGCAGCTGCTGCCGATGCCGGTATATCAGTTGGGGACAGAGCTGAAGATCTGTCCCCAAACGCTCAGACTGCAACCTTTGTGAACGTTGGTGAACGCACCAACGTGACCGGCTCCAAAGCCTTTGCCCGCATGATTTTGAACGGCGAGTTTGACCAGGCCCTGAGCGTGGCGCGCCAGCAGGTGGAAAACGGCGCGCAGATCATCGACATCAACATGGACGAGGCCATGCTTGATAGCCAGGCGGCGATGGTGAAGTTTCTTAATTTGATAGCATCTGAACCAGATATATCAAGGGTTCCAGTGATGATTGACTCATCAAAATGGAGCGTCATTGAAGCCGGGCTGCGCTGTGTGCAGGGCAAGCCGGTGGTTAACTCCATCAGCATGAAAGAAGGCGTAGACGCTTTCAAACACCATGCCAAGCTGCTGCGCCGCTACGGGGCTGCCGCCGTGGTGATGGCGTTTGACGAACAAGGCCAGGCCGACACCTACGAGCGCAAGATTGGCATTTGCGAGCGCGCTTACCGCATCCTGGTGGACGAGGTCGGTTTTCCACCCGAAGACATCATCTTTGACCCCAACATCTTTGCCATTGCCACCGGCATTGAAGAGCACAACAACTATGCGGTGGACTTCATCAACGCCACACGCTGGATCAAGGCCAACCTGCCCGGGGCCAAGGTGTCGGGCGGTGTCAGCAACGTGAGCTT
>JAVHPS010000291.1:0-6892 GCA_036170715.1 Rhodoferax sp. | reverse complement strand
GCGTACCAATGATTTCCGCCAGCTCAAGGGCCGGTTAACCTTGGTTGCCACCCACCTCGACAGCAGCAGTGCCGTGTCGTTTGGTCGTGCCGGTTGGGACCATGTACCTATTTCCAAAGCGGTGCAGGCCAGCGCTGCGCTGCCCGGACTGTTCCCGCCAGTGGTCATTGATGGCCAGCATTTTGTGGACGGTGCGCTGATTAAAACCATGCACGCCACGGTGGCGCTGGACGACGGTGTGGACTTGATGCTGTGCCTGAACCCGCTGGTGCCCTTTGATGCCACGGCATCACTGGCCAGCAGTGCGCCCCCCACCCCTTGGGCCACACCAGGCCGCATTCCGCACATTGCCGACGGCGGCTTGCCTGCGGTGCTGAGCCAAACCTTCCGCTCACTCATCCATTCGCGCCTGGTGCTGGGCCTCAAAGCCTACGAACACGCCTATCCCAACACCGACATGGTGCTGATTGAGCCCGACCACCGCGACCCCGAGCTGTACCTGGCCAACACCTTCAGCTACAGCCAGCGCCGCCACCTGGCCGAACACGCCTACCAACAAACCCGCCAGCTGCTGCGCGCCCGCCAGACTGGCCTGAGCACCAAACTGGGCTACCACGGCATTACCTTGAACCATGCGGTGTTGGACGACCACCAGCGCCATCTGTGCCCACCGCGCCGTGCCCCCACCCGCATCGGCCAGTCGTTGACCCAATTGCACAACATCATGGACAACTTGCAGCAGGTCGTGAACGCCACCACCCTTGACGGAGATCGGGCATGGTAAAAAAAGCCCCCCGGCGCACGGCCGAGCGCATCCTTGAAGTCACGCTGCAGCTGTTCAACCGCTTTGGCGAACCCAACGTCTCCACCACCCTGATTTCAGCCGAGCTCAACATCAGCCCCGGCAACCTGTACTACCACTACCCGGCCAAAGACGAGCTGATCAACACCCTGTTTGATCGCTTCGAGCGTGCCCTGAACGACCTGCTGGGCGCAGGTGACGATGTGCGCAACGTGGAAGATGCCTGGTTTTTTCTGCACACGCTGTTTGAGCTGATATGGGAATACCGGTTTTTGTACCGCGACCTGAACGACCTGCTGAGCAAAAACCGTCGGCTGGAAACCCACTTTCAAACGGTGCTCAAAAACAAGACCCGGGCCATCAAAAATCTGCTCGACGGCATGCGCCGGGGTGGCTCGCTCAGCATTGATTCACGCGAGCTGGAAGCCACTGCCACCAGCATGGTGGTGGTGCTGACTTACTGGCTAAGTTTTGAATACGTACGTGACCCGCGCAACGCCCTGGAGCCCGCCAACGCCCAGGCTGCGCTGCTGCGCGGTGCGCAGCATGTGCTTAACCTGCTGGCCCCTTACCTGGAACCTGGCCAGCGGGCCCATTTGCTGCACCTGGCCGATGCCTACAATAAGGACTCAAACTAAAAAAACAGTGTGCAGGAGACCAACATGTCCAGATGGACCGCTTTCCCATTCGCGGGTGAATTCAATTTTGATGCGGCACGTGTCAAAAAAAACTGGGCCAAACTGCACGCTGGCGATCTGGAACCCTTGCCCCAAGACCCCAAGTTGCTTGAAGCCTGGGCCCTGTTCCACAACGGTGAATTTCACAAGGCCTGCAACGCCGGTTTAAAGCTGGGTCTGGCAGGTGTGAATGTGGCCAACAAAGCCACCTGCATGTACGCCACCTACCTTGAAAAGCACGAAGCACGCCGCCTGGAGCTGTTGCAAGAAGCCGCCAACCGCGCCGCGCATCAGCTCAGCTGTGAGCCCAACAATTTCAACGCCCACTATTGGCATGCCTATGCGCTGGGCCGCTACAGCCAGGGCATCAGCGTGGCCAAGGCGCTGGCGCAGGGCATTGGCAGCAAGGTTAAAACCGACCTTGAAGCGGTGATTAAATTGCAGCCCCAGCACCCGGATGCGCACATTGCCCTGGGTGCTTTTCACGCCGAGGTCATCGACAAAGTGGGTACCCTGATTGGGGCCATGGCCTATGGCGCGCACCACGACACCGGCATGGCCCTGTTCACCCAGGCGCTTGAACTGCACGCGCAATCGGCCTCGGCCATGATTGAATACGCGCGCGCCATGCTGATGCTCGACGGCGACCAAATGCTGGAAGAAGCCAGCCGCCTTTACCAGTTGGCCGCCCGTGCCCACCCGCTGGATGCCCTGGAGCGGCTGGACGTAGAACTGGCGCGCACCGAAATTGCTAATTAATTTATAGCAATTTAGCCATCTAGCCCTTGAATAAAAACGGCTATAAGCTATATATTAAATAGCATCATCACCCCAGGGAAGCATCAGCGCCAACCAGCTGAGGCGCTCAAATTCTGGGGCAAACTGGTCAATGATGGCCTGTGGGTCAGGAATCAGGGTGGTGTCGCTGATGATGCCAAACTGCACCCCGCCGCCGTAGCTCAGAATCGACACGCCCAAACCCACCGTGCCCGACTGCGGTACCCAAAACAGCGTTTGCTCCAGTGTGGAGCCGCAAAACGTGAGCTTGTCACGCGGCCCCGGCACATTGGTCATGACAGCCGTGGTTTTTTTGGCAAACAGGTTCAGCATTGCATCCTGCACCGGTTTGACCACCACGCCCGCCACCGCCAGCAAGGCAAACGCCAGCAGCGGTTGCAGGCTGCCCTTGAGCTCAGCCATGCGTCGACGCACCTCAAACACCCGCTCCACCGGGTTGTCCAGCCCAATCGGCAACACCACGGGGGCCAGACCAAACTGGTTGCCCAGCTTGTAGGCCTGCTCCATGGGGCGCAAGTTGACCGGCACCATGGCGCGAATTTCTTTGCCAGCCACCGTATCACCGTGCGCGCGCAGGTACTGGCCCAGCGCACCCGCCACACAAGCCAGCAGCACATCGTTGATGGAACAGTGCAGTGCCCGGCCCACGGCGCGCACCTCGTCCAGCGGTATCGGCTGACACCAGGCGACCCGCTTGGTCTGGCCGGGCTGACCCTTGAGCCGGGTCGGGGAGTCATCGTTCATGAGCGCCAGGGCGGCGCCATCGCGCAGCACCTGGTAAGCCATCCGGGCGGCATCGGCAGAGCCCGTCATGCCTTTGCTGAACCCTTTTTCAAGCCAGGATTCGAGCACATGGCGCGGCTCGCCCATGGCCCCAAAAGCTTGCGCTGCGCCGTCACCGGCGGCCTCCAGCGCTTTCACCGTGGCCAGGGTCAGCGGCTCAATCAGGGTGTGCTGCATCCAGTCTTCAGCCGCTTGCCAGCTTGAAGCCGCAGCCGGTTTGGTACGCCGTTTGGGCGGCTCGCTGCCGCCGTCCACCAGCGACTGGGTGACTGCAATCAGCGCCAGCCCGTCGGCAATGCAATGGTGAATGCGCACCAGCAGAGCTGAGCCGCCGTCGTAGTGCTCCACCAGCCGGAAGTCCCACAACGGGTAGCGCATGTCCAGCGGCTGCATGGCCAGCTCACCCAGGCGCGCCTGCAGGGCTTGTTGCGGATGCTGGCGGGCTGAAGCGGGCAACTTTTCACGCAGCACGTGGCGGGTGATTTTGAAATCGTTGTCGGTGATCCAGCTCGCGCCGGTGGCATCCATTTGCGCCCGCTGGCCAAAGCGCGGGTACTTCAGCAGACGCTCTTGAATGCGCTCGCAAGTGGCCTTGTAACTAACACCTGGTTTGATCACCCACACGCCCAAAATCATCATCAGGTTGCTGGGGCAATCCATGCGCAGCCAGGCCGTGTCGACCTTGCTCATGCGTTCAACAACAATCGGTGTCGCAGGTCTCTTGGCCATGGTTCAAATACGTTTTGGGAAAGGTCTCTATTTTGTGGTTAAAACGCCCCTTAAGATACCCCTTGCTTACCCTGACACCCCGGTATTTTTACCCCTACGGAGACCACACCCATGTCTGACCTGCAAGCCCAATTTGAAACCGCTGTTGCCAACTCAAAAAACCTCAGCGAACGCCCCGACAACATGACCCTGCTGAAACTCTACGCGCTCTACAAGCAAGGCAGCGCAGGCGACAACACGGACAAGCGCCCTGGTTTTTCCGACATGATCGGGCGCGCCAAATGGGACGCCTGGAACGCGCTCAAAGGCACGGCCAGCACCGATGCCATGCAGCAATACGTGGACTTGATCGAGTCACTGAGTTGATGCCGGGTTTTTAACCAGCCGCTGTTTTACGGCAGGCCTGGCTGGCGTGTTGTGCACCGTGGGCGCAGCCAGCAAGGCATCGAGGTTTTTAACAATTTCAGCCTCAATCTTGCCCTTAAAGGCACCCAGCAAAAAACCAAGCTGGGCGCGCAACTCAAAGCGGTCTTTGGTCACAGTCAAATTGCCGCTGACCCCGGCTCTGACAAAGTCCACTTCGTCGGCGTGCCGACCTTCGGTGTAAGTGCACTGCATGTCAAATTCCTGCTCGGCCTGCTCAGCCCATTTGAACGCCACTTGGCGCGCCTTGGCCAAGCCCAGCATGTGTTCCCTGATGATGTTCAATTCAGCCATGCTGCCTCACCCTTATGTGTGTGTTGCCGGTCGTTTCAATTGCCTGAGCGCATCATAAAACAGTGCCCACAGGACTACCATTGCCGACTGCATCAACCAACGGAGACGCGCCATGCTGTACAAATTCAAATCAAAAGCCACCGGGGACGTGATCATGTTGCAACCGCATGGTGAACGCGTGTTGGGCATCATCGGCAAACACCACGCCGACGCACCCAGCATCCAGGGCATCCTGCTGCCCGAGCAGATGCCCGCCGCATTGGCAGCGCTGCAAGCTGCGATTGCACAGGAAGAAGCCGTCAGACAAGATGCCGTGGCCCTTGCCCAAGCTGAACACCAGCCTGCGCCCCGGTTTGAGTCCATTGCCCTGCGCCAGCGCGCGTTGCCCTTCATGGACATGATTCGTGCCTGCATGGCGGCTGATGAAGCCATGACCTGGGGGGTATGAAGCACCCAAATTGTTAAGTGCATTTTACTGCTCTAGCCCTTATAAATAAAGGGCTATAAGCTATGTTATTTATAGCTTCTGGCATCCTCAATGACTTTGCCGTCGTTGGGTAGGCTGCCCGGCAGCACCACCTCCACGTGACCACGCAGCTTGGTCACGTCCCGAATCGCCTCCATCACCTGTTGCACCAGCGCGGCAGGCTCGCTACACGCGGTTTCTACCTTGAGCAGCATCTGGTCGTTGGCCATTTCACCGCTCACCACCAGCCGCGCCTTGGTCACTTCCGGGAAGCGTTTGACGATTTGATCGACCTGCCCCGGGTGCACAAACATGCCCCGGATTTTGGTGGTCTGGTCAGCCCGCCCAAGCCAACCCTTGATGCGGGTGTTGGTGCGCCCCGTGGGGCAGTGGCCAGGCAGCACCGCCGACAGGTCACCGGTGCCAAAGCGAATGAGCGGATAGGTCGGGTTGAGCGTGGTCACCACCACCTCGCCCACTTCACCCGCGGCGACCGGGTCGCCGGTGCCGGGGCGCACGATCTCAAGCAACACGCCTTCGTCCAGCATCAAACCATCACGGGCTTGTGTTTCATACGCAATCAAGCCCAGGTCTGCCGTGGCATAGCACTGGTAGCCGTCAATGCCGTGCGCAGCAAACCAGTCGCGCAGGCTGGGCGGATAGGCCTCGCCACCAAACATGGCTTTGGTCACACTGGGCAAGCGCACACCCATCTGTAGCGCTTTTTCAACAATGATCTTTAAGAAACTGGGCGTGCCAATGTAGCCCGCAGGCTGCAAATCTGCCATGGCCTGCACCTGCTGCTCGGTCTGCCCTGTGCCGCCAGGAAACACGGTGCAGCCCAGGGCATGGGCCCCGGTTTCCATCATCGAGCCAGCCGGCACAAAGTGGTAGCTGAAGCTGTTGTGGATCAGTTCTCCGGGGCGAAACCCGGCGGCAAAAATGGCCCGTGCCATGCGCCAGTAATCGCGCGCCGGGCCCTCGGGCTCATAAATCGGGCCTGGGCTGGCAAACACGCGCGGCAACTCAGACCCAAAGCTTTTGGCACTGAAGCCCCCGAATACATTGCCTTGAGTGCTATGACTTTTCAACTGCAACTCGAGCAGCTCATGCTTGCGCGTGACCGGCAATTGCGCCAATGCGGCACGGCTGGTGATGTGTGCCGGGTTCACATCTTTCAGGATTTCGGCAAACGCAGGAGCCGCCAATTTGGCGTGCGCCACTTGCAGCGGCAATGCCGCCAACAGCGCCGCTTCACGTACGACGGGCTCGCGCGTTTCCAGCGCATCAAAATGATCGGCCATAGAAATGATCCATTCAAAACAAATTCACAATCCAGCGGGACGTTGCTGACCCTACTCGTACGCATGACAAACCGTGTGGGACGGACTTCAGTCCGCGATGGTCGACTGAAGTCGACCCTACAAGCACTGTTACGTCTGGCGGACGCATCAACAAGCTGAAGGGGGTGCTAGGCCAGCCAGCGTTTACGCCGCTTGTAGCTCTTCACATCCTTGAAGCTTTTGCGCTCGACCCCACCCATGCCAAGGTAGAACTCTTTCACGTCTTCGTTGTTGGCCAGGTCACTGGCCATGCCGTCCATCACCACCCGGCCACTTTCCATGATGTAGCCATAGTCGGCGTACTTGAGGGCCATATTGGTGTTTTGCTCGGCCAGCAAAAACGTCACTTTCTCTTTGGTGTTGAGGTCTTTCACAATCTCAAACACTTCCTGCACAATTTGCGGGGCTAGCCCCATGGACGGTTCGTCGAGCAACACCATGCTGGGGTTGGTCATCAGCGCCCGGCCAATGGCGCACATTTGCTGCTCACCGCCCGAGGTGTAGGCGGCCTGGCTGCTGCGCCGCGTTTTCAGGCGCGGGAAATAGGTGTAGACCTTGTCCAGGTTGGCGGCAATCT
>JAVHPS010000290.1:0-1424 GCA_036170715.1 Rhodoferax sp. | reverse complement strand
GAAAGAAGGAAAGAGTCATGCAACTCAATCCCGCAGAAATTTCTGAACTGATCAAGAGCCGTATTGAAGGTTTGTCTGCCGCGTCAGACATTCGCAATCAGGGCACGGTGGTTTCCGTGACCGATGGCATTTGCCGTATCCACGGTTTGTCCGACGTGATGCAAGGCGAAATGCTTGAATTCCCGGCCGATGCCCAAGGGCAAGCCAGCTACGGCTTGGCGCTGAACCTTGAACGTGACTCCGTTGGTGCCGTGATTTTGGGTGCTTATGAGCACATTTCCGAAGGCGACACGGTCAAGTGCACGGGGCGTATTCTGGAAGTACCGGTAGGGCCTGAACTCAAAGGCCGCGTGGTCAATGCCCTGGGTCAGCCCATCGACGGCAAAGGCCCGATCAACGCCAAGATGACCGACGTGATCGAGAAGGTTGCGCCGGGGGTGATTGCACGTCAGTCGGTTGATCAGCCGATGCAAACCGGTCTGAAGTCGATTGACTCCATGGTGCCGGTGGGGCGCGGCCAACGCGAACTGATTATTGGCGACCGTCAAACCGGTAAAACGGCCGTGGCGATTGATGCCATCATCAATCAAAAGGGTCAGAACATGACCTGTGTTTACGTTGCCATTGGTCAAAAGGCTTCCAGCGTCAAGAACGTGGTGCGCTCACTGGAACAGGCCGGTGCTCTGGAATACACCATTGTGGTGGCGGCTACAGCTTCGGAATCGGCAGCCATGCAATATGTGGCCGCTTATTCGGGCTGCACCATGGGCGAATACTTCCGCGACCGGGGTGAAGATGCGCTGATTGTGTATGACGACTTGTCCAAGCAAGCTGTGGCTTACCGCCAAGTGTCCCTGTTGTTGCGCCGTCCGCCAGGGCGTGAGGCTTACCCCGGCGACGTGTTCTATTTGCACAGCCGTCTGTTGGAGCGTGCCGCTCGCGTGAACGAAAAATACGTTGAAGATTTCACCAAGGGTGCCATCAAAGGCAAGACCGGTTCATTGACCGCGCTGCCCATCATCGAAACCCAGGCCGGTGACGTGTCTGCCTTCGTGCCGACCAATGTGATTTCTATCACCGACGGGCAGATCTTCCTGGAAACCAACTTGTTCAACGCTGGCATTCGCCCGGCCATCAATGCCGGTATTTCGGTGTCGCGTGTGGGTGGTGCAGCACAAACCAAGCTGATCAAGAATCTGTCGGGTGGTATCCGTACCGACTTGGCGCAGTACCGTGAGCTGGCAGCTTTTGCCCAGTTTGCCTCTGATCTGGATGAAGCTACCCGCAAGCAGCTTGATCGCGGTGCGCGTGTGACCGAATTGCTCAAGCAAGCTCAATACAGCCCGCTGCCGATTTCCTTGATGGGAGCCACCCTGTTCGCCGTCAACAAGGGTTTCCTGGATGACGTGCCGGTGAACAAAGTG
>JAVHPS010000289.1:0-6912 GCA_036170715.1 Rhodoferax sp. | reverse complement strand
CTACCAGCGCTTTCAACAATAACTTGGCACGGTCATCAAGCATCATTTCATTTTAGTGATGTAATTTGCAAATGAAGTCAAATTTCCATCACGTGGCATTGATCGGCAAATACCAGGCCGTTGCCTCTGGTGCTGCTGGCATCAGTTCGCGCAACGCCCTGGAAGCGGTGATTGATTTTCTGGATGACCAGGGCTGTGAAGTGGTAGTGGAACAAGACACCGCACACAACATGGGCCTGACCGGCTACCCGCTGCTGGACGTGGCACAAATTGGCGCGCAGTGCGACCTGGGCCTGGTCGTGGGCGGCGACGGCACCATGTTGGGCATAGGTCGCCAATTGGCCCCCTACGGGGTACCGCTGATCGGCATCAACCAAGGTCGGCTAGGCTTCATCACAGACGTTCCGTATGGCAGCTTTACCGAGAGTCTCGCATCCATGCTGCGCGGTGAATATGTGGAAGACCACCGCAGCCTGATGAACGCACGGGTCATGCGCGACGGGCATTGCGTCTTCAAAGCCATGGCCATGAACGACGTGGTGGTCAACCGAGGCGCTGCCTCGGGTATGGTCGAATTGCGGGTTGAGGTTGACGGCCATTTTGTCGCCAACCAACGTGCCGACGGCCTCATCATTGCCACCCCCACCGGTTCAACCGCTTATGCCCTGTCGGCGGGCGGGCCGCTGTTGCACCCCTCCATTCCGGGTTGGGTGATGGTTCCCATTGCCCCACATACATTATCAAATAGGCCTATCGTCCTTGCAAATACTTCGCATATAGCTATTGAAATAGTAGCAGGAAGAGATGCCAGCGCAAGCTTCGATATGCAATCTCTGGCCTCGCTGCTGCACGGTGACCGGATTGAAGTGACCCGCTCTGACCACCATGTGCGGTTTCTGCACCCCAAGGGTTGGTCGTACTTTGACACGCTGCGAGAAAAATTGCACTGGAATGAAGGAGTAACTGCAACGTGAGCCTGAAACGCATTGTCCTGCGCGACTTTGTCATTGTGGATGCGCTTGAACTGGAGCTGGCGCAGGGCTTTACCGTGCTGACCGGGGAAACCGGGGCCGGCAAATCAATCCTGATTGATGCCCTGCAATTGGTCACCGGCGGCCGCGCCGACATCGCCCTGATTCGCGAGGGTGCACAACGCACCGAGGTCTGTGCAGAATTTGACACCACGCCAGACATCTTGCACTGGCTCGATGCGGCCGGTTTCGACCAGGAAGCCACGCTGCTGTTGCGACGCACGGTGGACATCCAAGGCAAAAGCCGCGCCTGGATCAACGCCAGCCCAGCTACCGCCACCCAATTGCGCGCCCTGGGTGAGCAGCTGCTCGACATCCACGGCCAGCATGCCTGGCAAAGCCTGACGCGTGCGGATGCGGTGCGCGCGCTGCTCGATGCCTACGCCCAAATCACAACCAGCAGCACGTCTGCGGCCTGGCATCAATGGCGTGATACGCAAGCCAAACTGGCCCAGGCACATGCAGCGCAATCGAGTCTGCTCAATGAACGTGAACGCCTGAGCTGGCAAATCGGGGAGCTTGAAAAACTCAACCCAGCAGCCGACGAATGGCCCCAACTGAATGCAGACCACACCCGGCTGGCCAACGCCCAAGGGCTGCTTGAGGCGGCCCAAACCGCCCTGCAAGCGTTGGACGAAGACGAGCAAAGCGCCCGTCGCCAGCTTGGCACGGCTCTTGAAACGCTACAAAAACAAGAGCATATAGACGATACATTTAAAGGGCTAGATGAAGTTTTAGCCTCAAGCCTGGCGCAACTCGATGATGTCATCCACTCACTCCATACCTACCTGCGCAAGACCGAGCTGGAGCCCCAGCGCCTGAGCGAGCTTGACACACGCATGAGCCTGTGGCTGTCGTTGGCCCGACGTTACAAACGCCATCCCGACGCATTGCCCGCGCTGCTGGCGCAGTGGCGCGGCGAACTGGCTGCGCTGGATGCCGCGGCAGATTTGAATGCGCTGGAACAAGCCGTGACCACTGCCTGGCAAAGCTACGCCGGGCATGCGGCGGCGCTGACGCGGGCGCGCAAAAAAAATGCCCCTCAACTGGCCCGAACCATCACCCAGGCCATGCAAGGCCTGGGTATGCAGGGTGGCCAGTTTGAGGTGCGCCTAGAAACGGTAGCAGAACCCATGCAAAGTGGCCAGGAAGAGGTGCTTTTTCTGGTGGCCGGGCATCCGGGCAGCACCCCCAGGCCAATCCACAAAGTCGCCTCGGGTGGCGAGTTGTCACGCATCGCCTTGGCCATTGCAGTCACCACCAGCCAGCTCGGCAGCGCCCAAACCCTGATTTTTGATGAAGTAGATGCCGGTGTGGGCGGGGCGGTGGCAGAAACCGTCGGGCGGCTGATGCAGCAGCTCGGTGCCGACCGCCAGGTGCTGGCGGTGACGCACTTGCCCCAGGTGGCAGCCTGTGCCGACCAGCATCTGGTGGTGCGCAAGCAAACCCGGGGCACGCACACCACCAGCCAGGTCACGGCGGTGACAGACGAAGCACGGGTGCAGGAACTGGCACGCATGCTCGGCGGCGAACGCTTGATGGACAGCACATTGGCCCACGCCCGCGATCTGTTGCAAACGCAAGGCACATGACATGAAAACCGCGCCCGAAACGTTGCATCTGGTGCTGTTGACCGGCATGTCCGGCTCTGGCAAATCGGTGGCATTGCACGCGCTGGAAGACCTGGGTTTTTACTGTGTAGACAATTTGCCGCCTGAATTGCTGACGGCACTGGTCACGCTGGAACAGGGTGGTTTCAGCTCCCAATTGGCGATTGCCATGGATGTGCGCAGCGCCAGTTCCCTGCCCCTGGTACCCAGCCAATTACAAGCCCTCAAGGCGCAAGGGGTGCTGATTGATTCGATTTTTTTGGACTCCACCACCGACACGCTGATTCGCCGTTTTTCAGAAACGCGGCGCAGACACCCCTTGTCGCAAGTGGTGCACGGCCACCTGCTGACCGATCAGCGCCATGACCTGGCCCAAGCCATTGAGCTGGAACGTGAACTGCTGAGCGACTTGCGCCCCCAGGCGCATGTGATTGACACCAGTATGATCCGCCCAACCCAGCTGCAGAGTTACATCAAGTCCCTAATTGCCACGCCGGGGCAGCAGCTGACACTGGTGTTTGAATCTTTCGCCTTCAAACGTGGCATTCCCAACGATGCCGACTACGTATTTGATGTGCGCATGCTGCCCAACCCACACTACGACCCGCTTCTGAAGCCCCTCACCGGACGCGACCCGGCGGTGATAGCCTTCTTGCAACACGAGTCCGAAGTGGCGCGCATGCTTGGGCAAATTCATGATTTTCTTGACAGCTGGCTCGGGGCACTGGCCTTAAACCATCGCAGTTATGTCACCGTGGCCATCGGCTGCACGGGTGGACAGCACCGCTCGGTTTACCTGGTGGAGCAGCTGACCCAATTGTTCAGCACAAAATGGAGCACACTGAAGCGGCATCGTGAACTCGATGCCCGCTGACCGCCCTGTGCACCCTAACTGGTTCGCAGCAACTTGATGATCGGCGCAGGCATGCCCATCACTGCCCATTGGTCTTTACTAAACCACGCGCCATCGACCGCCAGACCCGGTTGACATGGCAACACCACCTTGACCGGATGCAGGTACATGTCCTTGTGGGTCAAGACATGTTTAAAGGCTGTCAACTCGGTCAAACTTTGAAGCGCATCCTTGGGCAAAGCCGCCTGCAGCGCCTCCAGACTATCAAACATGGCAAAACCATACAAACCAGCCCAAATACCCGGCGTGGGACGCTGACTGAGCCACAAGGCATCGTCATCGGTATACGCCCACAGCAGCCAAACGGATTGCGCCGTGCGTTTAAGTCGACGGGTCTTGACCGGGAAGTGCTCTGGCTGGCCTAGCGCAAAGCCGGCGCAATGGGACTGCAGCGGGCACTGCGCACACAAAGGTTTTTTGAGCTTACACAGGGTCGCGCCCAAATCCATCATGCCTTGCGTGTACCTGGGCATGCCATGGAACAGATCTGCGGCAGGCAGCAAAGCTGTCGCAGCATTCCACAACTGGCGCGCATGGGCCGCTTGGGACAAGTCGGCATCAAACCCCAAATAACGGCTTAACACGCGCTTGACGTTGCCGTCCAAAATGGCCACCCGTTCGCCAAAACAAAGTGATGCAATCGCCGCCGCCGTGGACGCGCCAATGCCTGGCAGGGACTGCAACTGTGCTGACGTGTGCGGAAATGCCCCGGCAAAACGGCCGCAAACTTCTTGTGCACAACGGTGCAAGTTGCGGGCGCGGCTGTAGTAGCCCAGGCCACTCCATAAATGCAACACCTCGTCCAACTGGGCTTGCGCCAGCACTTGTACCTGGGGAAAGCGTTCAACAAACCGGCCAAAGTAGTCCCGTACCGTGGCCACCTGGGTTTGCTGCAGCATGATTTCCGAGAGCCAAACCCGGTACGGATCGCGGGTGTTTTGCCACGGCAAATCGTGCCGCCCGTGGTGCTGCTGCCAGGCCACCACAGCCGGGGCCAGAAACGCTGCCGCCGGGTCCGCAACAAGATCAGTTTTTGACACTATCGGCGGCCACACCAAAGCGCTCTGGCACGGTCATTTGAATCAGGTAGTGGGTCAGTTCTTTAAGTTTCAGTTCAATTTGATCCAGATCTTCTTTGCGGTGGTTGATTTCAGCAATGCGCTCATCCAGGCCACTGGAGGCATGGGCAATGCGGTCAATCGCTTCCAGGCGACGCACAAAGTTTTTGCGACGCTCGCGCAATTGGGCATCCAGTTGCGAATCTGCGGCCTTGCTCCAGGCTTCAATATCCGCCAACGCCGTCTCATTGACGATACGCAAACGGTTGGACAAGGCTCTGACCAAGCGCTGTGAAAATTCAGGCTGTGCCAGTCGGAACGCGTTGCCCAAACCCAGGTATTGCACATGGCTGCGCTCAATCAAGTCCAGGCTTTCAAGATAAGCGTTCACCTGCGGTTCCTCTGGCACTTGCAAAGAAAATCCGTAATCGGTATTGAGCTGCAAAAAGGTGGCCACCAGCATGGTGTGGATTTCAAGCCCCTTGGCCTGCACCAGGTGCATCGTCGCGGTCAAACGCGCAAACGTGTCGCCATAAGCCCGTTTAACGCCCAATTTGAAACCTTTTTGCTGCAAAGCAGCGGTCAGTTCGGCCATTTCGCGCTTGAGGTTGTGGGGGCCCAGCAGGGTAAATATCTCACGCAGCAATTTCAGATGCACGGATCGAACCGCATGAATCTTCACCCCACCCGCATCAAACTCCGCCTGCTCCTGTGCAATGCGGGCCCTCATGTTTTTGATCACCGGCGTGTTTTTACCACGCAAACTGCTGAGCTCCATGGTTTGCTCGGCCAGGTCGCCACGGCGCATGTGCAACACCCGTGAGGTTTCATTGCGCAACTCGTCAATCCCGTGTGCCACTGCCTGAGCCAGAATTTTTTGTCTGCGCCCCATGATGCCCTGGCTAAGGGCCTCTTCCAGGGTTCCCAAACAGCTGCGCTGCAACAACTCAGGATCATTTTTAACCTTGGCTAGCAAGCCTTTTTGCGCCGACACCGCCACCACCTGGTCAGCCGCCACACCCAACAAACCGGCGGTGGTTTGCTTTTGTGCGTCGATCTGTTCCTGCACTTGCTGCGGACTGTCCAACGCATCCCACAGGGTGTCAATTTTGTTCAACACCACCACCCGGGTGGAGGTATCGCGTTTGTCCTGCACCAGGTGTTCCCGCCAAATGGACAGATCAGACTGGGTGACACCGGTGTCGGCCGCCAGAATGAACACAATCGCCTGCGCCTGCGGGATCAGGCTAACCGTGAGTTCTGGCTCGGCACCAATGGCGTTGAGGCCGGGCGTATCCAGAATGATCAAGCCCTGCTTGAGCAAAGGGTGGGCAATATTGATCAAGGCATGTCGCCATTTGGGCACTTCAAGCAGCCCCTGGGCATCCACCACGGCGGCGGTCTGCGCCGATGATTCTTGCCAAAACCCCAGCGCACGGGCTTCTTCAGGTGTCACGCGGCGGGTTTCTGCTACTTTGGCAAACGCCTCTGCCAACTGCTTGGGGTTGGCCACATCCAGGTCAATACGCTCCCACTTATCGGGCACCATGCGCCATTCCATCAGGCTTTGGGGCTGCAAGCGGGTTTCAATCGGCAACAGCCGCAGGCACGGCGGCACGTCTGCGTCATAGCCCATCTCGGTCGGGCACATGGTGGTGCGCCCGGCGCTGGCGGGCATGATGCGCCGCCCGTAGTCGGCAAAGAAGATGGCATTGATCAGCTCAGATTTGCCGCGTGAAAATTCGGCCACAAAAGCCACCATGACCTTGTCAACGCGCACCTGGGATTCGAGCCGATGCAGACGGTCTTCGACCGAAGCATCCAGCAGATCCTGGTCTTTCAGCCATTGCGACAACAATTTCAGGCGCAGGGCAAATTCACGCCGCCAGGCACCGTGCTGATCAAATTTTTCGTTAAATGAATTTCCCAATGCGCCTCCGCAGCAACCAATCGGCTCAATATAGCACTGCCATCAGCCCGGCCGGCGTTTATCGCCTTTGGCAGGCTGGGCAATAAAAGGTAGACCGCTGTCCTTGCCGGATCATTTTGACCGGCGTGCCGCACTGTTTGCAGGGTTGCCCGGCGCGGCCATACACCATGGCATCAAGTTGAAAATGTCCGGCCTGGCCATCGGCATCGGAAAAATCCCGCAGGGTGCTGCCGCCTCGTTCCACCGCACGCCAAAGCACCTCGCGCACCGCCGCATGCAGGCGCGCCACCTGTGGTTTGCTCAGGTCAGCCGCACTGGCTGTCGGACGTATGCCACTCTTGAACAACGCTTCAGACGCATAGATGTTGCC
>JAVHPS010000288.1:0-6914 GCA_036170715.1 Rhodoferax sp. | reverse complement strand
GGACGCTGTCGCCCGAGGCCGCAGACGACCTGGACCGGTTGGTCGATTTTTTGTTGATAGATTGGCCGCTGGTAGCGGCATCGACCGTTGACATGGTAGTCGATGCGCTGGGCATCTTGGCGCAGCATCCAAAAATTGGTCGGCCAGTGACGCAAGGCTTGCGTGAACTGGTCATCTCGCGGGGCAAGTCGGGCTATCTTGCCCTCTACGACTACGACGAGCAAAACGACATCGTATTGGTGCTGGCGCTACGTCATCAACGCGAGGCAGGTTACCGTTAACGGTTGTCCCACACCTCGGATATGAATCCACAGCCATCATGAATCGCCCCACCAAAGTTCACGAAATGGCCGATGAATCGATCACTGCTTCACGCAAGTTGTGTTGCTGCGTCATTTGGGTAGGCCGAGCTCATCGTATTCAATAATCTCAGCCACCGCCCGCGCATCAAGGGTGGGCAGTGCTGCATAACGTTTCAAAATATCTTGCACATCCTGTTGACTGGGCGTCTGAAGCCGAGCCCTGGCCAAAAGGGCTTCTTCCAGCAACACGATGGTCTCCTGATTGATCGAACGCCGGTGCAGGCCGGCCTCGCGGTCAATCAGAGATTTGATGTGGGTGGGGACTGTTTTCAGTTGCAAAACAGTGGTCATGATCCGGCTCCTAGCTCACAATGAGCGTAGCTGAAATTTACCATAGTGGGACCAAAATGCAACCGTAAAGGTTTCACATAGCCAGAAGCGGGTAAGCGAATGGACTGTGGCCGATGAACTTAATGCACGCATTGATTCGATTCAAAATATGTAGCATCTTACGCTTATCCAGTAAGCTCTAGAGGCTTAAAACATGTAGCACTAGCCGTAGGAGATTGACCAGATGTCGTTGCGCGTTTCCCGGATGGTGTGGTCAAAATCAGCA
The DNA here is from genome assembly GCA_036170715.1 of Rhodoferax sp. GTDB lineage: Bacteria > Pseudomonadota > Gammaproteobacteria > Burkholderiales > Burkholderiaceae_C > Rhodoferax. The sequence goes on along the minus strand of JAVHPS010000288.1, from coordinate 5,996 downwards.
ACTTTGCGGAACTTGGTTCACCAGCGGTGGCGTGGCCCAAAAGGATTGATTTTGGGGTTGGGGACTTTTCTATTTGAACGGCTCCTTAGACCCATTGCTGGTGGCCATGACAGTCAGCTTGCGGGTTGCCCAATTCGACTCCGGTACTGTTGTTGGGTGCGGTCGCTCTTGATGACAGCTTTTGATCGACCGTCCTTTTTATAGTACAAAGTGCTATAGTTATAGCCCATGACGGATCAAAAACGCGTTTTTAAGACAAAGACCTTTGACCGATGGGCCAAGAAATTACTGAGTGACACTGTATTGTGTCGGGCTGCAAGAGAGATAGAGCAAGGCTTGTTTGAGGCAGACTTGGGTGGCGGCATTTGCAAGAAGCGGGTCGCTATGGCTGGTATGGGAAAAAGTGGAGGAACAAGGACGTTGGTTGCCAAACAACATGCTGCGGCGATCTTCTTTTTACTCGGCAGAGAAAAGAGTTCACCTGGCACTGACTTCTCTGATTCAGCCGTGGAAGCCGTCAAACTGATCGGTGCCAATTTGCAAATTCAACCCATGTCAAAACTTGATGAAATGACGTTCAACGGAAGCTTAAAGGAGATATGCAATGCCAAAAAGAACCAGTGAAGAAGCGCGCATGCTCCAGGAACTGCTGGATACAGCGGCAGATATGAGCAGCTACGGTGTCATGTCTAAAACAGACATGGCTCGTATCCGAGCGCTTTGCGAAGTGCCCCCTGCTTACACACCAGAGCGCGTTGTGGCCATCCGTACAACGATTGTGAAAGCCAGCCAGGCGGTTTTCGCAACGATGCTCAATGTGAGTGTATCGACAGTGCAAAAATGGGAGTCTCCCGCTGCCAACAAGCACCCCGGCGGGACCTCGGCAAAGTTATTGCAAATGGTTGAGGCAAAAGGAGTCGAGGCACTTTTGGTTTAGTTGGGGCGGACTCGCCGATCCCAGGATCGCAACGGCCGTTTTGGAGCGGCCAGATTGTAAATTTCTATGACCGGATACGCGGCACAACCGAATTACAGGTCGATCCAAAGCGGGCACTGATATCTTCGCGAAAAATGTTGACTTTGCGATTATCCAGATAAATTCTGGCTTGTTTTTAACCCTCACAGATCGCGATTATTGGTCTATCAATGGGGTTAATCACAATCACAGCCGCTGTGCCGCACTCGCCCATACACAGCCGCAAACGGGTTTCACGGCAGCAAGTCCAGCGCGCGCATGTAAGCGGGCTGCACCATCAAATCGCCCCAGGGTGTGACGGTGCTGCTGGGCAACAGGGCACGCCGACGCGCTTCGCTGGCATCCGACGCTTGCCACTGGCCTTTGAGTTGGGTCTCGGTCAGTCCGCTGATCAGCGCATCCAACTCAGCTCCGTTGCCCAGCGACTGGTTGCACAGCAGTACCAGGTCGCAACCGGCGTTCAAGGCGGCCACGGCGGCCTGCGTGCTGGTGACGGCTTGCCCGTCAATGACGCGCGCACCGGCCATTGACAAATCGTCACTGAACACCGCGCCGGTAAAGTGCAGTTGCCCGCGCAGAATGTCGCCCAACCAGCGCGCTGAAAAACCAGCCGGGCGTGCGTCCACCTTGGGGTAAATCACATGCGCGGGCATGATGCTGGCCAGCGTGCCACCCAGCCATTCATAGGGCCTGGCATCGTCTGCAAGGATGGCTTTCAGGCTGCGCCGGTCTACCGGAATGTCGGTGTGGCTGTCGGCTTTGACAAAGCCGTGCCCCGGAAAGTGTTTGCCGCAGTTGGACATGCCACTCAAACACAGGCCGTGCATCAGGCTCTTGGCCAGCAAGCTCACCACACGTGGGTCACGCGCAAAGGCACGGTCGCCAATGACGCTGCTGCGGGAAGGGGCCGCCAGTGCCTGCGCTGGCGTGGGGGCATCGTCCGTCCAATCCAAATCGAGCACCGGGGTAAAGCTCAGATCCACCCCGCAGGCGCGCAGCTCAGCGCCCAGCACGTAGCCGCAGGCGCTGGCGGCCGCCGTGGCGCGCATGGCCCCACTGCCCTCACCGGTCTTGCCGTCTTGCAGCCACAGCTCGCCCAGCGCTCGCATCGGCGGCAAGTGGGTAAAACCGTCAGTTTTGAAACGTTGCACCCGCCCGCCCTCGTGGTCCACGCAAATCAGCAGGTCGGCGCGCAGCTTCTTAATGCTGCGGCACAACGCCGTGAGTTGGGCGCGGTCAGAGAAGTTGCGCGCAAACAGAATCAGCCCCCCCACCAGTGGGTGCTTCAGGCGTGCCCGATCGGTTTTGGTGAGCGCGTGGCCTGCAATGTCAATGATCAATGGGGCATGAAAGGTCATGATTGGTTACCTTATTTACTACAAAATAAATAGCATATTACGCATGTAATACAAGGGCTAGAGGCCAATATTCTATAAAGTTTCTACCACACAGAAGCTGGCGGCGTAGTCGCTCTCGTCGCTCAGGCTGAGGTAGGCACTTAAGGATTTCGAGTCAAACCAGGTCTTCAGTTCCCCATGCAGCACCACGGTGGGCTGGCCGCTGGGCAGGTGGCCCACTTCACAGGCGCGCCAGGTCATGGGCAGGCGCATGCCCAGACCAATGGCTTTGCTGAACGCTTCTTTGGCACTGAAGCGCGTGGCCAGGTAGCGCACGCCGCGCTCAGGCCAGCGCTGGCTGCGCGTACGCCAGGTGGCCAGCTCCGCGTCGCTCAAAATCCGTTGCGCAAAGCGCTCGCCATGGCGCGCCAGGCTGGCCTGGATGCGGCGCACGTCGCAAATATCAGTGCCAATGCCGTAGATCATGGAGCCAGGTTTCAACCAGTGGCCAGCGAGCCGTCGGACAGCCGCTGGCCCAGCAGCAGGCAGCGCTGGTAGGCCTGCACCGTGGCGCTGTAGCCCAGCTCCAGTGCATCGGCGATCAGCGCGTGGCCAATGGACACCTCGCTGACCCCGGGCACGTGCGCCACAAAGGCGGTCAGGTTGTCCAGGTTCAGGTCATGCCCGGCGTTGACTTGCAGGCCTGCGTCCAGCGCCGCTTGGGCGGCAGCGGCAAAGCGCGCCAGTTGCTCGGGTTGATCCGGTGTGCCCCAGGCGGCAGCGTAGGGCTCGGTGTAAAGCTCAACCCGGTCAGCGCCCACCGCCTTGGCCGCCGCCATGGCGGTGGGGTCGGCATCCATGAACAGGCTCACGCGCAAGCCCCAAGCGTGGGCCTGTTCGATCAGGGGCTTCAGGCGCTGCGCATCAGCCGGAAAGCGCCAGCCGTGGTCGCTGGTGAACTGGCCTTCTGTGTCCGGCACAAAGGTCACCTGGTGCACCGGTAGCTGGGCCGCCACCAGTTGGCCCACCACGTCCATCAGGTTGTGCAGGGGGTTGCCTTCAATGTTGAATTCACACTCCGGCCAGTCTTTGAGCAGCGTGGCCAGCTCGGGCACGTCGGTGGTGCGAATGTGGCGCTGGTCCGGGCGTGGGTGCACGGTGATGCCATTGGCCCCGGCTTGCAGGCACAAGGTGGCAGCACGGGTCACGCTGGGAATGCCCAGGTGGCGCGTGTTGCGCACCAGGGCTACTTTGTTCAGATTCACCGACAGCGCAGTGAGCAGGTGGGTGTTGCGGGTCATGATGAGCGGGTCTCCGGTCGGGTGTGCCTGGGTACTGCATGGGATGCGAGTCCATGGCGGGGCAAGCCTAGCTTGTAAGGCTCTGCACATCCAGCATCATTTGCCGGGTGCGCAGGTTAGCCACCCCGCAATGGTAATTGAGCAGCGTGCGCAGTTGCGGTTTCAGGGCGCTGGCCACCTCGGCACAGGCACGCAACATGGCGGTGAAGGGCGCGCGCTGGCCCAGCGCCCGCTGCAGCGCCGTCCACTGCGCACCGCTCAGGCTGGTGCGGTCGGCCGTGCCAGCCTGACGCAGGCCGCCTTCAGGCACCAGGCTGTAGCGTTCATCCGGGTGCAGTGGCAGCAGGGTCATGGTTTGGGCATCCAGCTGGGGCAGCAGGCCAATCTCGCGCAGCAGCAGCAGCTCAAAGGCGCGCAGGGCGGCTTCCAGCACCTCGCCATGTTCGCTGGCAATGACTTGCACCACGCTGGCATACACGTCAAACAACTGCGGGTGCGGGTCTTCGCGCGCCAGCAGCAACAACAACAGCTCGTTGAGGTACAGGCCCGACATCAGCGCGTCACCGGTGGGCATAACGTGGCCGCCCTGCCACTCGGCCGCCTTGAGGGTTTTGATGTCGCCATCGCCACCAAAAGCCAGGTGCAGCGGCTGCAGCGGCAACAAAATCGGGCGAAAGCTGGAACTGGGCCGTTTGACCCCTTTGGCCACCAGCGCAATGCGACCGTGGTGGCGGGTGAACACCTCAAGGATCAGGCTGGTCTCGCTCCAGTCGTAGCGGTGCAGCACAAAAGCGGGTTCGTCAGAAATTCGTTGAGTCACCATGGGTTGGGTTCATCTCTGCTTCACTTTTGGGTGACTGCGCAAGGGATGGATGTGGGGTGACGCGTTTGCAGTAGTCTTTTTTTTGACGGACTTTTGAGCAGCAATAGTGTGCCTACAGTAATTCAATTTACCCGCCGCTGATGGGCGAGAGAAAGTGTGCATTCGTTGCTCAAGAGCATTTTCTGGCAAAAATGGTTAGCCGATTTTTATTCGGATCAATCTCATACTTTTTAATGGAAAAGGTATGCCCATCGAAGGTCATTCGCTGTAGGAAACCAAAGCCTTCGTTAGCAACCAAGGCCGTCAACTCTTGTGGATGCATCTTTTTGGGTGAAATCATGACATCATCGCCTTCAAACTTAACAAGAACATCGATCGATCCTTCGTTTGAAAACAAAAAATGATATTCCGGCAAATTCATATCAAATCCTGGTGGGTAGTGTTGAGATTTTCAAATTTTGTCAACGATTTGTTGAAGGCCAGCATAACGCAACCGGTGGCACCGTTGAGGTGCTTCACAACGTTGATCTCGGCGACACGCGGTGAGTGGCTGGCCTCATGGTTGTAGTAATCATCCCGGTAAACCGTGATGATCATATCTGCCGCCTTCTCTAGTCTTCCACCAGTACGCAAATCGGTTAGTCTGGGGCGTTTGTCGCGCCGCATTTCCATCCTTCGCCCCAGCTGAGTCGGAACGATAACGGGGCAGCAATGCTCTTGCGCAAGCAATTTCAGCGCATGCGAAAGCGCATCGAACTCATTGGCCAGTGCTTGCCCTCGTTTTGCAGAAATGTGGGTGCGTTGCAAATCGTCTACAACAATTAGACCCAGCTTGCCATGTTCATATTCCAGCTGCCGGACTCGCTCCGACAACTCTTCCACCGATACACTCAAGTTTCCGTCGATATGCACGTTGCTACGTTGATCAGCCTCTTTTGCATTATTCAAACAGTGCCAAGCCATGCCCGATCCCGGGTTGGTTGGAATGTCACACAAGCAAATACGGCTGATCGAACTGGCAAGCCGCATCTCCAATTCAGCCGTGCAAGCCGCCAAACAAAACACGGCTACAGGTAGATCCTCACTGATTGCCACATACTCAACAATGTTCAAAGCCAATGCCGTTTTGCCCATGCTGTACCGACCGGCAATAAAGATTAATTGGCCAGGTTGGAAGCCCCCCGTCAGTTGATCTAATTCGGAAAAACCACTGCGAATTCCGGTTACTCCGATTTGCGCAACGCCATTTGCCTTCAGCTCAATAGACGGCAGAGTTTGTTTCATCGGCGAAAGTATCGCACCTTAGCGAAGTGATGCCGCATCAACAACCGAATATGTAAGACAGTCAGGTCTGTCGCGCGTGTGGAACACTGTATAGTTCGTCCTACTCGATTGATAACGCAATCGACTCCAAAGGGTTATCAATGAAGCTTGCTGATCGAATGGATGCCACACTCATCCGCCCCATGCTGGGTGCTATGACCGTCGGTATGAAGGGCGAGGTATTTGCCTCGCTTGTACTGTCTGACTTGGGGTGTCACGTTGTGAATGCTAACGAA
>JAVHPS010000287.1:5319-28064 GCA_036170715.1 Rhodoferax sp. | reverse complement strand
CCGTGAGGCCTTCGCGCAGCGCCTTGATGATCGGGATGCCACCGGCCACGGCGGCCTCAAACGCTACCATCACGCCCTTGGCAGACGCAGCGGCAAAAATCTCGGTGCCGTGCACGGCCAGCAGCGCCTTATTGGCAGTGACCACGTGTTTGCCAGCGGCAATGGCCTCCAGCACCAGCGTTTTGGCAATGCCGTAGCCGCCGATGAGCTCTATGACGATGTCGATGTCGGGGTTGGCAATGACAGCGCGGGCATCGTTCACCACGGTCACATCAGGCCCTACCAGCTCCTGCGCACGCGCCACGTTCAGATCGGCCACCATGGTGATTTCGATACCCCGACCAGCACGGCGTTTGATTTCTTCTTGGTTGCGCTGCAACACGTTGAACGTGCCCGAGCCCACCACCCCAATGCCCAACAGGCCCACTTGAATAGGTTTCATCATTCGATCAGTTTTTATAAGTAAAAAAGGCCTATAGCCCTTATGAAATAATCCTAAATAGCTATTTAAAATGTAGCAAATTTAATTGCTGTGGCGCTTGCGATAGCCTTCCAGGAACTTGGCCACGCGGCCAATGGCTTCGCGCAAGTCGTCTTCATGTGGCAAAAAGACAATGCGGAAATGGTCTGGTGCGGGCCAGTTAAAACCCGTTCCCTGCACCAGCATGACCTTGGTTTCTTGCAGCAGTTCCAGAAAGAATTGCTGGTCGTCTTCAATCGGGTACAGCGTCGGGTCCAAGCGCACAAACATGTACAACGCGGCTTGCGGTTTGACGCAGCTCACGCCCGGAATGGCGGTGATCAGCTCATAGGCCAGGTCGCGCTGGCGGCGCAAACGACCGCCTTCACACACCAGGTCTTTGATGCTTTGGTAGCCGCCCAACGCGGTCTGAATCGCGTACTGTCCCGGCACGTTGGAGCACAGCCGCATGTTCGAGAGCATGTTCAAGCCTTCGATGTAATCCTTGGCCAGTTTTTTGTCGCCAGAGACCACCATCCAGCCCGCCCGGTAACCGCAGGAACGGTAGCTTTTGGACAGTGAATTGAAGGTCAGCGTCAGCACATCTTCACTCAATGAGCCGATCGCCGTGTGCTTGACACCGTCGTACAGCACCTTGTCATAGACCTCATCAGCAAAGATCACCAAGTTGTGCTCGCGCGCAATTTGCACCAATTCCTTGAGCAAGGCATCTGAATACAACGCCCCCGTGGGGTTGTTGGGGTTGATCACCACCAGCCCTTTGGTGCGTGGCGTGATTTTGCTGCGCAAGTCGTTCATGTCGGGCATCCAGCCGTTGGCTTCATCGCACAGGTAGTGCACCGGCGTGCCGCCTGACAAGCTGGCTGCCGCTGTCCACAGCGGGTAGTCGGGCGAGGGCAGCAAAATCTCGTCACCATCGTCGAGCAAGGCGTTGGTAGCCATCACAATCAGCTCACTGGCACCGTTGCCCAGGTAAATGTCGTCCAGCGTCACGCCCTTGATGCCCTGCTGTTGCGTCTCATGCATGACGGCCTTGCGCGCCGCAAAAATGCCTTTGCTGTCAGAGTAACCCGCCGAGTTGGGCAGGTTACGGATCATGTCCTGCTGGATTTCTTCTGGGGAATCAAAGCCAAACACCGCCAAATTGCCAATGTTGAGCTTGATGATCTTGTGACCATCTTCTTCCATCTGGCGCGCCGCGTCCATGATCGGGCCGCGTATGTCGTAGCAGACGTTGGCCAGTTTGGCCGATTTGCGTATGGTCTTCAAGATCCCTCCGGGAGTGGCTGCGAAACAGCGAAACCTATAATTTGACCACAAGTTTTTGTCCTTTAGCCGCTCATTTCAATTTGGTTTACCCATCGCCCACCATGAAATTCCATCCAGACGTGATCCAAGTGCCTTTTATCAAGTCGTACGGGCCGGGCTGGGTCGAGGTGGGAAACGAACGTCTACACACTAGTTTCGTCATGTCATCAACGGGCGAACGATTTGCATGGAATTGCGCCCGTTTTGAAGATTTGATGCCTGAGCACTTTGAGCAACTGGCGCGGTTACAACCAGAACTGGTCATTTTTGGCAGCGGCAACCGGCTGCGTTTCCCTGCCCCGGGGCTGACCATGGCCCTGATCCAGTTGCAAATTGGCCTGGAAACCATGGATACCCGAGCCGCTTGTCGCACCTACAACGTGCTGGCTGGTGAAGGGCGACGGGTGGCAGTTGCACTTTTAATGGAATAAAAGTTCACCGGTTCAACAGCGCTGGCGCGCGCCCGACGCCACGGCTCTGTCCTTAGGGAAAAAGCGTGTCAAATCAGGGTAAAATATGAGCTCTGCGGTCGAGGGCGCACAAGCGCTTCAAGAGGATAGTGTCCACGACTTGAGCGATCGACGCATCCTGTCACACGAGATCAAAAAAATGGCGATTGTTGTCAATAAACCCATCCCTGAATTCGAATCCAATGCCACAGGGGGGATTCGGGTTACCAACACTTCTCACTTGGGTCAAGTGGTCATTTTGTACTTTTACCCCAAAGACAATACGCCCGGTTGCACCACTGAAGCCATGCAATTTCGCGATCGTTACAAGGATTTTGCAAAAGCGGGCGCTGCCGTTTTTGGGGTGTCTCGCGACAACATGAAATCACACGAAGAATTCAAAACCAAGCTGGAACTGCCGTTTGAGTTGATTGCCGACACAGAAGAAAAAATGTGTCACATGTTCGGCGTGGTCAAAAACAAAATCATGTATGGCAAAAAGGTCAAAGGCATCGAGCGCAGCACTTTTTTGATCGGTGCAGATGGCACATTGAAGGAGGAATGGCGTGGGCTTAAAGTTCCGGGGCACGTTGACGATGTGTTAGCCGCCGTGAAAGCCCTGAAAAAAGCGCCTGCCCTGGCTTGATCGCATCCAACCAACTGCATTCCATTTGCGCACCAGATGCGTATCGCCGAACTGCCATAAGGCTCGTGCATAATCATTTGCATGACGCAGACCCATTGTCTTGACTTGAACTTAACAGCCGCCCTGGTGACATGGCGGCTGTTTTATTTTTATCCCCGCCCTTTTTAAACCTGAGAGCTTTCTATGCCTTTGCCCACTGCTCCGTCCAAACGCGCCGCCCTGTTGTCTGAGCAAGACTTTAACGTGCCAGCTCGCAAAACAGCGAAAAGCACCCCCGCGCACAACAAGTCCAAAGTGCTCGGGTCAGTGCAGGAAGCTGTTTTGCAGGCTTCCACACCAACGCTTCCTGCGGCGTTGACAAGCGAGTCAGAGTCACCGGTGACTGAGCAACCAAGTCTGCGTCAGGTACACAACACCCTACCGGTTACGGCAACAAAAACAAAAGTACGGGTAAAAAATGCCAAAGGCCCAAGCAAACTTTTTGTGCTTGACACCAATGTGCTCCTGCATGACCCCAGCTGCCTATTCAGGTTTGAGGAGCATGACGTATTTCTGCCCATGATCGTATTGGAAGAGCTCGATGCCCATAAAAAAGGCATGACCGAGGTGGCACGCAATGGTCGTCAAGCCAGCCGCTCACTCGATGCGTTGGCGGAGCACCAGGGTTCAGACATCAGCGCCGGACTTTCATTGAATTCAACCGGTCACCGCGAAGCCCAAGGGCGACTGTTTTTTCAGACGCAGCTGCTCAACTACGATTTACCAACCAGTTTGCCCCAAGGCAAAGCGGACAACCAGATCCTGGGTGTCGTTGAAGCATTGCGCCAACAACATGCGCCCCGCGATGTGGTGCTGGTGTCCAAAGACATCAACATGCGGGTCAAGGCACGTGCCTTGGGCTTGAGCACTGACGATTACCAGAACGACAAAACCCTTGAAGATGGTGATTTACTGTATGGCGGGGTGTTTGCATTGCCGGTGGATTTTTGGGCCACCCATGGCAAGTCCGTTGAGAGTTGGCAGCAAGGGGTGCATACCTTCTACCGTGTCAGTGGCCCAGTAGTGCCGCATCTGTTGATCAATCAATTTATTTATTTTGAAGCTCCGGGCGAGCCCAGCCTGTATGCCAAAGTGACAGAAATTCGGGGCAAAACAGCCGTCTTCAAAACCCTGAAGGACTACACCCATCTGAAAAATGCGGTGTGGGGCATCACCACACGCAATCGCGAACAAAACTTTGCGGCAAACCTGCTGATGGATCCCGAAATTGACTTTGTCACGCTGACCGGTCAGGCGGGTACCGGTAAGACGTTGCTGGCACTGGCATCAGGTTTGACACAAGTGCTTGATGAGCGTCGCTATACCGAAATCATTGTCACCCGGGCCACTGTCAGCGTGGGCGAAGACATTGGTTTCTTGCCCGGCACCGAAGAAGAAAAAATGGGCCCCTGGATGGGTGCGCTTGACGATAACCTGGAAGTGCTTGGCAAAACCGATACTGCTGCTGGCGAATGGGGACGCGCTGCAACCAACGAATTGATCCGCAGCCGCATCAAGATCAAGAGCATGAATTTCATGCGTGGACGCACTTTTTTGAACAAATACGTGATCATTGATGAAGCCCAAAATTTGACACCGAAGCAAATGAAAACGCTGATCACCCGTGCTGGCCCTGGCACCAAGATCATCTGTATGGGCAATATTGCACAAATTGACACGCCCTATTTGACCGAAGGCTCTTCGGGGTTGACCTATGTGGTGGATAAGTTCAAAGGCTGGCCGCACAGTGGCCACATCACACTGGCACGTGGTGAACGGTCACGGCTGGCGGATTTTGCGAGCGAAGTTCTCTAATCAGTTGGGGTCAGAGCACGTCGCTTCGCGAGTGGTCTGACCCGCAAGGTTGCAGAATTAGTTGAGGTCAGAGCACGTCACCTCGCGAGTGGTCTGACCCACATGTTTTAGAAGTCCCCACTGGCTCCTGAGGCCAGTGATTCAAACTTGGTGATGTTGTTCATGAATGCCAGCTTGACCACGCCAGTTGGGCCGTTACGCTGTTTGGCGATGATGATCTCGGCCACGCCTGGTTCTTTGCAGGCATCTTTGGTGTAGTACTCATCACGATAAATGAACATGATGATGTCAGCATCTTGCTCAATCGCACCCGACTCGCGCAAGTCGCTCATCATGGGGCGTTTGTCAGGCCGGGTTTCCACGCTGCGGTTGAGCTGTGAGAGCGCAATTACCGGGCATTTGAGCTCTTTGGCCAACATCTTCAAGCCGCGTGAAATTTCGCCCAACTCGGTCGCACGGTTTTCACCATCGCTGCCGTTGGATCCGCTCATCAATTGCAAATAATCGACCACGATCAAACCTAACTGGCCGCATTGACGCGCCAAGCGCCTGGCGTTGGCACGCAATTCGCTGGAGGTCAACCCGGCGGTTTCGTCAATGTGCAGCGAAATCGTCCGCAGTTTTTCAATGGCTTCTGATAGTCGTGGCCATTCCGAATCGGTCAGCTTGCCCGTGCGCAAATGTCCCTGGTCGATACGGCCGATCGAGCCCACGATACGAACCGCCAATTGCGCTGCACCCATTTCCATTGAGAACACCGCCACGGGTAACCCTTCGTTCAACGCCACATGCTCTGCAATATTGATCGCCAACGCCGTCTTACCCATGGAGGGGCGCGCAGCCAACACCACCAGATCCCCCCCCTGCAAACCTGCCGTCATGCGATCCAGGTCGTAAAAACCAGTGGGCACACCCGTCACATCGTTCGGGTTATCAGCCATTTGCTGGACACGATCAAGCAGATCGACCACCAAGGTGTCCATGGTCTGAAAACCTTGCTTGGTGCGCGCGCCCTCTTCACCAATATTGAAAATTTTCTGTTCAGCTTCATCCAGAATCGAGGCGACTGGCCGACCTTTGGGATTGAACGCATTGGAGGAAATCTCTTCACTGGTGGTGACGAGCTTGCGCAAAATCGACCGGTCACGTACGATCTCAGCATAGCGGCGGATGTTGCCCGCACTGGGAACGTATTGAGCCAAGGCGTTGAGGTAACTCAAGCCGCCCATCTCCTCACCTTTGCCTGCACTCTGCAACTGCTCATACACCGTGATCACATCAGCCGGTTTTGAAGCATTGATCAGCACACTCATGGCAGCAAAAACTGCCCGATGCTCGTAACGATAAAAATCTTGCTCATTGAGCACATCGCTGACCCGATCCCAGGCGGTGTTGTCCAACAACAGCCCGCCTAGCACACTTGACTCTGCTTCAAGTGAATGCGGTGGTATACGCAGTTGGGCGACCTGGCGGTCGCTGCCAAGGTCATCAGTCAGGGTCGCGAGTACAGCAGACATATGGATTCCTTCTATGCGTGGATGCTACGGTGAGTCTGGATGTATGTCGAGTGACATGCTGTGGGCAGGTTTGGGACAAGCTGTGCACAAGGTGTGCAAATGAACTAAAAAAAGAAAGCCGCCAAGGCTCACGCCCGGCGGCTTTAAAACCCAATAGAAAGGTTTAGGCAGTTTCGCCGTAAACCGAAACGGTGATCTCAACCACCACATCGGTGTGCACGGCAATACTCACTGTGCTGTCGCTAACGGTCTTGATAGGGCCATTGGGCATACGAACTTGAGCCTTGGTCACTGCAAAGCCTGTTTTAGTCAGTTCTTCTGCAATGTCAGCATTGGTGACCGAGCCAAACAAACGGCCATCTACACCCGCCTTTTGAGTCAATTTGCAGGTAGTACCAGCCAACTTTTCACCAATCGCTTGGCATTCAGCCAGCTTGGCTGCAGCTGCTTTTTCGAGTTCAGCACGGCGTGCTTCAAACTCTTGCTTGGCAGACTCGGTAGCGCGACGGGCACGGCCAGAGGGGATCAAAAAATTACGTGCGTAACCGTCTTTCACACGAACGATTTCGCCGAGGTTGCCAAGGTTTACGACCTTGTCGAGCAGAATGATTTGCATGGTTGTATTCCTTAGATCTTGTGCTGATCGCTGTAAGGCAGCATGGCCAGGAAACGAGCGCGTTTGATGGCGGTATTGAGCTGACGTTGAAAAATGGCACGGGTGCCGGTCAGACGAGCCGGAATGATCTTGCCATTTTCAGCAATGAAGTCACGCAAGGTGTCGATGTCTTTGTAATCAATCTCTTCAACACCGGTTACCGTGAAACGGCAAAAGCGCTTGCGCTTGAAAAGCAAATTTTGTGCGGGGCGCTTTGGGCGCTTGTCTTTGTTATTGAAACGTTTTGGTCCTGCCATGATGGACTCCTTATATATTTAAAAAAACTTTATGCTGATGCAAATTCTTGGATGTGAAACACAAGCCGTTTGGTACCGCGTGGTGTGGCAAGAAATCCTTTGAATGTCCAGTGTGAGCCAATATCTTGAGTGGCCAATCGCTCTGCAATCGAACCAAAAGACACCGACCGCACCAACGCTTTGACCTGCCGAATTTGACCTGCTTCGGTCACTTCTGACGCATGCTCAAGCTGACAATTCAACGCCGGTACGCCAGAAGGCGTGTAGCGTAAGGTTTCAATTTCTACCACGCTTGCCGTCAAACTTAACTGATTGACTGGGCAACCCACAACTTGTCCGCCACCAACGGATTAAGCCTGGTACTCAGCTTGTTGTGTCTTGCGCGCATCTTCGCGTTCGACTGTTTTCATCATTGAAGAGGGGCCTGTTTCGGCTTTTTTCTTCAAGACAGTCAAATGACGCAACACTGCATCATTGAATTTGAAAGCGTGTTCCAAATCAGCCATGACAGCTTGATTGGCTTCAATGTTGACACACAGGTAATGGGCTTTGGAGAGCTTGTTGATCATGTAGACCAACTGGCGACGACCCCAGTCTTCAACACGGTGAACTTTGCCACCACCGGCAACGATCATGCCTTTGTAACGCTCCAGCATGGCAGGAACTTGTTCGCTCTGATCCGGATGGATCATGAGAATGATTTCATAATGACGCATTGATACTCCTTTTGGATAAACCTCTACAGAGGCAAGAAAACCACCCTCAGCGTCTCATTGAGGTGTGGCAAGGTTAGCCAACAATTATAGCTTTTTTATGCCATATGTTCTAAATAGAGCCAGTCTGTCGTTGGCTGGATGTAACCAAACTGATCAATACCGTGACCACCAATCCAGCTGTAACCCCAAAAACACCAGCCGAAACCGGATCAATTCCAAACCATAGCCCGCTGCCCGAGAGTCCCAGCAAGGATCTGACAACGGGTGCATTCACGAGCATGTAATACAAAGTCAGGGTTAGGCCTGTCACCATGCCACAAATGGCCCCTTGCCGGGTAACCTTTTGCCAAAAAATACCCAATAACATGGCAGGCACAAAAGCAGCACCAGCTATAGAGAAAGATGCCGAAACCAGAAACAAAATATCTGCGGGTCTTTGGGCTGCCACATAGGCAGCCAGCAACGCCACCAGCAACAGCGCAAATTTCGACAACATGACACGCCGCACCGCCCCAACTCGATCACCCTCGCCACGGTAAAACAAATCATGCGCCAGCGCATTGCCAATGGTCAGTAGCAAACCATCGGCGGTTGACAAGGCTGCAGCCAAACCACCGGCCGCCACCAAACCTGACACCACATAGGGCAAGCCACCAATTTCAGGCGTTGCCAGCATGACAATGTCGGCCCCCAGCTTGAGTTCGGCAAACTGCAGAATATGGTCACCATTCACATCACTGACTGAGATCAATGATGGGTCTAATTTTGCCCATTGGGCAATCCACACCGGTAACTCATCAAAATTTTGGCCAACCAAGTGCCCCATGATTTCAAACTTGACCAAAACCGCCAATGCAGGAGCCGACAGGTAAAGCAATGCAATAAAAAACAAAGACCAAGTGACGGAATTTCTGGTGTCAGCCACACTGCGAGTGGTGTAAAAGCGGGTTAGCAAATGGGGTAAACCAGCAGTGCCGGTCATCAAACAGAACATCAAGGCTAAAAAATTAAGCCTTGATGTATTGAACAAGGCCTGATCGTTGGGTGAGCCATCAGGTTCCCCTGCAAACGGCATGGTGTGCGTCGGCATGCCTGCAAGCGGTTTGGCCCGATCCATGTTTTCGATCATGGCTTTTGTCCAGCGTTCCTGCGCACCAGTTTCGTCCCGCGGCAACGCACCCAATTCACGTCTTGCGGCAAGAATCAAAGACTCATCCGCATGTACGTCTGATAGATGTCGAATCTCTTCCTTTCGAATCTTTCTTTCCAACTCTAGCGCCTCTGGAACATTCTCTAGTTTGTGTGCATAGTCAGTAGAACGCTTGGCATACTGAAGAATGACGGTTTGCTCGACTTCTGACTCGGAGAGTTGACGTTCCAGTTGGGCGATTTTGGGCAACTGCTGACCGTAAACAGCAATGGCCAGTGGATTACCGATTTGCTTGTAAGCCAGCCAGGACACGGGAATCGAAAACGCCAGAATAAGTACCACATATTGAACGACCTGAGTCCAGGTCACCGCGCGCATGCCCCCCAGAAAAGAACACACCAGCACCCCCCCTAATCCAAGCAGAATGCCGATTTCAAACTGCACGCCTGTCAACCGGGAGGTAATCAAACCGACACCATAAATTTGAGCAACCACGTAGGTGAAAGAGCATAAAACCGCAGCCCATGCAGCAATGATTCTTGGCCACCTGCCACCATACCGTACCCCAAAATAATCCGGTAAGGTGTACAGATTCATCTGGCGCAGGTAGGGGGCAACCAGCAACCCAAGAAGGCAGAATCCCCCTGTCCAACCTAACACGTACACCAACCCACCTGGTTGCGAGCCCGACCCTGAAAAACCCTGCAAATAAAGTCCACCAGCCATGCTGATAAATGATGCCGCACTCATCCAATCGGCGGCAACAGCCATACCGTTGTACATGGCCGGAATGCGTCGTCCAGCGGTATAGTATTCAGACGCTTTCGAGGTTCGGCCGTAGATACCTATCACTGCATACAAAAAAACTGTCGCAAAAAGAAAAATCGCACCGACCCAAATTTTGCGCAACCCGATCTGCTCAGCTAATGCCAACGCACCCACAAATAACACGAACATCACGACAAAAAAAACAAATCGTCGGTTGATTCTGTGTGTGTAAGCAATGTAGATCGGGTCAGGCGTTTCAGCTGCACGCTCTTTACGGTTAGCCAACCAGGCATACAAGGCCACAATCAAGATGAAAATCAACACACTCCCTTGCGCTGCAAACCAGTACGCCAAGGGCCAACCGGCCACGACTTGTTGCAGATCGTGGGCAAAAAACACGATCCCAAATGAGGCCATGAACCAGCAAAACAAAAGCCAGCCCTGCAAGCTTGAAATCCTTGCAGGAGGCTGGCTTTGAAGGTGTGGCACTTCAGCTTGCATCATCAATCAGATGACCGCATCCGTGCAGTCCACCTACTGGTGGGTGTCTCAAGGCTTGGCCAAATTTTGCCAAGTCGCCACCACCGTGTCCGGATTCAATGAAATGGAAGAGATGCCCTCTTTCATCAACCAACGTGCAAAGTCAGGGTGGTCACTGGGGCCTTGGCCACAAATGCCGATGTACTTGCCTTGCGCCCGACAAGCGGCAATCGCCTGGCTGATCAACGTTGTCACCGCCGGATCACGCTCATCAAAGTCTTTGGCCAACAATTCAAGTCCAGAGTCGCGATCCAAACCCAAAGTAAGTTGAGTCAAATCGTTGGACCCGATCGAAAATCCATCAAAGTACTGCAGGAAATCATTGGCCAAGATAGCATTGCTTGGAATCTCGCACATCATGATCAACTTAAGATCATTTTCCCCACGCTTAAGTCCTTGCGCAGCCAACAACTCGGTCACTTTTTTGGCTTGCCCTAGAGTACGCACAAAAGGCACCATGACTTGCACATTCGAGAGCCCCATGTCGTGCCGAACGCGCTTGATCGCCTCACACTCCATGGCAAACGCCTCACCAAAATCCTCGCTGATATAGCGCGCTGCACCACGAAAGCCCAACATCGGGTTTTCTTCTTCAGGCTCATAGCGGCTACCACCAATCAACTTGCGGTATTCGTTGCTCTTGAAATCGGACAAGCGAACGATGACAGGCTTGGGCCAGAACGATGCCGCGATGGTAGCCACGCCTTCAGCCACACGGTCAACATAGAACGCACGTGGTGAAGCGTGCCCTCTGGCAACTGACTCCACAGCCTTTTTCAAATCCGCATCCACATTCGGATAATCCAGAATGGCTTTCGGGTGCACACCAATGTTATTGTTGATGATGAATTCGAGCCGCGCCAAACCGACACCGGCATTGGGCAATTGGCAAAAATCAAAGGCCAATTGAGGGTTACCCACGTTCATCATGATTTTTACATCAATGTTGGGCATGTCCCCTCGCTGCACCTCGGTGGCTTCGTTTTCAATCAAACCATCGTAAATGAAACCAGTATCACCTTCGGCACAACTCACCGTCACCAACATGCCATCTTTGAGCACCTGATCTGCGTGGCCACACCCAACCACAGCAGGAATACCCAGCTCGCGGGCAATGATGGCTGCGTGACAAGTACGCCCACCACGGTTAGTGACAATGGCCGAGGCACGCTTCATCACCGGCTCCCAATTCGGGTCAGTCATGTCGGTCACCAGCACATCACCGGGCTGGACGCGATCCATCTCACTGATGTTATGCACCACTTTGACGGGGCCAGTACCAATTTTTTGCCCAATGGCACGACCTTCAACCAACACCACACCTTTTCCTTTAAGTGTGTAGCGGTGTTCAACTTTTCCAACGGCCTGACTTTTGACCGTTTCTGGGCGCGCTTGCAGAATATACAGTTCACCGTCGATACCATCTTTACCCCATTCGATGTCCATTGGACGGCCATAGTGCTCTTCAATCACCAAGGCATAAGCAGCCAGTTTTTGTACATCGGTATCGGTCAAGGAATACCGATTCCGCAGTTCTGGGGGCACATCAGTGGTTTTAACCAACTTGCCGGATGCGGCTTTTTCTTCGTCGGTAGAAAATTGCATCTGGATCAGTTTGGAGCCAAGATTGCGGCGAATCAAGGCCAACTTTCCCGCTTTTAACATCGGTTTATGCACGTAAAACTCATCCGGATTGACGGCCCCCTGAACCACAGTTTCACCCAGACCATAACTGGATGTGATGAAAACCACTTGGTCAAAGCCTGATTCTGTATCCAGCGTGAACATCACCCCGGCCGCCCCCAAATCGGAGCGAACCATACGCTGCACGCCTGCACTCAACGCCACATGCTCGTGCGCAAACCCTTTGTGAACGCGATAACTGATGGCACGGTCGTTGTAAAGGGACGCAAACACTTCCCGCATCTTGTTCAGTACCTCCTCAATCCCGGTCACGTTCAAAAACGTTTCCTGTTGACCGGCAAACGATGCATCCGGCAAATCCTCAGCCGTGGCCGACGAACGCACCGCAAATGAAGCTTTTTCGTTACCACCCGACAGTGTTTTAAAGGCAGTGCGAATGGCTTGCTCCAAGTCGGCTGGGAACGGCTGGGTTTCAACCATGGCACGAATTTCAGCCCCAGCCACCGCCAAGGCGTTCACATCTTCGGTATCCAGCGCACTTAGTCGGGCGTTGATTTTGCCCGCCAGATTGTCGTGTGCAAGAAACTCTCGAAACGCATGGGCCGTTGTAGCAAAACCAGTGGGCACTTTAACCCCCGTGGGCAAGTTGGAGATCATTTCACCCAGACTTGCATTTTTGCCGCCCACCACGTCCACGTCAGTCATCCTCAAATTTTCGAACGGGACAACCAAGTCGGTCGGCTTAAAACGTACAGACATAAAAACTCCAGAAGTTAAAAAACCTGAATCAATGACTGAATAAACACACAGTCATTGCTGCAGCATCAGTCCAGTTGCCTTGTCGTTGTGTCGTTGAACTGGTTTGATACTAAAAATTTGGTCGGATAATAAATATTGTAGGCGCTGAAAAACTTACATTTGCATGCCATCACACGCCCACGAAATGGTGCGTGCATTGACATTTGATCTCCTTTAACCCCAAAAACATTCACATCATGCCCAATCGCACCGTATTCTTTGTTTCTGATGGCACAGGCATCACTGCCGAGACATTTGGCGGGGCGATTTTGAATCAATTTGAGACCAATCTGCATTGCATCAGGTTGCCGTTTGTGGACACTGTTGATAAAGCTCATCAAACCGTTCGACAGATCAACCAGGCCGGAGACCATGACAACAAGCGCCCGATTGTGTTCACGACCTTGGCCAATGAAGAAGTTTTTAAAGTCATCAGCGAAGGCTGTGAGGGCATGCTGCTGGATATGTTTGGCACGTTTGTGCAACCCCTGGAGCGAGAGCTGAACATCAAATCCAACCACCGCATTGGCCGTTTCAGCGACGCCAGCAAAAGCAAACGCTACCAATCCCGCATTGATGCCATTAACTTTTCTCTGGATCATGACGATGGTCAGTCACACCGTGACCTAGAGAGCTCGGATGTGATTCTGGTCGGGGTGAGTCGCAGCGGAAAAACACCCACGTCCCTTTATCTGGCGATGCAATACGGCCTGAAAGCATCCAACTACCCCTTAATCCCGGAAGACTTTGAGCGACAAGACCTGCCCCCGGCCCTCAAGGCTCACAAGAAAAAATTATTTGGTTTAACCATTCTGCCGGAGCGTTTGAGCGAAATTCGCAGTGAACGTCGCCCTAATTCCACTTACGCTTCGATTGAAAACTGCCGTCATGAAGTCAGGGAAGCCGAGGCAATGATGCGGCGTTCAGGCATTCGCTGGTTGTCTACCACCACAAAGTCCATTGAAGAAATCTCCGCCACGATTCTTCAAGAACTGCGCCCCGAACGTTTGGCTTACTAAGCTGCGACAAGTAGACCTTGCATGCCAGTCGGTAAACGGCGTTTGACGCAGCAGATCAGCCTGGTTGCGGGCGTGATCGGACTGCACGCCCTGGTGTTATCGGTGCAACCAACTGGAAATCAATCCGCCGATTCACGTCCACTCATCGTGCGGCTTCAACCTGCGCCTTCCCCCCCAAGCGTTACGCAAACTTTACCAGTTCTGCCGGTTCAGGTCACCAACCGGCAGCACGTGCGCCCGATGCCCCATCGACAAGACACTTCAAAGAGCAACAAACCATCTGTTATTTCAGCGATCACGCCAACGTCCTGGCCAGCTGTAGCAGATCCGCTACCTGTACCCGCTGCTGGTGTGGTAGTTGACAGCGCAGAAAAAAACATTCCAACACCCGCCGCGCCACGCCAGGGTGTGAACACCCAGGCAGCGCTAGCGCCAGTGTTGCCTACCACCCAATTACCCTCTAGCACTGCAGACTATCTGCATAACCCACCGCCCGTCTATCCGGACATCAGCCTGCGCTGGGGTGAACAGGGTAAGGTCGTCATTCGGGTGTTGATCGGCACAGATGGTTTGGCGCACGAAGGCTCGATTCGGCAGTCCAGTGGGTTTGAGCGGCTCGATCGTGCCGCCCTGCATGCCGTCATGAATTGGCGCTATGTGCCCGGAACCCGTGCGGGTATCGCACAAGCTATGTGGTTCGATGTGCCGCTGAATTTTTCACCGCATTGACTTCTGCCAAGCGGAAAATCCTACCCCAAAGCGGCAATGCCGGCCCGTGCAATTTCAGCATCTTCGGTAGATTTCACGCCACTCACGCCTACGGCCCCCAGGCAAAAACCGTCTTTCATGATCGGAACCCCCCCTTCAAGCATGCCTGAAATGGCAGGTGCACTCAAAAAGGATACGCGTCCACCATTGATGACATCTTCATAGCCCTTGCTCTCGCGCCGCCCCAAGGCTGCCGTATGGGCTTTGGCCGGTGCAATGTGGGCTGAAATAGCGGCCGCACCATCCAGCCGTTGCAACCACAGTAAGTGACCGCCATCGTCTACCAGGGCAATCGTGACTGGCCAGTGGTTCTGCGTAGCATGGGCCTCTGCCGCTTGGGCTATTTTTTTGACATCCGAGAGTTCCAGAACGGGTTTGCTTTGCATGATGAAACGTTTGTTAATAGTAAAGCTGCGAGGATACCGCTTTACACATCAGTCATTCAGGTCAGCCGCGTCACAGGTATCCTCACAAATAGTAGGAGCTGGTTCCAGATTCATGACTTGAAAAAAACACATTGCCCCTAGAATCAACCATGCCAAGGTATCAACCTCTTGTTTCAAGGAGTCCAACTATGAACCAACGAATCCAATCCATCTCCCCGACCTATGGCTCGGGCTCGATGCAGCAAGAACGCAACAGAGTTTTGCGCAACACCTATTGGCTACTGGCTCTGAGTCTGATACCCACGGTGCTGGGAGCCTGGCTGGGTGTGGCCACAGGCATGACCCGATCGCTGAGTGGCGGGTTGGGCTTGATCGTATTCTTGGGTGGCGCTTTTGGTTTTATGTACGCCATTGAAAAGACCAAAAATTCGGCTGCAGGTGTGCCTGTGTTGCTGGGTTTCACTTTTTTCATGGGTTTGATGCTCTCGCGCATGATCGCCATGGTGTTGGGCTTCAAAAATGGCCCCGACCTGATCATGACCGCGTTTGGCGGTACAGCTGGCGTATTTTTTGTCATGGCCAGCCTCTCCAGCGTCATCAAACGTGACCTCTCCGGCATGGGTAAATGGCTTTTTGTCGGCGCATTGGCCATCATGGTCGGAGGCATCATCAATGTGTTTGTCGGTTCCACGGCCGGCATGATGGCTATTTCAATGATGGCCATCGGTGTGTTCAGCGCTTACATGCTGTATGACCTGAAACGCATTGTGGATGGTGGTGAAACCAACTACATCAGTGCAACCCTGGCGCTGTATCTGGACATCATCAACGTGTTCCAAAGTCTAATGGCCCTGTTGGGCATCATGGGCGGTGAACGCGATTAAGGCAGCATGTATTCCCTTAAAAAAAGGCCCGTTCGGGCCTTTTTTCTTGCCTTATCCACTTACCCATGTGCGTTTTTCAAGCACATAATTTGCTGGCCTGCTCCACCCCTTCACCGCCTGATGACCATGTCCAAACGTCTGCTGCTTGTTTTAACCGCACTGCTGCTTTCAGCTTGTGATCTGCTGGGCCTGGGACCTGATCCGCGCATCGCCCAAAAAGAAGCCGATGCGAAAGCAATCGGCGGAGCCTGTCGCCAGGGCTTACGCAGCATTGAGGATTGCCACACGCTTAACAAAGGTATGAACAAAGCGGCCATTTATGCCGGATGGCTAGAAATGGATGCCTACATGCGCGATAACAAGATTGAAGGTGTCAAGTCTGAAATTCCGACACCAGCCCCCGTTGCCGCACCGGCTCCGGTTGAAGAAGTGGTGGCCGAGCCCAAAACCAAGGCCAAACCAGCGGCACATTGAAGACGGTTAGCCAACCGTCCTCCGTCTTTTAACTTGCCAGATCAAACACCGCCATGCTCTCAACATGCGCGGTGTGGGGAAACATGTTCACCACCCCGGCAGCTGTGCAGCGGTAGCCCGCTTGGTGCACCAACAAACCGGCATCTCTGGCCAAGGTAGACGGGTTGCAGCTGACATAAACAATGCGCCGTGGCGGCAACCATTGCGCCGCACCCGCCATGACCGGGTGCTCAGGATTGCCCAGCTTTTGTTGGTGTACATCTGCCAATGCACCTATCAGTGCAAACGCACCCTCACGGGGTGGATCAACCAGCCATTTGTCGGCATGACCATCCTGAATCAAAACTTCCGGGGTCATTTCAAACAAGTTTCTTGCTACAAATTCAGTAGCGCATAGTTCTTTATTGACAAGGGCAACAGCCTTGTTTTTTATATAATTTTGGCGCGATCGAGCAACCAGCGCCTCACTCCCCTCCACTCCCAACACAGCACCAGCCTGGGTAGCAAGCGGCAAGGTAAAGTTACCCAAACCGCAAAACCAGTCAATCACCCGCTCGGTTTTTTGGGCATTGAGTAAACGCAAGGCACGCGACACCAACACACGGTTGATGTGGGGATTGACCTGGGTGAAATCGGTTGGTTTGAACGGCATGGTGATGCCGAACTCGGGCAAGGCATAGCTCAATTCTTGCGCCGCCGCATCAAGCAGCTGCACGGTTTCTGGCCCTTTGGGCTGCAACCACCACTGCACCCCGGGGTGATCAAGCGCAAACTGGCGCAACTTGCTTCGATCTGCTTCGCTCAAAGGCTCCAGATGGCGCAAGACCAATGCCGTGACCTGATCGCCACAAGCGAGCTCAATTTGCGGTGTAGTCTCGACCGCATTCAGTGATGCAATCAAGGTCCGCAGCGGCATTAGCATGGCACTCACGTGGAGCGGCAACACCGGGCAGACTTGCATGTCGGCCACATAGCGGCTTTTACGCTCATGAAAACCAACCAATACCACGCCTTTTTTGCGCACCCAACGCACCGACAATCGCGCTCGGTAACGGTAACCCCAGCTGGGACCTTCAATGGGTCTGAAAATCATATCGGGCTTGACC
Source organism: Rhodoferax sp. (assembly GCA_036170715.1). Taxonomy (GTDB): domain Bacteria; phylum Pseudomonadota; class Gammaproteobacteria; order Burkholderiales; family Burkholderiaceae_C; genus Rhodoferax. Next base: position 10,644 of record JAVHPS010000287.1, on the reverse strand, counting down.
TTACCCAAATGCCACAGGTTGTCTTCAAGCGCACGTTGTTTGACGGCAACTTGTGCCGCTGGGTGCAAGTGTTGCATCTTGCAGCCCCCACACGAACCGGTATGTAAACCAAAATGTGGGCACAACGGTTCCACGCGTTGTGACGATGAGCAATGCACCTGGGTCAGTGTGCCCTGCTCCCAGTTGTTTTTGCTGCGGTTGATGTTGGCGCTAACGTATTCAAATGGCAAGGCCCCTTCAATGAACACCACTTTGCCATCGGCCTTGTGGGCCACACCTTGCGCCTCAAGGTCCAGAGACTCAATCAACAACCAATCAGCAGGCACAGCTGCTATGCGGGGGGTTTGAACAGATAGCGTCATTCAGTCACATTTTCGGAAATAGCCAGGGCCCGACATTGAAGACATCGGGTCGAAACAGGGCGTGTTAACGAGCCGGCAGATATTTGGCAGGATCCACTGGTTTACCCTGCCGGCGCACCTCAAAGTGCAATTTCACACGATCGGTGTCACTTTTGCCCATCTCGGCAATTTTTTGACCCTTGAGTACCGACTGGTCTTCTTTGACCAGCAGGGTCTGGTTGTGCGCATAAGCGGTCAAAAACACGTTGTCATGTTTCAAAATGATCAAGTTACCGTAGCCGCGCAAGCCCGCCCCAACGTAAACCACCCGACCATCTGCGGCCGCTAGCACCGGGTCACCTGCGCTACCGCCAATGTCCACGCCTTTGTTTTTCACATCATCAAACGTTGCCAAAAGATTCCCTTTGGCCGGCCAAATCCAACCGATATCACCCTCTACGGGTGTCGATTTGGGCGCACTGACCGACGCACTGCTGGCAGCAGATGCAGCGGCCACGGAAGATTCAGTCACCGCCGGTTTATTTACTGGTTTGACCACCACTTGATTGTCAGTAGGAGGCACTACGCGCAGTACCTGTCCGACCTCAATCCGGTTGGGGTTGTCAACATGGCTCCAGGCCGCAATGTCTTTGGTGGACTGACCATGGTCAGTGGCAATTCGCAGCAAGGTATCACCCGGTTTGACGGTGTAATAACCCGGTTTACCGGCATTTTCAAACCCAGACGGTTGTTTAACCGAACCCGTAGCGACAACGGCTGCGGTGGCGCTCCCAGGTTGGGTGGTGCGTTCTTCAACGGGTGCCCGGTTCAAGCTTGTGCTGCTGCACCCGGCCAGAACCAGTGAACTGGTTACCACAAACAAAGCCAAGCGTTGGTTCAAATGAATCATGTCGTTCCCCCGTCATACAACACCCGATTTTAAAGGTACGAAGTGCACCGCCTCCAGCACCGTCTGCTGCAGACCCTGTACTGTTTTATCGATCACCACCAGCGCCTGATGCCCTGCGTGCGATGTGCCGACCGAAACGGGAGCCACCAACCGCCCCCCCACTGCCAATTGCTCCGTCCAGGCCGATGGTATGGCTTCTCCGCCTGCCGCCGCGATGATGCCTGCATACGGCGCACCTTTGGCATAGCCCAGCATACCGTCACCCAACAGCAAATGCACATTGGCCAGATGCAAGGGTCGCAAGTTGGCACGGGCTTTATCGTGCAGACCACGCAAGCGCTCGATGGAATACAACTCATGGCACAACCGACTCAACACGGCTGCCTGGTAACCACAGCCGGTACCAATTTCAAGTACACGCCCGCTGCGAACGCTGTCGGCTTGACGTAAAAGCTCCAGCATACGCGCCACCACCCCCGGCTTGGAAATGGTTTGCCCTAGACCAATTGGCAAACTGGTGTCTTCATAGGCCTGGTTGACCAGTGCCGAGTCCACAAACCGATGCCGCTCAACGAGTGCCATGGCTTGCAACACCGACGGATTGCCAATGCCCTGTTGTGCCAATTTGTGCACCATGTTATGGCGCACCGCGCTTGAATCCAACCCAAGCCCATGGGGCACATGGGTCAAAACCGGGCGCACCGGACTCACGGTGCGGGCACTCAGCGTTGACTCACCCAGGCGCGCCGGAAAACCAGGGCGCACTTTGGGTGCTGGCGGCTGGTGCAAGCTCATCGGTCCGTGGCGGGCGCTTGGGCCAAACCTGAGATGGTTTGACCCCAATAGCCCAGGTGGTCGTGGTCCGTCAGGTCAACCTTCAGCGGGGTCAGCGCAATATGCCCTTGCGCGGTCGCGTGAAAATCCGTGCCTTCAGCATCATCCTTGGCTGCACCTGCAGCGCCTATCCAGTACATGGTTTCACCGCGCGGATTTTTTTGCGTGATCACTGGCTCTGCAGCATGGCGACGTCCTAGGCGACACAATTTCACATGACCCAACTGGTCCATGGGCAAATTGGGCACATTCACATTCAGCAACCAGGGCAACTGGCCGATCAGGTTGTGTGCCGCCATCTGCAACACCAGTTCACGCACCCGTGCCGCAGCCACGTCAAGGTGCAGCCAATCACGCTGCACCTGTGAAAATGCAATGGAGGGAATGCCAAACAAATAACCTTCCATGGCCGCCCCCACTGTGCCAGAGTAAATGGTGTCATCGCCCATATTGGCTCCATTATTGATGCCCGAGACCACCAAATCCGGGCGATAGTCCAGCACCCCCGTCAACGCAATGTGCACACAATCCGCCGGTGTGCCATTCACATACCGAAATCCGTTGCTGGCCCGTTGCACGTACAGCGGTGTGTGCAGGGTCAGCGCATTGGACTTGGCACTGTTGTTGTGCTCCGGGGCCACCACTTCGACCTCCGCCACATCCTTGAGGGCCTCATACAAGGCCACAATACCGGGAGCCTGATAACCATCGTCATTCGATATAAGAATTTTCATAGTGCCGCCTGTTTGGTTTTCAATTGTAGGATGGCACTGCGCTTTTGCTGCATGGGTGTCCGCAAGTCGCGCTCGGGACAGTGGCTCATTTTCTTGACCCATATCATGCACAACTTTTTTGGAGACACCCCATGCACGCCTGGCTTTGCGAAAACCCCACCGGCATTGATGCCCTGAGTTGGCAGAGCCTGCCAACACCCACTCCCCGAGCAGGTGAGGTACTGATAGAAATCATGGCCGCCAGCCTGAACTTTCCGGATGCTTTGATTGTGCAAAACAAGTACCAGATCAAACCGTCCCTGCCCTTTGTACCGGGTTCTGAATACGCTGGCATCATTCAAGCGGTAGGTGCTGGCGTGACCCATTTGCAAGTTGGACAAGCAGTTGCATGCTTAAGTGGCACAGGCGGTTTTGCTACACATACAGTAGCTTCTGCCGCTTTATGTATGCCGCTGCCAAGTGATTTTCCGTTTGAGGACGCAGCCGCTTTCATCATGACCTACGCCACCTCCTACCACGCGCTGGTCGATCGCGGCCAGCTCCAGGCTGGTGAAACCGTGCTGGTATTGGGCGCTGCCGGTGGTGTCGGCACAGCAGCCATCCAGGTCGCCCGCGCCTGTGGAGCCCACGTCATTGCAGCAGCTTCCAGCGCCGACAAGTGCGCGCTGTGCAGCAGTTTGGGCGCGCAAGCCACCATCAATTACAGCCAGACCGACTTGCGCAAAGCCCTCAAAACCCTCACGGCAGGCCGTGGCCCCGATGTCATCTATGACCCAGTGGGTGGTGATTTGGCAGAGTCTGCTTTACGCTCCATAGCTTGGCGCGGACGCTACCTGGTGGTGGGCTTTGCGGCGGGTTCGATTCCCGCGCTGCCCTTGAACCTGCCGCTGCTCAAAGGAGCGTCGATTGTTGGGGTGTTCTGGGGTGACTTTGCCAAACGCGAGCCCAAGGCCAATGCCAACATGATGCAGACGCTGGCAGACTGGTATGCGCACGGCAAGATCAAACCGGTACTTGACCGCATTCTGCCGATGGCTGAACTCAAAACCGCATACGCTCTGATGGGCTCACGCCAAGTCATGGGCAAGCTGGTGCTGGTCAACCAGCTAGCCACCCCGCTGCACGAGCCAGCATCAACAGTGCCACGCCCAAATTAAACCAGGCAAAGCCGCGTTGTAATTGAGTTGGATGCAGACGCTGCGCCACCAAACGCCCCAACAACAAGGCTAACAGTGAACCACCTGCAAAAGGAATAGCTACCGCCCAATTCAAACTGCCGTGCCATGCCGCAGCTGAAGCAGCACTGAATGACACCATGGCCATCACAGCCAACGAGGTCACTTGCACGCTGCGGATTCGAAGATCGGTGTACTTGGACAATGCCGGCACAATTACAAAACCACCGCCCACGCCCAGCAAGCCGCTGAGCAATCCAGAGACTACACCTGTACCGGCCAATGCCCGTGCGCAAGGCAGCGTCCATGTCAGGCGCTGGTCATCCGGGCTGACGCGGCAGGGCACAGCGTTTACAACATGTTCTGCAGCATCAGCCTTGAGCTGGTGCCATGACGAATACACCAGTACCAAGGCAAAAGCTGCCAACAATGGCCGGTTCGGCAATTGCTGAGCCAGCGCCACGCCCATAGGTGCGGTCAACATCCCGACCGTGCCGATCAACGCAGCCGCGCGGTAGCGCACGATGTGCTCACGCAACCCCAAAACAGCGCCCAGGGTGGCGGCAACACACACCGCTACCAACCCCACAGGCGCAGCTTGCTGCACCGGCAAGTGCAGGCCGAACACCAGCAACGGAATGGATAGCACACCACCGCCAGCGCCAGTCAGTGCCAGAACCAACCCTACAAGAACACCTAAGAGTAGGGCAATCGCGTTGGAATCCATCAATCAAAGTGGCGTTTAAAGCGCCACACTGTAGTCCATCAGTAGCAGGTCAATTGGGAATCACAAACTTGGACTCCTCGCGCAAGCGCCCAGGGCTGTCGAGTGACTCGATGGTGAAGTGAATCGCATGCGAGCCGGGTTTGTCAGCTTCTGGTGGTACTTGCACCCGCACCGGTATCCAGCGTGCTTTGGTGGCCTCCAGGCGCAAGGTGGCATCTGAGGTAATTTGGATACCTGGTAAGCCTTCGACCGCAATTTTGTAGTGTTGCGTGGTTTCAGTCGCGTTCATCACCTGGATGCTGTAAACATTTTCAACCTTGCCGTCTTCCACCACACGAGCCATCACACCACGGTCTCGCACCACGTCCGCCCTAAAGGGCGTACGCGTGGCCAAGCTGATAAAAATGGCCAGCACAATCGCCGTCAAAATCGAGATGTACACCAACACCCTGGGTCGCAGCACCCGTTTCATGGTTTGCTGACGCGACCAACGGTTGTTCATGGCGTTTTCAGTTGAATACTTGACCAGGCCGCGCGCATAGCCCACCTTGTCCATCACCGTGTCGCACACATCGGCACAGGCACCACAGCCAATGCACTCGTA
>JAVHPS010000287.1:0-5219 GCA_036170715.1 Rhodoferax sp. | reverse complement strand
GCCTTCGTCACGGCGCATGCGTGCGGCCCGGTCGCCTTCTATCTTTTTCTCAAACCACAAGAAGATTTCGGTATACACCGTTTGTGGACAGGCATAGCCACACCACAACCGGCCGGCCAATGCAGTGAACAAAAACAGCGACAAGGCAGAAATGATCAGCATCCCGGTGAGGTAAATGAAATCCTGCGGATACAGCACCAGGCCAAAAATGTAAAAGCGACGCACACTCAAATCGAACAACACAGCCTGACGTTGCCCCCATTCCAACCACGGCAGACCATAAAAAATGATCTGCGTCACCCACACCATGATCCAACGCCAATTGGCAAAAGTGCCTGAAACACTGCGTGGATAAATTTTTTGATGCGGTGCATAGAGCGAAATCACCGCCTCGTCCGCTGCTGCAGTGGCAATCGGTATGACCTTGTTGTTTGCTTGATTAGCGTTTGTCATCTGGTTGTCCTCAATGTGTATTCAATGCGTAAAGGTTGTTGGTGGCGTGACCGCAAGTGCAGCCATATGGGCCAAAAACTCGTCGCGTGTCAGCCCTGCAAACAAGGGATGCCAGCGCCGTTGCTCCAGCACCGTGGTCACGGCACGGGCATGCGGTGCATGACCGGCAAACAGCAGGGTTTCATCTGGCAAAGCAAACACTTTTTGGATCACGCTGTCCCACAACAGTTCCGGAGCCGCGGGCCGGGTCTGCAGCGGACAAGTGGTTACTGACAACAAATCACCACAAAACAAGCGGTCGCGCCAGGAAAAACTCAAACAACATGACGTGTGGCCGGGCGTGGACAGAAGGCGAACCACCTCGTGCCCAAATGGCAGCACCGCGCCATCGCCTAACTGCAGACTGCTCAACCCATCCCCTTGTACCAAGACTGCGCCCAGTGACTTCAAATGGTTGGGTTCTTCAGGCTGCAATGCATCATGGTGGTGGGTACGCAGCACCCATTTCAAGCGCAATGCACGCTCGGCCAACAACGCCAGCAGCAGTTGTGCGTCTGACCCATGTGGGTCTACCAACACGGCTTCACCGGCATCCTGATCGGCCAGCAAATAGGTCAAACGGCCGAAACGGTCATTGCTCAAAATCCTGAAATACACATGGTTCTTTCTGGTGTTGTGATGCTGCTGGCTAGCACGCTCAGTGCTTGCATTGGCCAATGTATGTGTTGCATTTACCAAGAATCGTGCCAATTCATGAATTGAATAAAAACCTTTTTATAACAACAAGTTAAAGTGATTTGTGAATGCAGTTTATTGATTTCAATAAATGCAAAACTGCCAAAAGTGGCATCAATATGCCAAATTTGACACAATCAATCTGTCATACCCACACGTTCAGCCCACACCATGAAACCCTTACCCGAGTTGATGTCGTTTGTAGAAGGCCTGCCCGAGCCGCACATTTTGTTTGACACCCAGTACCGCATCCTGGCGGCCAACGCCGCCTACCGCAGACAGTTCAGCCCACAGCAAAGCGTCGTGGGGCGCACCTGTTATGAGGTGTCCCACCGGTTCAATATGCCATGTGACCAAGCTGGGGAGACCTGTCCGCTGGCGCGCGCACGCGACTCCGGTCAACGCGAGCGCGTGCTGCACCTGCACCACACCGCCAAAGGCGAAGCGTTCGTCAACATCGAATTGGCTCCCCTGCTCGATGCCACGGGCGCGCAAGCCTTATATGTTGAAAAAATGGAACCCCTCACCGTTGCAAATGGTCAAGCCAGCGCGCAGGGTCTGATTGGCCGCAGCCCGACCTTTGTTCAGATGATGGGGCTGGTGGCGCGGGTCGCCCCGTCAGAAGCCAGTGTGCTGTTGCTGGGCGAATCGGGCAGCGGCAAAGAACTGGTGGCACGTGCCGTGCACGAGGCCAGCCACCGCGCCACCAAGGCACTGGTGCCGGTGGACTGCTCCAGCCTGCCCGAGAACCTGTTCGAATCCGAACTGTTTGGCCATGAGCGCGGCGCGTTCACCGGAGCCAACAGCGCGCGCGGCGGCCTGGTGGAGGCGGCCAGCGGTGGCACGCTGTTTTTGGACGAGGTCGGTGACATCCCGCTCACCATGCAAGTCAAGCTGCTGCGCCTGCTGGAGACGGGCACCTACCGGCGCGTGGGTAGCACGGAGCAACGCCATGCCGACATTCGGGTGGTATCGGCCACGCACCGTGATCTGGATCAAATGGTGGCGCAGGGACAGTTCCGCGAAGATTTGTATTACCGCTTGAGCACCTTCCCCATTCACCTGCCGCCGTTGCGTGAACGCGGTGAAGACATTGCCGTGCTGGCCAACGCCCTGCTCGAGCGTGTGTCACCCCGGCGCAAATTGACCTTGAGCGCACCGGCCATGCAATTGCTGCAAACACAAACTTACCCAGGCAATGTGCGTGAACTGCGCAACTTGCTGGAACGCGCGGCGCTGCTGTGCGACGGCGACACGCTGCAAACCAGCCATGTGGCACAGGCGCTGCAATCGGGTCGCCGCAACGCCGCAGCGCCAAGCCCACACCTGGCACCAGACCGCGCCGAGGTGAACCAGCCTGCCGATCCATCGGCTCGCATCACCATGGCCGCCCCTGCACCCGGGGCGCTGGTATCTGCGGCACACACCGCATTAAAAGCAATGGTCGAAACCCACACCGGCAGCCGCGCCGAGCTGGCGGCAAAATTGGGCATCAGCGAACGCTCGCTGTACCGCAAGCTCAAAGCCATCAAGCCTGCCTAAAAATTCAAAAAAGTAGAGCAACAGTCCCTTTAAATACAAGGGCTATAACCCTATTTTGCTTTATAAAATAGCAAAGCCACGGCGCGTGCTTCCATGGCATGCCCCAGCCCCACCGGACCCATTTTTTCAGCCGTTTTGGCCTTCACATTGACCTGATCAGGGCGCACGTCCAACGTCTGCGCCAGCTTGGCACGGATGGTCGGCAGGTGCGGCAGCAATTTGGGTGCCTGGGCGATGATGGTGCTGTCCACATTGCCAATTTCAAACCCTTTGGCCCGCACACGCCGCGCCACCTCCGCCAGTAACTGGCTGGAGTCAGCACCTTTGAATTGCGCGTCGGTGTCCGGGAAATGCGTGCCAATATCGCCCAGCGCCGCCGCCCCCAGCAACGCGTCGGTCACGGCATGCAACAGCACATCCGCATCCGAGTGGCCCAGCAGACCCAAGTCGAAAGGCACTTCCACACCACCCAGGATCAGCTTGCGCCCAGCCACCAGTGCGTGAATGTCCCAGCCTTCGCCAATTCTGAAATTCATGTGGTTTCCAAGTGAAAAAACTTACGCTGCTACGCGGCTTTGCAACACCGCCTGCGCCAACTCAAAATCTTCCGGGTAGGTCACCTTGAAGTTTTGCGCGCTGCCTGCTACCAGCTTCGGGTTCAAGCCCATGGCCTCAATCGCGCTGGACTCGTCAGTGATGGCATCCCCGGCCAGCTCCAGCGCCTCCAGCAAGCTGCCAATGCGAAACATCTGCGGCGTTTGCGCCAGCCACTTGTCAGCACGCGGCAAAGTGGCACTGACGCGCCCCGCCTGAGCTGCTTTCAGGGTGTCGGGCAAGGGCAACGCCAGCAATCCGCCCACCTCGTCACGCAGACAGGCATCGAGCAACTGGTTGATTTGCGCCGGGGTGATCAGGCAGCGCGCCGCGTCGTGCACCAGCACCCAGTCATGCGCCACCGCGCCTTCGGCCAACAACGCATTTAGACCATTAAAAACACTTGCAGCCCTTGTAGAACCTCCGCAAGCAGCTATCAAAAAAGATGCATTTACAGCCTGCGGCGTTTGAAAAAATGAGTCATCAGGCGACACCACTACCAGCGTCTGGTCCACGCGCGCCACCTCGGCAAAAGCCTGCAAGGTGTGCAGCACCATCGGCTGCCCGGCCAGTATTTGGTATTGCTTGGGGCCAGCGGCCCCTGAGCGCGAGCCCGTGCCCGCACACGGAATCAGCGCCCAGCAGCGGGGTGTGGTGAGGGGTGTGAGGGTAATGTCGGTGAGTTCGGTCATGGTGTGTGGTGCATTCTAGAATCCACAGCACCCCACCCTGCCACACGCTGCGCAGGGTTTTGGCGTTTTTACGCCGCCCTAACCACCCGCTGACCCTGCCTTTCACCCTTATGGAATTACCCAAACTCAACGTTGGCAAACGCTACACCCTGCCCCGCCCGGTGGGCTCGGCCGATGCCCTACTGCTGGCACAACTGGCGCTGCGTGACAAGCAAGCGGGCCGGGTCACCGCCATCGTCACCGCCGATGCCACGGATGGGCAGCGGCTGATTGACGAGATGGCGTTTTTTGCCCCCGAGCTGCGTTGTGTGCTGTTCCCTGACTGGGAAACACTGCCGTTTGACACCTTCTCGCCGCACCAGGATTTGATCAGCGAGCGCCTGGCCACGCTGTGGCGCATCAGCCAGCATGACCACGACACCGGCGCAGATGTGGTGGTGGTTCCGGCCACCACGGCCCTGTACCGGCTGGCACCGCCGAGCTTTTTGGCGGGCACCACGTTTCACTTCAAGGTCAAGCAAAAACTCAATGAAGCCAAGCTCAAGGCGCAGTTGACGCTGGCGGGCTACAGCCATGTGACGCAGGTGGTAAGCCCCGGTGAATACGCCGTGCGCGGCGGCCTGATTGACCTGTTCCCCATGGGCAGCCCCGTGCCCTACCGGGTCGATTTGTTTGACGACGAGATCGACAGCATCCGCACCTTTGACCCCGACAGCCAACGCAGCCTGTACCCGGTGCCTGAGGTGCGCCTGCTGCCCGGGCGCGAGTTCCCGATGGATGACGATGCCCGCGCGCGTTTTCGCAACCGCTGGCGTGAGTTGTTAGAGGGCGACCCCACCCGCAGTCGCATCTACAAAGACATTGGGCAAGGCATGGCCACTGCCGGCATTGAGTACTACCTGCCACTGTTCTTTGAGCAAACCGCCACCGTGTTTGACTACCTGGGCGAAGCAGCCACGGTGGTGCTGCACGGCGACCTGGAGCCCGCTTTCAGCCACTTCTGGCAGGACACACGCGAGCGTTACCGCCTGGTGCAAGGCGACCCGGAGCACCCGGTGCTGCCGCCGGATGCGCTGTTTTTGAGCGCCGAGCAGTTTTATGCGCGGGTGAATCAGCACGCCCAGTTGGCCTTGCGCCCAGCGCAAGATGAGGTGGCTGACAGCGCCCAATTTGTGCGTCTGGGCGATTTGACCGTGGTGCGTG
>JAVHPS010000286.1:0-1431 GCA_036170715.1 Rhodoferax sp. | reverse complement strand
CGCTGATGTGGGGCACCAACTGGCCGATGATGAAGTTCAGCCTGCGCGAGCTCTCACCGCTGTACTTTCGCGCCTTGACCATGACTTTGGGGGCGCTGTGGCTGTACAGCTACTACCGCGTGCGCGGCGTGCGCATGCTGCCACAGGGGGCTGAGTGGCGGTCGGTGGTCACGCTGGGGCTGCCCAACATGCTGGGCTGGCACACCATGGCGATCCTGGGCGTGAAAGAGCTCGCCAGTGGGCGCGCCGCCATTTTGGGCTTCACCATGCCGATCTGGACGGTGCTGCTGGGGGTGCTTTTTTTTGGCGAAAAGCTCACCCGGCGCGTGAGTCTTGCTGCGGTGGCGGTGGCGCTGGCGATTGGCTTACTCACCTTTAACGAATTGACCACGCTGGCCGGGCGACCGCTGGGCATTGTGTGGATGGAAGGCGCCGCGTTGAGCTGGGCGCTGGGCACGCTGCTGATGCGCCGTGCGCACCTGACGCTGCCCATTGAAACGCTCACCGTGTGGATGATGATTTTGACCAGCGCCTGCCTGTGGCTGATGGCCGCCGTGCGCGAGCCCTGGCCGGCCTGGCAGTTCTCGGCACTGATGTGGGGCAGCCTGGCCTATGGGGCCCTCATCAACTACGGCTTTGCCCAGATCATCTGGGCCACGCTGGCACGCCATCTGCCACCCGCCACCAGCGCCATGAGCATCATGGCCGTGCCCCTGGTGGGCACACTCAGTGCCACGCTGCTCATTGGTGAGCGCCCCACCTGGCAGGACTACTGTGCCATGCTGTGCGTGATGGCCGCCATTGCTGCGGTGCTGCTGCCTGCACGCAAGGCATCACCCCCGCCAGCCCACGGCAAAATATGATTTTTGCCACGCTCTGCTGAAGCTTATTCAATGCAACTCAAACTGATTTTTGCCCGTGCCCGCAACGGTGTCATCGGTGTCAACAACACCCTGCCCTGGCACTTGCCTGAAGACATGGCACATTTCAAACAAGCCACCATGGGCTGCACGGTGATCATGGGGCGCAAGACCTGGGATTCATTGCCGCCCAAGTTCCGGCCGCTACCGGGGCGGCTCAATGTGGTGGTGACGCGCCAGCCCAACTGGCAAGCCGATGGCGCAAGCGTGGCACATTCGATTGAACAAGCTTGCGCCTTGTGCCCATCCAACAGCACGGCCTGGGTCATTGGCGGGGCCGAGGTGTACGCCCAAGCCCTGCCCCAGGCCACCGAGGCCGTGGTCACCGAGCTGGATGCCGACTTTGCCGGCGATGCCTATGCCCCCCGCTTGGATCCCAATTGGCGCGAAACGGCACGCCAGCCGCACACCAGCAGCACGGGTTTGCATTTCAGTTTTGTCACTTACCAAAAATCAGGAGTTTGAAACATGTCAGGACACGGTTTTCACGTTCACGGCCCACACGACCACG
>JAVHPS010000285.1:0-6936 GCA_036170715.1 Rhodoferax sp. | reverse complement strand
GCAGATGACGGTGGTGGGCACGTTTGATTCCGGCCACTATGAATACGATTCTGCGTTGGTCATGATTCATATTGACGACGCGGCACGCATCTTTCGGCTGGAAGGCCCCAGCGGCGTGCGCGTCAAGCTGCGCGACCTGCACCAGGCACGTGCCGTGGCCGCCGACCTGGCCACCACGCTCACAGACAGGCTGGTGATTCGAGACTGGACGCGCCAAAACCGCACCTGGTTTGCCGCTGTGCAGCTGGAAAAACGCATGATGTTCATCATCCTGACGCTGATCGTGGCGGTGGCGGCATTCAATCTGGTCAGCACGCTGGTGATGACCGTGACCGACAAGCGCGCCGACATTGCCATTTTGCGCACGCTGGGGGCCAGCCCGGCTTCCATCATGGGCATTTTTGTGGTGCAGGGGGCCATGGTGGGGGTGATTGGCACGCTGGCCGGGCTGGCGCTGGGCCTGGGTGTGGCGTTCAACATTGACGTGATCGTACCGGCCATCGAGCAGGCGCTGCACACCAGCTTTTTGCCGCGCGACGTGTACCTGATCAGCCGTATGCCGAGCGACCCGCAGCAGGGCGACATTGTGCCCATTGCAGTGATTTCTTTGGTGCTGGCGTTTGCCGCCACGCTCTACCCGAGCTGGCGCGCCAGCCGCGTCAACCCGGCCGAGGCGCTGCGCTATGAATAACACCCCGATGTTGGTCACTCCGATGGGTTTGCGATCTGGCGTTGATGCGGTTGCAACGCCGGCGTTGGTGCTCTGTGCACGTGGTTTAACCAAGCGCTTCACCGAAGGCCGCCTGGACGTGACCGTGCTGCAAGGCGTGGATTTGGACGTGCAGGCCGGTGACACGCTGGCTATCGTAGGTGCGTCAGGCTCTGGCAAAAGCACGTTGTTGCACCTATTGGGTGGGCTGGATGCACCCAGCAGCGGCTCGGTGCGGCTGCTGGGGCAGGATATGGCGCAGCAAAGTGCCGCTGTGCAAGGCCAACTGCGCAACCAGCACCTGGGTTTTGTCTACCAGTTTCACCACTTGCTGCCCGAGTTCAGCGCCCTGGACAATGTTGCGATGCCCTTGTGGATTCGGCGTATGCCCCAGGCAGATGCTGCACAGGTAGCTACAAAAATGTTAGCACGTGTGGGGCTGGAGGGGAGGCTGCAGCATCGTCCGTCAGAGCTCTCAGGTGGCGAGCGCCAGCGTGTGGCCATCGCCCGTGCACTGGTCACGCAGCCGGCTTGCGTGCTGGCCGATGAGCCCACCGGCAACCTGGACCGCAACACCGCCCAGGGCGTGTTTGACCTGATGCTGGAACTGGCACGCACTCAGGGCACGGCGTTTGTGGTGGTCACGCACGATGCAGCGCTGGCGGCGCGCTGCCAGCATCAGCTCACCTTGACGCTGGGGCGCTTGACGACAGCCGGGTGAGTGAACCTGCCTCCGGCCCGAACCCCTGCAAACACTGGGTACAAACAGGCAAAGAAAAAGGCCCGAGCAATTCGGGCCTTTGAATATTGGTGCCGGAGAGATGAATCGAACACCCGACCTTCTCATTACGAATGAGCTGCTCTACCGACTGAGCTACACCGGCTTGGAAAACCGCAGATTATAGCGGTGCGTTGAGCTTCAATTAGACGACACCGTCGTGGTGGCGGGTGACGTGCTCCACCTCATTTTTGGAGCCCATGAACACCGCCACGCGTTCGTGCAGTTTGGTTGGGGTGATGTTCATGATGCGCTGCGTGCCGTCGCTGGCCGCACCACCGGCTTGCTCCACCAGCCAGCTCATCGGGTTGGCTTCGTACATCAGGCGCAGCTTGCCGGGTTTTTCGGGTTCGCGCTGATCCCACGGGTACAGGAAGATACCGCCGCGTGTCAGGATGCGGTGCACGTCGGCCACCATGGAGCCCACCCAGCGCATGTTGAAGTCTTTGCCACGCGGGCCGTCTTTGCCCTGCATGCATGCATCAATGTAGCGCTGTACTGGCGCGGCCCAGTGGCGCTGGTTGCTCATGTTGATGGCAAATTCCTTGGTGTCTTCGGGCACTTTCAGGTTTTCTTCGGTCAATATGAACGAGCCTTGTTCCCGATCCAGTGTGAACACGGTCACACCGTCGCCCACGGTCAGCACCAAGGTGGTTTGCGGGCCATAGACGCAGTAGCCGGCCGCCACCTGTTGGGTGCCGGGTTGCAGAAAATCTTGTTCCGACACACCGCTGCCCTCGGGCTTGTGCAGCACGCTGAAGATGGTGCCGATGCTCACGTTTACGTCGATGTTGGAAGAGCCGTCCAGCGGGTCAAACAGCAGCAGGTATTCGCCTTGCGGGTAGCGGTTGGGCACCACGTAGATGCCCTCCATTTCCTCCGATGCCATGGCCGCCAGGTGGCCGCCCCATTCATTGGCTTCGATCAGCACCTCGTTGGCAATGATGTCGAGCTTTTTTTGCATTTCGCCCTGCACGTTTTCGCTGTCGGCGCTGCCCATCACGTCGCCCAGTGCCCCCTTGTTGACCGACTGGCTGATGCGCTTGCAGGCCCGTGCCACCACTTCCAGCAGCAGGCGCAGTTGCGACGGAATGTGGCCTTTGAGACGTTGTTGTTCAACCAGGTAGCGGGTCAGAGAAATGCGTTTCATGGGGTTATTCCGGTTAGATCAATCGGCCAGCGCGCGGCTGATGACCTCGCGCACGTCGTTGCTCAAATCGGCTTTGGCGGCGATGCGTTTCAGGGCTTCCTGGGCGGCGTTGCGGTAGGGCTCGGTGAGTTTTTTCCAGCGGTCTAGCGCCCGCGCCAGCCGCGCCGCCACTTGCGGGTTGATGGCATCCAGGGCCAGCACCTGGTCGGCCCAAAAGACGTAGCCAGCAGCATCCGCGCGGTGGAAAGCCCCCGGGTTGGCGCTGCAGTAGCTAAAGATGACGCTGCGCGCGCGGTTCGGGTTCTTGAGGTTGAAGTCGGGGTGCTTCATCAGGGCACGCACCGCAGGCAGCACTTGCCCGGCGCGGTCGGTAGCCCCGGCTTGCAGGGCAAACCATTTGTCCAGCACCAATTCTTCGGTTTTGAACAGGTGGTGAAAACGCGCCAGAGCCGGGGTGGCAAGTTCATGACCACTGTGCACCAGCGCGTTCAGTGCGTTGGCGCGATCCGTCATGTTGTCGGCATCCTTGAAGCGTTGGTAGGCCTTGCCGGGCCAGATGGCATCACCCGTGCTGCGCGCAGCCAGGCACAGCATGGACAAAGCTAAACCGGCCAAGGCGCGGCGGCCGCTGGACAAGGTGTCGGGCCGGTAGCCGCCGTTTTGGCTGTGGGTCTCAAAGGCCCATTGCCAGTCGGCTGCCAGTTCGGTAGCCAGTTGTGCACGCATGGCTTCGCGCACCGCATGGATGCGTTGTGGGTCGACCACGTCGAGCTGTTCGGCAAGGTAGGTCTCAGACGGCAGGGTCAGCACCAGTTCTTTGAACGCAGCGTCCAGAGCTGGGTCACGCAGGACGCTGCGCATGGCTGATAAATAGGCATCATTTAGGCATCTAGCCCTTGTATCTTCTTGGCTAGATGTTATTAATTTGATAGCGCTTCGCATAGCCAGACGTTGCCCCGCTTCCCAGCGGTTGAAGGGGTCTGGGTCGTTCGCCAGCAGGGTCAGCAACTGCGCGTCGGTGTCGTCCAGGTTCAGAATCACCGGGGCACTGAAACCACGCAGGATGGACGGCACCGGCTCTTCTGCCACGCTCTCAAAGGTGATGGATTCGGTGGCCTGTGTCATGACGAACAGGTGGCTGCCACTGACCGCAGCTGGTGCACCTTGCACCTGCAAGGGCAGAGCTGCACCACTTTGTGCACCGAGCAGTCCCAAGCTGATGGGCAGCACAAACGGTTCTTTGGCATCTTGGCCCGGTGTGGCTGGGCAGCTTTGGGTAAAGGTCAGGGTGTAGGTCTGTGCGGCAGCGTCATAGCTGCCCGCAGCTGCCACACGCGGTGTGCCCGCTTGGCTGTACCAGCGCTTGAATTGCGACAGCAGTTTGGCCAGTGCTGAATCGGGGTTGGCATCGGCTATGGCTTGGGCAAAGTCGTCACAGGTGACGGCGTGGCCGTCATGGCGGGCAAAGTACAGCGTGATGCCTTTGGCAAAGCCGTTGCGTCCCACCAGGGTTTGCATCATGCGCACCACCTCAGCCCCTTTTTCGTAAATGGTGACGGTGTAGAAGTTGTTGATCTCCACATAGCTGTCGGGGCGCACCGGGTGTGCCATCGGGCCGGCGTCTTCGGGGAACTGCGCCGTGCGCAGCACGCGCACGTCTTCAATGCGCTTGACCGCACGTGCTGAAGTGTCAGCGCACAAGTCCATGCTGAATTCCTGGTCGCGGAACACTGTCAGACCTTCTTTCAGCGACAGCTGGAACCAGTCGCGGCAGGTGATGCGGTCGCCAGTCCAGTTGTGAAAGTATTCGTGCCCGACTACGCTCTCGATGTTGGCAAAGTCGGCATCGGTGGCGGTGGCCTGATTGGCCAGCACGTACTTGGTGTTGAAGATGTTCAGGCCCTTGTTTTCCATTGCGCCCATGTTGAAGTCGCTGGTGGCCACAATCATGAAGCGTTCCAGGTCCAGCGGCAGGCCAAAACGGGCTTCGTCCCAGATGATGGCGTTGATGAGCGATGCCATGGCGTGTTCGGTCTTGTCCATGTCCCCCGGGCGCACATAGACCTGCAACAGGTGATCTTTGCCGTTGCGTGCGGTAATGCGCTGCTCACGTGCCACCAGCTGGCCTGCCACCAGAGCAAACAGGTAGCAGGGTTTTTTGAATGGATCGACCCAGGTGGCAAAGTGGCGGCCGTCTTCCAGCGCACCGCTCTCAAGCAGGTTGCCGTTGGACAGCAGCACCGGGTAGCTGGCCTTGTCGGCGCGCAGGGTGACGGTGAACATGGCCATCACATCGGGGCGATCCAGGTAGTAGGTGATGCGCCTGAAGCCTTCGGCTTCACACTGGGTAAAGAACGAGTCGTTGCTGACGTACAAGCCCATCAGTTTGGTGTTTTTGATGGGGGCACAGGTGGTGAAGATTTCCAGTTCAAAGGGCCCATCGCCCTCGGGCAGTTTTTCCAGTACCAATTGGCCGGCATCGAGTTTGAACGAGCAGCCCGCACCGTTGACCAGCACGCGTGCCAGGTTCAGCTCGTCGCCGTCCAGGCGCAGCGGCTGTGGCGGCACATCGGGGTTGCGGCGCAGTGTCATTTTGTTCAGCACGCGGGTCTTGGCCGGGTCCAGGTCAAACGTCAGGGTGACGGTGTCGATCCAGTAGGCCGGGGCCGAGTAGTCGGCGCGGCGCACCACGGTGGCCGTAGCCGTTGAATCACGCAGTTGCAACATTGAGAGTCTCCAGAAATTTTGATTCCAACAAATCGAGGTAATTGTCCGCTGCCGCCATGACATGCGGGCCGGCCAGTTCTGCCGCCTTGTGGCTGGTGCAGATGGCCACGGCGCGCATACCGGCACGCCGTGCGGCCTCGATGCCAAAAGGCGCGTCTTCAAAAACAATACAGTGCTGAGCCCTTGCCTTTATTCGACTGGCCACTTCTAAAAATATAGCGGGTTCGGGCTTGCCAACCAGTCCCTCGTCACCGCCCACCACCGCCAACGGCGGCGTGGCCAGCGCCAAATGCCCCAGGGCAAAGGCAATGTTGTGCCGGTCACCGGCAGTGCCCACGCCAATCTTGAGGCCCATGGCTTGAGCCGTTGCACAGAAGGCGCTAAAGCCTGGCACCTCGGCAAATACCGGGCCGAAAATCTCGCGGTAAATGGCTTCCTTTTCGGCAATCAGCGTCCAGGCCTCGTCATCGGCCATCGGCCGCTGGAACAGCTCGCGTATGCATTCAGCGCCGGTGCGCCCGGTGGTGCGGCGCATCAGGTCCGGCAGATCAACTTTCAGACCGTGCCGTTGGGCAAACACGGTCCAGCTTTGCGCATGGGGGCCCATGGAGTCGATCATCGTGCCGTCCATGTCAAATATCAAGCCAGAAACGCCTTCGGCCCTCATATCGATTGGGTTCGTAGCTTCTATAGGCATAGCAAATGACATCACACGCCCTGCTTCAAAGAGGCTTCAATGAAGGCATCCAGATCACCGTCCAGCACTTTCTGCGTGGCCGAGGTCTCATAGTTGGTGCGCAGGTCTTTGATGCGGCTGTTGTCCAGCACATAGCTGCGAATCTGGTGACCCCAACCCACGTCGGTCTTGCCGTCTTCCAGCTTTTGCTGCTCTTCTTGCTGCTTGCGCAGTTCATGGTCATAGAGGCGGCTGCGCAGGCGCTTCCAGGCCACGTCGCGGTTGCTGTGCTGGCTGCGCCCGTCCTGGCACTGCACCACGATGCCGGTGGGAATGTGCGTCATGCGCACCGCCGAGTCGGTCTTGTTGATGTGCTGGCCACCGGCCCCGCTGGCGCGGAAGGTGTCGATGCGCACGTCGGCCGGGTTGATGTTGATCTCGATCGTGTCGTCAATCTCGGGGTAGACAAACACGCTGGCAAAGCTGGTGTGGCGACCGCCCGATGAGTCAAAGGGCGATTTGCGCACCAGCCGGTGCACGCCGGTCTCGGTGCGCAGCAAGCCAAAGGCGTATTCGCCCTCGACCTTGAACGACGCGCCCTTGATGCCGGCGGTGTCGCCAGCGGTTTCGTCTTCAATCTCGGTTTTGAAACCCTTGCGCTCGCAGTAGCGCAGGTACTGGCGCAGCAACATGCTGGCCCAGTCGCAGGCCTCGGTGCCGCCCGCGCCGGACTGAATATCGACAAAGCAGTTCAGCGGGTCGGCCGGGTTGTTGAACATGCGCCGGAACTCCAGGTCTTTGACAATGCCTTCGAGCCGAGCCGCATCGGCTTCGATGGTGATCAGGCCGGCCTCGTCGCCGTCGTCACGGCTCATCTCAAACAACTCGGTGTTGTC
>JAVHPS010000284.1:0-1438 GCA_036170715.1 Rhodoferax sp. | reverse complement strand
GCGGAGAGGTGGCAGAGTGGTCGAATGTACCTGACTCGAAATCAGGCGATGGGGCAACCCATCCGAGGGTTCGAATCCCTCCCTCTCCGCCAGTACATTGACTTCCAACTGGCTATACGCAAATGGAAGTTGCCTGAAGCCCCGCACCACGCGGGGTTTTTTGCTTTGGGCTCCTGACTGGTGCATTCACGTAATGGGCCAAAAACCCGTCTCAAAGCCGTTTTGTCTCAGAACCTCCTGACCTTTGGCCGTACGCTTTGGAGGTCGGTACATTTCGAGCATGTCGGTCAATTCAATGCGTACCGAATCAGTGGTGAGCACTATCCAAAGGGGCAAAGTGACGTTCTTGTTGCGACCATTCTGCTGAAAATGTTGTCGGCGCTAATCACGCCAAGCAGACGGGTGCTACAGCCGTAAAACGCATTGCGAACCATGAGGCGCAAATCACACAGATTCCGCCTCACGGCTGACAATCCGAGCCAGCGCATCAGTCATGGTGGCACGCGCCACTGTCACGTCAAAGTCGGCCTGCAACCCGGTCCAAAACGCCACACTTGTCCCAAAGTACTTTGCCAGGCGCAAAGCGGTATCGGCAGTCACGGCACGGCGTTCGCGCACGATGTCATTGACGCGTGGTGCAGGCACTTGCAGCGCCATGGACAAGGCGTGCGCACTCATGCCCAGCGGTATCAGGAACTCCTCACGCAGTACTTCACCAGGGTGAATTGGCCTGAGTTGTTCACCGGTGACGACATCACTGACATTCAAACCTTCCAACTGGTTGCGGTCAATTGCCATTTTCAAATCCCCTTGGTCTTAGTGGTAGTCCACAATCTCAACATCAAAAGCATTCCCATCAACGAAGCGAAAGCACACACGCCACTGATCATTGATGCGAATGCTGTGCTGCCCTTTTCGGTCACCCTTCAAAGCCTCAAGCCGGTTACCCGGGGGCAGGCGCAAGTCAACAATTTTGGCGCTGGAGTCAATCATCTTGAGTTTGCGCAGCGCCAGCGGCTGCATCTCTCGCGGCAAAGGCTTGACGACATGACCCAGGAACACAGCTGCAGTGATCTTGTCTTTGAACGATTGAATCATGGCAATGATTATTTAACGCCAAGCGTTCAACGTCAAGCGTTATTTTTTTGTAGTGTCGGCAGTGAATGAGTTGTCCAGTTTTGTGGAGGTGCGATGCAGCATCGATTCCATAAGGCGAGCCCCGGCACATTGGTATCCAAGAGGTTTTTGAGGTGGTGACAAAAAATAAACGCTGCTGTCAGTTCGATGGGGATTTGCTACATCTGGCAGAAATTTTTACCGTGCGCCCTACCCTGATACCAATCGCACGCACCGGTCCGCAATACTGGAGGCCTCTGTTTGATCGTGGGTTACCAGTAAAGTGGGGATGCCCGCCGCTTCAATACGGGTCTTGAACTCC
>JAVHPS010000283.1:0-6968 GCA_036170715.1 Rhodoferax sp. | reverse complement strand
TGGGGTTTCAATCTGCATGGTAGTCAGGACTCAGTTGTACGGTCTCGCCAATGATGAGCAAGCCCGGTTGGGGGCCGTAAGCCGGGGCGCGTGCTACCAAGTGGCGCAGGCCGGTGGCCATCACGGTTTGTGTTGCGCGGCAGCCATCGTGCACGATGGCCGCGGGCGTGTCGGGGGCCAAGCCGTGTGCCATCAACTGCTGTGCAATCTGTGCCAGATGCGCCACCCCCATGTAAAACACACGGGTTTGACCTGGCCGTGCCAGCGCCGCCCAATCGGGGGCGGCGTTGCCCTCAGCCAGATGGCCCGGCAAAAAGACGCAACTGCCAGCCAACTCACGGTGCGTCAGGGGAATGCCTGCACCAGCCGCACAACCACTGGCCGCTGTCACCCCCGGCACGACTTCAAAAGCGATACCGGCGGCCTGCAGCGCCTGCACTTCTTCGCCGCCGCGCCCAAAAACAAAGGGGTCACCGCCTTTGAGGCGCACCACACGCCGGCCGCGCTGGGCATGCTGTATCAGCAGGACATGTATCTGCGCTTGTGGCACGGCGTGGTTGCCCAGGGCTTTGCCCACGTACAGACGCTGGGCACTGGCTGGGATCAGCGCCAGAATCTCGGGCGTGATCAGGCGGTCATGCACCACCACCTCGGCACGCTGCAATCGGTCCAGCGCGCGCAGCGTCATCAAGTCCACTGGACCGGGGCCTGCGCCGACGATCGACACAAAGCCCGGCCCGATGTTGGTGTTGACCTCAGACATCACAAGCTCCGGGCCCTTGGTGAAACACCAGATCAGCCACCGGTTCGCCGCCCACCAGGTGCTGGTCAATGATGCGGTCCATATTGGCCGGGGTCACGTTGTAATACCAGGTGCCATCAGGTTGCACGCACAGCACCGGCCCGCCCTTGCAAGCGGCAAAGCAACTGACGCGGCTGCGTTTGACGCGCAAGTCCCCCTCATGCAAACCGGCGGCCTTGAACTTGTCGCCCAGGCTGTCAAACAGGGCTTGCGACGCACCGTCTTGCGTGCAGCGTGGGCCCGTGCACACCAGCAGGTGGCGTTTGTAGTCACCAATCTTGGGTTTGTTCAGCGCATTCATTGTTCGGCCTCGTCCACGTTAACGGTTTCCTCTTCAACCGGGGCGTTCAGTACCATTTCAATGTAATCGGCAGGCAAATTGTGGCGCTGTGCCAGCGCGGCCATGCTGGCCCCCTGGGCATGATCAAGACGCAGGTTTTCGCTCCAGCCAGCCAGGCCGGTTGACAACGAACGCCCCCGTTTTTCGCCCTCGCGGGCGCTGCCGTCCTCCTCGTATTTGTTGGCATAGCCCCGTGGCGTGACCATCAGGCCATCACGCACAAAGGTGTGGCTGTTGCCGATCAACACCGTGCTCAGCATGCCGATGTCGCACTCGCTCATTTTGTCCAGCGTGGTGAATTCAATACTTTGGCGGCGGCGGTACGCCGACTTGACCACCACCACCGGCGTGTCCGGGCGGCGATGACGCAAAAACAGGTGTTGCGCCTGCACAATTTGCTGCGTGCGCCGCCCGCTTTTGGGGTTGTACAGCGCCACCACAAAGTCGGCTGCCGCCACCGCATCCAGGCGGCGGGCAATCACTGGCCAGGGTGTCAGCAAGTCGGATAAAGAGATCGAGCAAAAATCGTGCGTCAGCGGGGCTCCCACCAGCGCCGCGCAGGCGTTGATGGCCGAGGCACCGGGAATCACCTCCACAGCCACGTCAGACTCGGGTGTCCAACCCGCCTGGAACAGCACCTCGTAGGTGGGCCCAGCCATGCCGTACACCCCCGCGTCGCCGCTCGAGATCAGCGCCACCGCCTTGCCCTCACGGGCTCGCTCCAGCGCGTGCACGGCGCGGTCCAGTTCTTCGGTCATGCCCTTGCGGATGACCTCCTTGCCTTCCAGCAAGTCAGCCACCAGCTTGATGTAGGTGACGTAACCGACCACCACATCGGCTTCGGCAATGGCGGCGCGGGCGCGCTGCGTCATGTGGTCCACATGGCCGGGGCCAATGCCCACCAGCATGATTTTGCCCAATAGGGGACCAAGAGCGATGGGCTCAAGCAGGGTTGCGTTCATCAGAATCCTTGCAATAGAAATGGTGGCGTTTTTTCCGTCAACGCCTTGGTGTTTGTATTTTTCGACGAGCAGATGCTCTGCCTGTGCCCCGGCAGCCAGCAAGGCCGCTGCCTCCGACACCGAGGGCGTACCCATATGGCGCAGCACCGTAACCGAGGGGTTGGGCACGGGCACGCCAGCGAGTTGCGCTGCACTGTAAAACTGCAGTGACCAACCGCCCTGCGCCGCCAGTTCCAGCAAGGCGGGCTCGTCGTGCTTGGCCTCAATGGTGGCCAACACACGCACCTGCTCGCGCCGCAACCCAGCTTGCGCCAGCGCGGCATCCAGCGCCTGGGCCACCGTGGCCAAGGGTGTGCCCCGGTCACAGCCCAGGCCGACAGCCACTCGCATCTCTTTTGCGCTCATGCGCCCTGCCCCAGCGGTGGGCGGTACACCACCAGGCGCTCATGCAATTGTTGCCAGCGCGCCGGTGATACCTCGGCGTGGGTAATCCACAGCACAGCTTTGAAGTAGTTCAGGTCAACCTCTTCAAAGCCCTCAAAGCGGTGAATGCTGGCGGGCAGCGGCGTGGGCCGGGTCCACCAGTGGCGGCTGCCGGCCTCTTGCACCACGGCCACCGGTTCTTCATTGACCACAGCGGCCGAAACGCGGGTGATGTTGATCTTCGGTGCCTCCACCTTCCAGCCCAGTTCGCGGCCCAGAATATCCACCGCAATGGTCTTGCCCACATCAGAGGCGGTGGTCAACACCGCCGTGCCACCCAACAGTGCGGCAATTTGTTCGGCCATGGCGTTGGCCCCGCCCACATGGCCCGACAGCACCGGAATCACAAACTGCCCGGCATCGTCCACCACCAGCACACCAGGGTCTTGGTCTTTGGTTTTCAGGTGCGGGGCCATCAGTCGCACCACCGCGCCCAGTGAGACGAAAAACACCAGTTGGTCAAAGTCCGCGAACAACGCAGCGATCTCGTCGCGAAACGCGCCGCCGTAGGCGCGCACCGGGTTGGCTAAACCAGCCATCAGCGGTGCAAATTTGTCGGCCACACAAATGCTGGCGGCTGGCAACTGGCGTGCCAGTTCGACGGTTTGCTGCGCACCGTGTTTGGTGATGGCAATCAGCACCACACGCACGGTATCCGCAAAGGCCGGTGCGGTGTCTGACGGGGTAAGGTTGCTCATTCTTGGTTTTCCTCTTCGAGTTCGGTGCTGGTTTTCTTGCGGCAACCACGCACCATGTCGCCGCGCTCCCGGTTCGGGTTCTTCACCAGCAAGAGCGACAAATAATTGACCGATGCACCCTTGAGCGTGGCCACGTCGTGCACGATGCGCTCCAGCGGCGAGCCCGCTTTTTCGATAAAGCGACTGTGCGCCAGCAAGCCGCGCCGCGCCAGCAGGTCAATCAGGTCGTCCAGCAGCGGTTTGACCTTCATCAGCACCAGGGTGTCAAAGTCGTCCAGCATCTTCTCCACCGCCGCAATGCCGTAGGCGGCGGGCACGATGGCGACGGTGTCGTCCTGCTCCGAGAGCGGCATTTGCAGCCGGGCACAGGCGGCGTTGAACGACGTGACTCCGGGCACGATGTCGACCTGCGCCGCGCCATCAAGCTCGCGCAGCACCCGCACCAGGTAACAAAAACTGGCATAGGTGGAGGCATCGCCTTCCACCAGAAACAGCACGTCCTGCCCAGTCGCCAGCAGGTCGCGCACGGTCTCGGCGGCCTTGAGCCAGTGGCGCGCCAGCTTTTCCACGTCATGCGTCATGGGGAACAGCAGCGGCTGGTGCTGGGCGGGCAGCGCCAGACCAGCACGTTGGGCGATGTCGAGCGCATAGCTTTCCCGGCGCAGGCTGCGCACCGGGTAAGTCCACACGGTGTCGCTGCGTTCCAGCAGCGCCCAGGCGCGGCGCGTGATCAAGCCGGGGTCGCCGGGGCCCAGCGACACGCCATAAAGTGTGCCCTGGGCAGGTTCGCTCTGCGCAGCGCAAAGCGGTTCAACAGGCCCAGGAGCAACGAAGTGGACAGGTCTGTGCGTCATGCGGCAGCTCCAGCCTGGGCACAGACCAGCCACACCGGGTTTTCCGCCGCCATGCGGTTCATGTGCAAAATCGGCTTGCTGCGCGAAGCCTGCAGCTGGAGCACATCCCAGTTCGCACCGGCTGCTTTGAGGGTTTCCACCGCCACGCTCAAATTCTCCAGCGTGACAAAGTTCATCACCAGCCAGCCCC
Organism: Rhodoferax sp.; assembly: GCA_036170715.1. Taxonomy (GTDB): domain Bacteria; phylum Pseudomonadota; class Gammaproteobacteria; order Burkholderiales; family Burkholderiaceae_C; genus Rhodoferax. The sequence continues at coordinate 2,639 of JAVHPS010000283.1, read as the reverse complement.
CGGCTTTCATGCGCTGCAGAATCAGGCCAATCAGCTCGGCTAACTCGCCACCTGAACCGCCGACAAAAACGGCATCCGGGTCAGGCCACTGCGCCATGCCCTGCGGGGCCTTACCGTGCACCAGGCTGTGGTTGCTGATGCCCATGGCGGCGCGGTTGCGCTGCACTATTGTCCAGTCCTCGGCATTTTTTTCGATGGCATACACATGGCCCATGCGGCACAAGCGCGCCGCCTCCAGCCCGACCGCGCCGGAACCCGCACCGATGTCCCAGACCACGCTACTCGAACGCAATTGCATGCGTGCCAGCGACACGGCGCGCACCTCGTTCTTGGTGATCAAGCCTTTGTCAGGGTGGCGCTGCTCAAAACTCGCATCCGGCAAACCGAACAGCACCTGCGGCGTGCGCAGCTTGCGCCGCCACAGCAGCAGCACGTTGGGGTCGGCAAACGTGATTTGCGTCGCCGCCCGGATGCTGATGCCGCTGACGATGCGCTCCTGGGGCTGGCACAGGCGCTCGGCCACCGCCATCTCAAAGTCATCCGCCAAACCCTCGGCAACCAGCATGCGGGCCATGCGATCGGGCGTATTCAACGGGCTGGTGAGCACCGCCAGACGGTCATACTGGCGAATGTCGCGCAGCAACGCATACAGGCCGTGGCTGGGCTCTGAGCCGGCCACCCAGTCGCCCGCGTCCTTGCTGTGCACGGATGCAAACCGCATGTCTTGCCACGGCAAATTCAGCCGGGCGCAAGCCAGTTGCAGCGTAGAGACATTGGGCAACACCTCAATGGCTTCGATGCATAGGCGCGAAGCCAGGTAAGCCGCCATGCCGTGGCACAGCGGGTCGCCGGTGGCCAGCACAACCACCCGTTGGCCCGCCGCCTGGGCACTGCGAATCCACTCGGGCACTTGCGCCAGCGCGCCTGTGAGGTCACGCTGCTGGGCATCGGAATTTATTTGCGCTGCAAACAGCTGCAACGTGCGTTCGCCGCCAATCACCAGCTCGGCTTGCTGCAAATGCGCCAGGGCGCTCTGGCTCAGGCTGTTGATGCCGTCGTCCAGCACGCCAAGAACGCGGCATTTTTCAATCGATTCAGAATTCATGAGGACTCCGCTATCTTGCGGCCATCAAAGTCGCAGACCAGCACTTTCAATTCAAATTGGTCGGGATAACGCCCGCGCAGCGTTTTCACCACGCGCTGCGCCAGCGCCGTATGAAAAGCCACGCCCAGGCCCAGCGCATCCATGCGCTCGCTTGCGTAGCGGGCGGTCTTGGCGTTGCGCATGTCGGCGCACACCTCAGCCGCAACCCCCAGCTCGGCCGCCAGGTCGGCCAACAAACCGGTGTCCACGTCGGCGCGACCGGCGTGGGTGATGGTTTCGCCTTGGGCGATTTTGGTGAGCTTGCCGACCATGCCACCAATCACCACCTGCTTGAGCCCGGCCTTGACCGCCGCGCCCAGGGCATAGCGCAAAAAATCGCCCATCTGCACAAAGGCCGCCTCGGGCAGATGCGGCAGCTCGCCCATCACAAACTTCTCCGTGCGCCCGCCCGTGGTCAATACCACCACACCTTGGGGCAACGTACCCGCCACGTGCACCCCTTGCACCACGCTGGCGCGGTAGGCGGCGGTGGAGTACGGCTTGACGATACCGGTGGTGCCCAAAATGGAAATGCCGCCCAATATCCCCAAGCGGGCATTGGTGGTTTTTTGGGCCATTTGCTCGCCTTGGGGCACGGAGATCGTCACCTCCAACCCGACTTCGTCCAGCAACGCCACACCCGCAGCGCGCACATTGGCCTCAATATTGCGCCGCGGCACCGGGTTGATGGCCGGGCCACCCACGGTCAAACCCAGGCCTTGCAGGGTGACCGTGCCCACCCCTACGCCACCGGCCAGCAGCACCTGGCCCGGTTGCCTGGGCAGCAGGCGCACGTCGGCGGTCAGGTGCGCCTTGTCGGTGCAATCCGGGTCGTCACCCGCGTCCTTGATGACCATGGCGTGGGCCGACTGGCCCGCTACGCAGCCATCGTGCACAGCAAACATCACCAGATCGCCATTGGGCAGCAGGCATGGCACTTGTTCGGGCACCTGGCCGGTGACCAGGCCAATGACCGCCGCCCGCGCTGCCGCCGCCGAACACGCGCCGGTGGTGAAACCAGTGCGCGTGCCGCGGGGTGCTGCGCTTTTGTCCATCATGCCGATGCCGCCTTCACATGCGCCAGCTCACGCGCCTCGGCCAAGCCCAGCAGGGCGTGGATGGCGGCCACCACCAGGGTGGAGCCGCCCTTGCGGCCTCGGATCACGATCCACGGCACAGCCGTCTCCAGCGCCATCAAGTCTTTGGACTCGGCCGCCGAGACAAAGCCCACCGGCATGCCGACCACCAGCGCCGGGCGCGCGCCCTCCTCGCGGATCAAGCGCACCACTTCGATCAACGCCGTGGGCGCGTTGCCAATGCCAACAATAGCCCCGTCCAGCAAGCCCAGCCGATGTGCCTTGCGCATGGCCTGCACGGCGCGAGTCGTGCCCTCCGCCTTGGCCAACTCGATCACATCCGGGTCGCTGATGAACTGGTGGGTGGACAGGCCAAAGTGCTGCAGGCGTGGCACGGACAGGCCGACACAAATCATCTC
>JAVHPS010000282.1:0-1441 GCA_036170715.1 Rhodoferax sp. | reverse complement strand
TCATGACGCTCGGTGGCAATGATGCGCAACCCGCCCAGCGCCGTAACGGCTTCGTGGTCTTTGCGCCATTGTTCTTTGACAGCATCGATCTGCTGTTGTTTTTGTTCCGCACTGAGGGCTTCGTCGGCTTCAATCGTTTCAACCACTTTGCTGATGTTGCCGCCCAGCACAATGTCAGTACCGCGCCCCGCCATGTTGGTGGCAATGGTGATCATTTTGGTGCGTCCGGCCTGGGCCACGATGTCGGCCTCGCGGGCATGTTGCTTGGCGTTGAGCACCTGATGCGGCAGCTTTTCTGTGGTTAGCAGCTCGGCAATGATTTCCGAGTTTTCGATGGAGGTGGTGCCCACCAGCACCGGTTGGCCACGCTCGTAGCATTCACGAATGTCGGCAATCGCCGCGTCGTATTTTTCCTTGGTGGTTTTGTAAACCCGGTCCAGTTGATCGTCACGGCGACTGGGCTTGTTGGGCGGCATCACCACCGTTTCCAAGCCATAAATTTCCTGAAATTCATAGGCTTCGGTATCGGCCGTGCCGGTCATGCCGGCGAGCTTGCTGTAGAGCCTGAAGTAATTTTGGAACGTGATCGAGGCCATGGTCTGGTTCTCGGGCTGAATCGCCACACCTTCCTTGGCTTCCACCGCCTGGTGCAGGCCTTCGCTCCAACGCCGCCCAGTCATCAGCCGGCCGGTGAACTCGTCCACAATGATGACTTCACCGCCCTGCACCACATAGTGCTGGTCGCGCAGGTACAAATGCTGGGCGCGCAGCGCCGCATACAGGTGGTGCATGAGCGTGATGTTCGCCGGGTCGTACAGACTGGCTCCTTCGGGAATCAAGCCCATTTCAAACAGAATGCGTTCGGCGTTTTCGTGACCCCGCTCGGTCAGAAACACCTGGTGACTTTTTTCATCAATTGTGAAATCACCCACCTTGGTGATGCCTTCGCCGGTGTGCGGGTCAGCCTCGCCTTCCTGCTTTTCCAGTTGCGGCACGATCAATTTGATGGACTGGTACAGGTCGGTCTGGTCTTCGGCCTGGCCGCTGATGATGAGCGGCGTGCGGGCTTCGTCGATCAGGATCGAGTCCACCTCGTCAACGATGGCGTAATTGAGTTTGCGCTGCACCCGGTCTGCGGCTTCGTAGACCATGTTGTCACGCAGATAGTCAAAGCCGTATTCATTGTTGGTGCCGTAGGTGATGTCAGCACGGTAAGCGGCTTGCTTTTCTTCACGCGACATGTTGGGCAGATTGATGCCCACCGACAAGCCCAAAAAGTTGTAGAGCTTGCCCATCCACTGCGCGTCGCGGTTGGCCAGGTAGTCATTGACCGTGACCACATGCACACCTTGCCCTGACAAGGCATTCAGGTACACCGGCAAGGTGGCGGTGAGCGTCTTGCCTTCACCCGTGCCCATTTCAGAAATTTTGCCGTTGTGCA
>JAVHPS010000281.1:0-1449 GCA_036170715.1 Rhodoferax sp. | reverse complement strand
TGAACGATATTTTTGACGGCCGGTATTGCGGCGCATGCCACGGCAAAGTGTCGTTTCCGATGATCGAATGCCAAAAATGCCATTCCAAACCGGTGACCCCGTGAACTTGCCGCGCCAAGGAATGTGATGCCACGCAAGCCCCTTTTTTTAGCGCTGCTGCTAGGCATGGCACAGGCTGCGCTGGCACAGGACTTTTGGAATTTGCCACCCGCACCACCGCCCGATGAATACGGCAACCTGCTGATCGACCGCACGGCCACTCAAAACGCCGTCAAACCGGTGGCTTTTTCACACTGGATTCACCGGCGCAAATTCACCTGCCGGGTGTGCCACTTTGAGCTTGAGTTCAACATGAAGGTGAACACCACCGAGATCACCGAGGCGGGCAACCGCAACGGCAAGTTTTGCGGCAACAGCGGCTGCCATGACGGCAGGGCCACGTTTGGCCACGATGCCGCCAACTGCGCGCAATGCCATAACGGCAACCGGGGCTATCAAAAAGAGCGCTTTGCCGAGTTGTCAAAATTACCCAAATCGCTTTTTGGCAACCAGGTGGACTGGGGCAAGGCGCTCAGCCGGGGGCTGCTGTCACCGGTGAAATACCTGGCGCTCAAGCCCGACCCCAATGTGTCTTTCAAAGCCATTTTGCTGCTCGAATCCGAATGGTCGGGCATCCCACCGGCCATCTTTCCGCACCGCCCCCACACCTGGCAACTCGACTGCAGCAATTGCCACCCTGACTTGTTCAGCGTCAAGAAGAAAACCACCCAGCATTTCTCGATGCTGGCCAATCTGAACGGCGAGTTTTGCGGGGTCTGCCACTCGCGTGTAGCGTTCCCGATGGCCGACTGCAAACGCTGCCACCCGGAGATGTAGGGCCAGCCCCGTGTTGCGCTAGCGTGCGCGCAAGCCGTCAAAGCAAGTGGTCAGCACCAGTTCAACTATTTCGTCAGGGTTGTAGAGCTGGCTCATTTTCAAAAACTCCAGCACCGGGTCGCAGGCGCGCGCATACAGCGTGTACAGCACCGCAATCGGTGGCAACTGGGCATTGAGCGCACCTTGCGCCTGGGCGGCTTCAATCCACGCCCCGAGCCGGTCGCTGACCTCCATCAGCCCCGCCATGTAGGCTTTATTGCCCATCAGCGTGGTGCGCAGGCGCGAGTTCTGGCTGGGCAGCGAGGGCATTTCACCGTCTAGTTTGAGCGTCATGGTCCAGCGCACCACGGCACGCAATTGGTCCATGGGTGCCGCGTCAGGTGCCAGTGCATCCAGAAACGCCTGGGCGCGGCGCATCACCGCCACCATGGCGGCAGCGGCCAGGTCTTCCTTGCTGGGGAAATGTTTGTACAGGCTGGCCTTGGCAATGCCCACATCGGCCGCCACTTCATCCACCGTCATGGCCTCAAAGCCTTTTTCGGCCAGCAGGCGGTTGACGCTTTGAATGATGGC
>JAVHPS010000280.1:4130-7003 GCA_036170715.1 Rhodoferax sp. | reverse complement strand
CCGCCTTGGGCAATGAGGCGTTCCAATTCATCCAGATGCGAAGCCAGCCGCGTCAGCTCTTCTGCCACGTCGATGCGAATCGCAAAGGCGGTGGCTTCGGTCAACGCCCGGTCTTGCGCCGCCTCAGACACCTGGCCACCATCGGCCAGCCCCATGGCCTCTTGCCAGCGGTCCATGAAACGTTGGCGTTGCTGGGCGACCAGTTGTGGGATCAGCGGCTGAGCCTTTGCGGCCAAGAGCCGCAGTTGCTGGATGCGGTCTTGCAGCATGGCCGCCAGGCGAACGCCTTCACGTGCGCGCGCACACATGAGCGCCTGCAGTGCGGTGTCGGCCAAAGCCAGCAACTCGGCTTGCCAGTCCTGGGCTACGGGCGAGTCATTGCCTGCCAGCCGAATGGCATCGGCCACACTCAGCACGGTGGCGCTGGGCAACCAGGCCCTGACGTTGTCCTGGATGGCATTGAGGCGTTGCAACAAGCGCACTGAGGGTTCCGTCAGGCTGCCCTGGGCGCTGCTTTCAAGCGCTGCGCGCAGCTCAACCTTGCCGCGTTTGAGGCGAGCGCTGAGCCGCTCGCGCAAGGCGGGTTCACAGGCGCGCAGTTCATCGGGCAGGCGAAACGACAGGTCGAGAAAGCGGCTGTTAACAGAACGGATTTCAAGCCCCAGGCGTGTCACTGGAGCGGATTTGGGTTCGTTTTCTTCGCGGGTGTCGGCGCTGCTGTGTTGGACACTGGCGTAGCCGGTCATGCTGTAAACTGACATTTAGGAGCTTGTTCAATGAAATGAGTTCAAGAATAACCCGTATCCATACCCCTGAGCAACGCCCCGTCCTAAAAATATGTCCAAGGTCAAACCGTCACCCCTGCCGCCAGATACCTTGATTGGTGGCTACCGGGTGGTGCGCCGGGTGGCCGCGGGCGGTTTTGGTGTGGTTTACCTGGCGGTTGGCTCGGACGGCATGCAAGTGGCCATCAAAGAATATTTGCCGGCATCGTTGGTCACCCGTAGCCCCGGCTCACTGCAGCCGCAAGTGGCCCCCGAGAAGTTGTCGCTGTACCGCTTGGGCCTGAAGAGTTTTTTTGAAGAAGGCCGTTCACTGGCGCAAATTTCTCACCCCTCGGTGGTGAGCGTGATGAACTTCTTTCGTGAAAACGAAACGGTTTATATGGTGATGAATTACCTTGAGGGGGCCAGCCTGCAAGAATTCATTGTCATCGCGCGCGACCTGAAAAACCCCAAGGTGTTCCGTGAGTCCACCATCCGCTCTTTGTTTGATGAAATTTTGCGCGGTCTGCGCATCGTTCATCAGCACAAAATGTTGCACCTGGACATCAAGCCCGCCAACATCTTTATCTCGGACGATGACAAGGCGGTGCTGATTGATTTTGGTGCTGCCCGGGAAGTGTTGAGCAAAGAAGGCAACTTCATCCGCCCGATGTACACCCCTGGCTTTGCCGCCCCTGAAATGTACAAGCGTGACAGCTCCATGGGCCCTTGGACTGACATCTATGCCATTGGGGCCTGCATTTACGCCTGCATGCTCGGCTTTCCCCCCAGCGATGCGCCCCAGCGCGTGACCAATGACCGGATACCGGTGGCTCTGAAACGGGTGCAAGGGGTGTACTCTGACAATCTGATGGAAGTGGTGGAGTGGTGCATGGCACTCAACCCCCTGGAGCGGCCGCAATCCGTATTTGCCTTGCAAAAGCAGCTCAACCGTGTTGGTGAGCGCCGCTACACCCGACTCAGTGTCGGCGACAAGGTTCGCATGCAGCTTGACACCCTGGTGTCGGGTAGCAAAAAGACGGTTCTCAAGACCTCCAACCCCGGAACCAAGTTGAAATGAAATTCTCTGTATTTCAGGTCAGTCGCAAAGGTGGCAGGAAACTCAACGAAGACCGCATGGGCTATTGCTACACCCGTGAAACGGCCCTGTTTTTGCTGGCCGACGGCATGGGTGGCCATCCCGAGGGGGAGGTCGCGGCCCAGCTTGCCTTGCAGACGGTGGCAGCGCAGTTTCAAAAAGAAGCGCAACCCGTGCTGTCTGATGTGACCGGTTTTTTGTCGGCAGCGCTGCTGTCGGCGCATCGCCAGATCTTGCGCTATGCCATGGACCGCGGGGTCACGGACACCCCGCGCACCACGATTGTGATGGCGGTGTTGCAAGACGGCAAAGTCAGTTGGGCCCACTGTGGTGATTCACGCCTGTACCTGGTGCGCGGCTCCAGTCTGCTGGTGCGCACCAAAGACCATTCCCTGATTGAACACAGCATGCGCCATCCGGCTGAGGCCACCGGTCTGGCCACCACCAACCGCAACGTGTTGTTTTCTTGTCTGGGCTCGCCCACCAAGCCGGTGTTCAGCGTCGTGGGGCCCACGTCCTTGATGCAAAGTGACCGCGTCATGCTGTGTTCAGACGGGCTGTGGTCGATGCTCTCAGACGATGAAATTGTGTTTGAATTGTCACAAAAACCGGTCGACGTGGCCGTGCCCGATCTGGTTGAGAAAGCCCTGAAAGCTGGTGGTGAGACCAGCGACAACGTGACCTGCATTGCGCTCGAGTGGGAGACCCCGGACCAACTCGACTCGGTGCACAGCCGGGTCAGCACCGACACCATCAGTGAGGGTGTATTTGCCTCGACCATGCAAGCCGGGGTGCTCGACGAGTCGATTGACGACATGGACGAAGCCGCCATTGAGCGCTCGATTGCCGAGATCAACGAAGCCATTCGGCGTTCGGCACTCAAAAAATAACTGATTTTCAAGGTTGACTCATGACTGAATTTGTTCGCGCCCAGGGTCGGGCCGCCAATGCCATGCGCAGCGTGCGCATCACGCGCCACTACACCCTGCACGCCGAGGGCTCGGTGCTGG
>JAVHPS010000280.1:0-4030 GCA_036170715.1 Rhodoferax sp. | reverse complement strand
CTCGGTGCTGGACAAAGTGCCGCCACACCAAAAAGGCACAGGCCAGGGCTGGGTCACGGCCGAATACGGCATGCTGCCGCGCGCCACCCACCAGCGCAGCGAGCGCGAGGCCGCACGCGGCAAGCAAACCGGTCGCACACAAGAAATCCAGCGCCTGATTGGCCGTGCCCTGCGCAGTGTGTTTGACCTGAGCCTGCTGGGCGAGCGCACGATTCATCTGGACTGCGACGTGCTGCAGGCCGACGGCGGCACGCGCACGGCCGCCATCACGGGCGCGTTTGTCGCGGCGCAGGACGCGGTCAATGGCTTGCTGGCGCAAGGCAAGTTGACGCAGTCCCCCATCCGTGAGGCGGTGGCCGCGATCTCGGTCGGTATCGTGCAAGGCACGCCGTTGCTCGACCTGGAATACGTCGAAGACTCGGCCTGCGACACCGACATGAACGTGGTCATGACCGCCGCCGGCCACTATGTGGAGGTGCAGGGTACGGCCGAAGGCGCTGCCTTTAGCCGCACCGAGATGGACGCGCTGCTGGCGCTGGCCGACCAAGGCATCGCCGAGCTGATTCGGTTACAGCAGCAATCGCTATCACAACAATAGCTGCTTACCCTTACATAACAAGGGTCATAGGCATATATTTCATATGAAAATTGTTTTGGCATCCAACAACCCCGGTAAGCTGGTTGAACTGCAGGCCATGTTTGCACCGCTGGGTTTTGAGCTGGTGACGCAGGGCAGTCTGGGCATTCCTGAAGCCCCTGAGCCTTACCACACCTTCCTTGAAAACGCCCTGACCAAAGCGCGCCACGCCGCTCTGCAAAGCGGCCTGCCCGCCGTGGCCGACGATGCCGGGCTGTGTGTAGATGCGTTTGGCGGTTTGCCGGGGGTGCAAACCGCGTTTTACGCCACCCAGTTTGGCTACCCCAAGAGCGATGCCAACAATGTGCGCGCCTTGCTGGAGCAAATGGCCGACGTGGACAACCGCCGCGCGGCCATGGTCTGCACACTGGTGGCCTTGCGTGCTGCTGATGACCCTGAGCCGCTGGTGGCCGTGGGCCGGGTGGTGGGGCAGATTGCACGTGCGCCGGTGGGGGGCAATGGCTTTGGCTTTGACCCGGTGATGTACATCCCCGAATTTGGTCAAACCTTTGCCCAACTTCCGATCGAGATCAAGAACGCCCACAGCCACCGCGGCCGGGCCAGCGCAACCATGGTGGCACTGATGCGTGAGCGCTGGCTGTGACACTTTTGTTGCTACTGGCCCAGAGGCTTTTGGACTGAACCCCGCCAAATGATCCCGATCCAACCCGACGCATCTGCCTCAGAGCAGGCGACCATGCCGCAAGACATCCAGCACTACATGCGCCCAGGTACCTTGCAGCTGCAAACCCTGCCGCCGTTGTCGCTCTACGTACACCTGCCTTGGTGTCTTAAAAAGTGCCCCTATTGCGACTTCAACTCGCACGAGATGCGCGCTGCAGAACTGCCCGAGTCCGCTTATCTGAACGCCCTGATGGCCGACCTGGAAGCGGCGCTGCCCCTTATCTGGGGTCGCAGTGTGCAAACCGTGTTCATGGGTGGCGGCACGCCCAGCCTGTTTTCGCCGCAGGCGATTGACCAGTTGATCGGTGGCATTCGCGCCCGCGTGCGCTTGGCGGCCAATGCCGAAATCACCCTGGAAGCCAACCCTGGCACGTTTGAGAAAGACCGCTTCAAGGCCTACCGCAGCGCCGGGGTGACGCGTCTGTCGGTCGGGGTGCAGAGCTTTAATGACGACTTTTTGCAAACCCTGGGCCGTGTACATAATCGGGCTCAAGCCCTTGATGCACTTGAAGAAGCAGCTACTGTTTTTGATACGTTTAACCTGGACTTGATGTACGCGCTGCCGCAGCAGACGCTACCCCAGTTGCAAGCTGACGTGGCCACCGCCTTGTCGTTTGCGCCCAAACACTTGTCGATTTACCACCTCACGATCGAGCCCAATACTTTTTTTGCCAAGCACCCGCCGCCGGCGGTAGACGATGACCTGGCGGCGGACATGCTGGACTTGCTTATCAGCCAGACGCGCCAGGCGGGGTTGCAGCGCTATGAGGTGTCGGCCTTTGCGCAACCCGGCCACGCCTGCCAGCACAACCTGAACTACTGGCAATTTGGCGACTACCTGGGTATTGGCGCGGGGGCGCACAGCAAGCTCAGTTTTGCCCACCGCGTGCTGCGCCAGGTGCGCTTGCGCGACCCGGCGCGCTACATGGCGCAGGCACAGGCCGGGGCGTGCGTGGCGCAGGCATTTGAAGTCAAGCGCAGCGAGCTGCCGTTTGAATTCATGCTCAATGCGTTGCGCCTGGCCGATGGCTTTGACCTGAGCCTGTTTGCCGAGCGCACCGGCATGCCGCTGTCGGCGCTGCAAACAGGGCTGGATCAGGCGCAGCAGCAAGGGCTGTTGGAGCGCGTGGGTGAGCAGGTGCGCCCGAGCACGCGCGGTTTTGATTTTTTGAACGACCTGCAAACCTTGTTCTTGCCTGCGCCCGCGTGAGGCCCTGGCCGCCAGCACCCAGACTTGGCGCGGTAAGCGTGGCGGCGCTATAGTGACCAGGTCATCTGCGCACTGCACCCCGTGTTACTTGCCAAGGAGCTGGCCCCATGTTTTCCATTTACGGTACGTCCGGTCAGTTGTTTCGCGGCAACCTGGAGCAACTGCGTCAGGTCGGGGGTGTTGGGGCGCTGGCGCGTACCCGTGCCCTGTTGCCGGTGGCCCGTGATGGGCGTGACCCGGGCGAGTCTGGGCAGCGTGCGGCCGCCGGGTTGACGCATCCGGCCGCGGTAACTGCCTATACCCAGACCCAGCAAGGCCCGCAGCAGCGTCGCCCGCTCACCCGCGTGGCTGACCTGATGAGCACGTCGCCCGTTACCCTGCCCGACACCGCTACGGTGCTGCAGGCCTGGCGGTCATTGGCCGACAAAGGCATTGGACAAGCGCCAGTGGTGGATGCTGGCGGTCACTTGGTGGGCTTGCTCACCAGGGCTGATTTGCTCAAGCCAGAGCGTTTGCCCGACCCCGACAGCCATGCCCTGGTATGGCGTGCGCTGCTGCAGCAAAACGTGCAAGACATCATGTGGACACCGGTGCCCAGCGCCGCGCCAGACAGTGACATTCGCCACGTGGCGCGGGTGCTGCTCGACACCGGTTTGCCGGGCCTGCCGGTGGTGGACGAGCAGGGTGTGGTGATCGGCTTTATTTCACGCTCCGACATCTTGCGCGCCGTGGTGACCGACCCGCCGCTGGATTTGTGGGGCTGACAGGGCCCGATGTGGGCCAAGTTTGCCGCGCAAACCATCGGGTTTGCCTTTCATATTTAAGGATTAAAACAGGCTATAGCCCTTGTTATACCTGAGTAACTTGCTATTAAATTTGACATTGACTGGCAACTCCCCTGACTGCACCAGTCGTAATCGGGGGTGAACTCCGAGCGCGTCAGGCGCAGCTCGGGCGGGTAGGCAAGCGCTGGTGTGTAGTGAAACCAGCCGCCCTGTAGCACGGCATCGTTGGGTGGTTCCATGCCCGCCGCCGAGCCCTTGATGCGTGCGCGGGGGGCGTGCAATTGCGGCTGGCCAGTGCTGGCGTTGACTTCAACCGCATAGTCTTCTTCCCAGCGCACTTTCTCGATCGAGTGCGTCCACGCCAGGGTGAATTGCGTGACCGGCACAAACACCGTGGCCGTCGGCGCAGGCGCAGGGGATGAACCCAAGGTGTGGGCCAGGCTCAGGCAGACACCCAGAAGCACAGAGGTCATGCGCGAATCGACGCAATCAGGCCGCTTGCGCTGGGGCGCTGCGGCTGCGCCACACGTGCCAGGCCACAAACCCCACCACGGCGGCAAAGCCCAGCTCATCGGTCAGCGGCACGGCGGCCACCAGCAGGCTGGCTGCCAGCACTGCCAGCACGCGCTCGATCCAGTTCAACGGGGTCAACAAAAAGCCCACTGCCCCCGCACCCCACATGCCCACGGCAATCAGCGCCTTCACCACCACGTA
>JAVHPS010000279.1:0-7017 GCA_036170715.1 Rhodoferax sp. | reverse complement strand
TGGCAAGCTGGTTGGCTTGGCGGGCGTTGTCGGCGTTTTGCTTGACGGTGCTGGACAACTCTTCCATGCTGGCGGCGGTTTGTTCCAAGGCACTGGCCTGGCTTTCGGTGCGGTTGCTCAGGTCTTGGTTGCCTTGGGCAATTTCGGCACTGGCGGTGGCCACACTTTCTGAGCCTTGGCGCACGTGGCTGACGACGCTTACCAGGCTGGTTTGCATGTGGTTCACAGCGCGCATCAGCTGCGCTATTTCGTTGTTGCCGGTGGTGTCCACGGTTTGTGTCAGGTCGCCTTGGGCAATGGCTTCAGAGACTTCGGCGGCGCGGCGCAGCGGGATGGTGATGCTGCGCAGCAGTTGAAGCCCCAGCGCTACCGCAATGAACAGCCCGACGACGATGGAAGTGATGGAAATCGCGCGAATGGTGTGGTAGCGGGCACTGTTGGCTTCAAAGTTGGCTTTGGCTTCATTCAGCTGGAATTTTGTCAACGCATCGGCTGCTTTGCTCACCACTTCATAGTTGTAGCGCATTTTTTCGACCATCAGGCGCTCGGTTTCAGCCAGGTCGTTGGCGCGCAACGCCGCCAGCGCGGGGTTTAATCCGGCCTGCACATAAATAGCACGTTTATCCGCAAAGGTTTTGGCCAACTGCGCCTCTTCTGGCACCATGGGGCCGGCCATGTAGCTGGCCCACATGGTGTTGATCTGGGCGGTATTGGCCTGAATTTCATCGGTTGATTTTTTGATGCGCCATTCCAGTTTTTCAACCACCGCATTGGCCACCGCCAGGCGGTTGGTGAGCATCAGGTATTTGATCTGGTCAATTTTGGCGATCATCACCGTGGAGTCGTTGTAAGAGTCATCCATGGCCGCATCGCCCTTGGCCATGCCATACAGGCCAATGGAGCCAATCAGCACCAGCCCAAAGGCCAGAATGGCAATCAGAATGCCCAGACGAGTGGAGATTTTGAGCTGGTTCATGGGATGATGCCTTTCAAGATGGATGCGCTGGTCTAGACCTGTGCAGCTGGAAGTGGATAGCTCATGGAGACCCGGTTGTGCACTGAACCCATGCTGCTGTCGACAATATTGCCAATCATGTCGGCGGTCATGGCTGACAAGGTCAACCCCAAATGGCCATGGCCGGTGTTGTAAAACACGCAAGCCGCACGGCCACGGCCCACGCGGGGCAGCAGGTTGGGCATCATCGGGCGCAGGCCAGCCCAGGGCACAACGCTTTCGGTGCGCACGCCTGGAAAACACTGCTGCACCCAATCAACCAAGGGTTTGATACGGTCGGCGCGGATGTCACGGTTGTAGCCATTGAATTCGGCCGTGCCAGCCACGCGCAGGCGGTCATCGCCCAAGCGGCTGGTGACCAGCTTGGTGTCGTCATCGAGCAAACTCACCACGGGTGCAGCCATGCGGCTTTGGGCATCGTTCAGGTTCACAGTGATCGAATACCCTTTGACCGGGTAAATGTTGACGCGGTCACCCAGTTGATGCGCGATGTCTCGGCTGGCTGTGCCCGCGCACACCACCACGCCGTCAAACACGGTTTGCTGCTCGCCCTGGTCAGAATGGGCGCTGATGGTGACTTGTTTGCCGTCGGTACGCACCGCCGTGATGTCTTGCCCATAAAGGGTTACCACGCCCAGGCGCTGTGCGGCTTGCGCCATGCCGGTGGTGAATTTGTGAATGTCACCGGTGGAGTCGCTCGCGGTGTAATAACCGCCGTAGTATTGCCCCGCCAAAGTGGGTTCAATGGTGCGCATTTCCTGCGGCGTGACCGGGTGGCGTTCGAGCCCGCCTTTGGCCAGCAGCAGCGACACTTTTCCGGCGTGGTCAAAGGTTTTTTTGTCGCGGTAAATATGCAAAATACCTTCGCACTTGTGGTCAAAGTCCAAGCCTTCTTCTTGCGCCCATTGAAACAGGTGTTTGCGTGCGGCCACGGCCAGGCGCGCGGTTTCAATGGTGTTGGCTTGGTAATGCGGTATGGCCGCCATGAACTCGGCAAACCATGAAATTTTGTGCCAGCTGGGTTTGGGGTTGACCAACAATGGGGCATCATTTTTAAGCATCCATTTCAGGCCCTTGAGCACGGTGCTCCATTCGTTCCAGACTTCGGCATTGGAGGCTGAAAACTGGCCACCATTGGCAAACGAGGTTTCCATGGCGGCGTAACGGTGTTTTTCAAGCAAGGTGACCTGAAAGCCACGTTTGGCCAGTGCGTAGGCCGTGGTCACGCCCGTGATCCCGCCGCCAATAACAGCAATTTTTTTCATTGAGAGAGTCCAAAAAAGTCGTGGGTGAAGACCGCGTTGACCATTCAACACGGACACCCCCTCTGTTTTGGACCTGAGAGATTCACGACGGTGGCTGCACCTCGTCGTTTGCTCCTGCGGTGGGCCAATTGACAAAATTTGGCCACTCTTCAGAGTGTTTGCTGCACGTATGCCGGTCCTTTGACCTGAGAGTTTCCGGGGCGGTTGCTTCTTCGGTGCTGGTTGCAACTGGATTGCAACAAGTCTCTCCCGACATCGTTGCTGGACTATACCAGCCCGGTTTCAGACAGTGGGCCAGCACACCTGGTGTTTACCCTGATGTTTGGCAGGGTGTGGCGACCTCAGCTCAAGCCAAGTTTTGGCGTTGTGCCAGCAGAAATGGTCGGTCAATCTGATGGCTTAACGCATGAATGTCTGCGGACCTGACCCCCATGCTGGCAAAGTGTGCTTGCCACCTGTCAACTACGGCCACCACGGCCCGCACCTCTGCCCTGGCTTGAGCTGGCTTCAGGCCAAAATGATGGCTCTCTGACAAGGCATTGACCAGCGTGGCATCGGCCTGCTGCGCCCCCACCCGCATTTGCTGGTAGCCCAGCGCCTGGCCGGACGGCAGCACATCAAATGCCGGTGACAGCTCGTATTCCCCCCGGTCGTTCAACAACAGCACATGGTTTTTTTCATGGTCATCGGTGTTGTCAATCAGGATGTTGAACACCATGCGGCGAAACAATTCGCACCGGTGTTGCTGGTTCAATCCACTGGCAGATACGCCACGGCGACGCAAAACTTGGGCCAATTCGGGGTAGCCCATGACCTCGCCGGCCGCCTTCAGCACCACCTTGGCCGACAAGGCATGCCGGCGCAGCCCCGGCTCACGGTCAAAACGTTTCACGGCCAACGCGTGACCGCCGGGCAAATCAATGGCGCGGGTCTGCGCCACCCGGATACCCGCTTGGGCTGCCAGTGTCATGGTGGCGTGCTCCACCAAGGGCAGGTCGACCGCTTCGCCCGGTTCGTTGAACTTGAGCACCCAGGGATGATCATCCATGGTCAACAGGGCTTTGGGGCGTGCCCCCCCCATCGTGACACCGGGCGCGATCAAACGCTGTTGCCCCACGTCGATGGGGTTGCCGTTTTGAATACAACGCACCAACTGCGCAATGGCCGCCACATCAGCCAAGTGGGGCAGTGGACCGAACCGGCGCGGCTGGTAGCTGGCCTTTGAAGTGGACACCCCCAACGCACCAAATCGCTCGTCACCGGCATAAAACAAAAAATCCAGCACTGACAGGCGCTGCGGCTTGTCCAAAAAGCGGATCACCCGCTCACCCCAACGGTCGGGGCGTGCATCATCCACTGCACCTGCGGCTGTTTCGGATTCCACCGGTAAAAATTCGCCATCAATCAACGGCAAGTCTTCACTCAGTGAAAATCCTGATGCCAACCAGTCGGGGGCGTAACGTAAAGATACCCCCTTGAAGACACGCACGGTGGCCAGCGTGCCTACCAAACGGGGCCGATCAGGCTGCCCCAGCCACCACAGGTACAGGGTGTCAACGGGTTGATAGGCTGCCAGCTGGGCATCGGGCATCACGCACCCCCAAGCCGGGCCTGGATAGACGGTGGTTTGCGCACCGCACGTACCTTGGCGGCACGCACGGCATCTTCAAGCGCGCCCCTATCGTGCTCTGGGGCAGCCAGGTCGGCAATGCTTGATGCGCGTCCCATCAGCCACAGCGCGGTGGCATAAAGACCGAAGGCGACGCTGGGGTCGCCCCTTTCCATGCGTGTGAGCGTGGGCTCTGACACGCCCATGCGTTGTGCCCATGCGGCGCGCGATTCACGGCGACGCTTGCGTGCCACCGCCAAGTTGTCACCCAGGGCGCGCAACTGGGCCAGCACCATGGGCGGCATACATTCAAGGGCTTGAGAACGCTTTGGCATACTATAGATGTTAGCAGAATGTCAATTAAACAAACATCTATATTCTTTTATGAAGCCTAAACCTCCAGCCACTCCTTGCGGATGTAGCGGTTTTGGCGCAGTGCTTCGGGCGTGCCTTCAAACACCACGCTGCCGTGGCCCATGACGTAGCAGCGGTCGGATACGTCCATGGCGATGGTCAATTTTTGTTCGATCAGCAACACCGAAACACCGCGTGCCTTGAGGGTCTGCAGGTACTGCCCCACCAGTTCGACAATTTTGGGAGCCAGGCCTTCGGTGGGTTCGTCAATGATGACCAGGTCAGGGTCACCCATCAGGGTGCGGCACAGGGTGAGCATTTGCTGCTCGCCGCCGGACATGACCCCGGCTTCGGTGTGCTGGCGCTCTTTCAGGCGCGGGAACAGGGTATACATGTCGTCCAGCGACCAGCGGCCTGTTGTGCCGCTGTGTTTTTGCCCCAGCAGCAGGTTTTGCTCGACCGTGAGTTTGGGAAACACATCACGGCTCTCGGGCACATAGCCCAAGCCCAGATGGGCAATTTCATAGGTCTTCAAGCCCATGATGTCTTGCCCTTTCCAGTGCAGCGCCCCCTGCGCGTCCACCAGCCCCATGATGGCTTTGGCCGTGGTGCTGCGCCCGGAGCCGTTGCGCCCCAGCAGCGCCACAATTTCGCCCTGCCCGACCCGCAGCGCGACCCCGTGCAGCACATGGCTTTTGCCGTAAAAGGCGTGAAGTTTGTCAATTTGCAACATAGCGTTTGATGGCGTTTAGGCATCAGCCTGTGCTTGCGCCTGTGCGACCACCGAGCCCAGGTAGGCTTCTTGCACCCGTGCATCGGCGCGCACCGCATCCGGCCTGTCAAAGGCCAGCAGCTCACCGTAAACCACCACAGCGATTTTGTCTGCCAGCCCAAATACCACGCCCATGTCGTGCTCTACAGTTAATAGCGTTTTACCTACCGTTACTTCTTTGATCAAGCGGATAAAGCGGCTGGTTTCACTCTTGCTCATGCCGGCCGTGGGTTCATCGAGCAAGATCACGCTGGCTCCGCCGGCAATGGTGATGCCAATCTCTAGGGCGCGCTGCTCGGCGTAGGTCAGATTCATGGCCAGGGTATCGCGTTTTTTGTCCAGCCGCACCATTTCCATCAGGCCTTCAGCGCGGTCATTGGCATCGTCCAAATTCAGCAAAAATTTCAAGAACGTGTATTTGTAGCCCAGACTCCAAAGCACACCACAGCGCAGGTTCTCGAACACACTCAGGCGCGGAAAAATGTTGGTGATCTGAAAACTGCGTGAGAGACCCATGCGGTTGATCTCAAACGGCTTTTTGCCGTCAATGCGGTAGCCATTGAGCAAAATTGAACCACTGCTGGGCTCGAACCGGCCGCTGATCAAATTGAACAAGGTGGACTTGCCCGCGCCATTGGGGCCAATGATGCCGATGCGCTCGCCGGGTTTGACCGCCATGTCGATACCGCGAATGATCTCGGCCTTGCCAAAGTTTTTGCGCAGACCCTGGAGTTCCAGGGCAAAAGGGTGCGGCGCTTGGGTCACAGCGCAGCCTCCCGGCGCTTGATTTCGCGCTCAATGTCGTCCTGGATGTCGCTCCAGTCGCGCACAAACTGACGACGGCACAGCTCAAACAATCCCAACCCGGTGAGCAGCACAAAGGTCGCGCCAAACCAGCTGTTGATGCCATTGGCGTTTAACTGGGCTCCCATGAACACCAGCTCTGGCCCTAGGGCGGGATTGAGCTGCAAGTGGTAAACCATTTCAACCATCACCGCTGCGCCGCACAGCGCCACCAGCGCCGTGGCAAACAAGGCCAGGTAACTGACCCACAGTTTGCGCAACAAGCCAAACATGGCCAGGCGCAGGTTCATCATGATCAGGCTGGCCACGCCGCCCGGCGCGTACACCACCATCAGCAAAAAGATCAGCCCCAGGTAGAGCAGCCAGGCTTTGGTGAACTCGGACAGCAGCACAAACGCCAGCACCATCAAAATGCCGCCCAAAATGGGGCCAAAAAAGAACGTGGCCCCGCCCAGAAAGGTGAACAGCAGGTAAGCCCCGGAGCGGTAGCCGCTGACCACCTCAGAGGTCACAATTTCAAAGTTCAGCGCCGCCAAGCCACCCGAAATGCCGGCAAAAAAGGCCGCGATCACAAACGCCAGGTAACGCACCACCTGGGTGTTGTAGCCCACAAACTCGACCCGCTCCGGGTTGTCGCGCACGGCATTGAGCATGCGCCCCAGCGGCGTGCGGGTAAAGGCATACATGAGTGCGGTGCAGACAAAGGTGTACACAGCAATCAGGTAATACAGCTGGATTTGCGGGCCGTAGCTGATGCCAAACGGTTTACCGCCCGCGACCCGGTTGCCCGACACACCGCCTTCGCCACCAAAAAACTCGGGGAACATCAGCGCCATGGCCCACACCAGTTCCCCCACGCCCAGGGTAATCATGGCAAACGGTGTAGCGGCTTTTTTGGTGGTCACCCAGCCCAGCACCACGGCCACCGCCACGCTGGCCAGGCCGCCCACCACGGGGATCAGACTCACCGGTAGCACCAGTCCGGCACTGACCCGGTTGAGCGTATGAATGGCTAAAAAAGCCCCCATGCCCGAATAAACCGCATGGCCAAAACTGAGCATGCCGCCCTGCCCCAGCAGCATGTTGTAGCTCAGGCAAACAATGATGGCAATGCCCATTTGGCTGAGCAAGGTCTGGCTCAAACTGCTGTCAAAAATGAGGGGGACTACCGCCAGCACCAGCGCGTACAGACTCCACA
>JAVHPS010000278.1:0-1466 GCA_036170715.1 Rhodoferax sp. | reverse complement strand
GGCTCCATGCGGATGGTGTAGTTGATGGCTTCATGAACTGACTGGTTCAGGTCCACCAAGAAGATCACGCTGCGGCGCTTGGTGTAGTCAATTTTGTCAAGGTAAGCCTGCACCAAGGGGGTGACGGGCTCAGGTATCAGGTAGGGTGCCAGCTCTTGCTTGAGGTCAGGTTCATAGGTGAAAGGAAACTCTTCAGCCGCGGGCTCCAGAAAAAAGTCAAACGGGTTGTAGACCGCCATGTCCAGCACCACATCGACCGTGACCTTGAATTCTTTGGTTTTGTCGGGAAACACCAGCCGTGCCTGGTAATTGGCAAACGGGTCTTGCTGCCAGTTGATGAAGTGCACCGGCGGCTCGATTTTGAGCGAGTAAGAAATGATTTTGCTGCGGCAATGCGGTGCCGGGCGCAAGCGCACCACTTGCGGCCCCAAGGCCACCAAGCGGTCGTAGCTGTAGTGGGTGATGTGGTTGAGTGCGGCGTGGATGGACATAGGGTGTCTCTGGGAGGGTTTGAATAAATGGATGTGCGGACTTGGCTGATAGAAGCAATGTTGATGCCAGCGGCTGCCAGGTGCACATGGGGGAGGTGTTTAGTGCGCTATAAATAATATAGCTTGTTACGCTTATTCTATAAGCGCTATAGGGGTATATTTCTTAATAAAATTGACATCACATCCTGAGGTGGCGCTTGACAAATTCGCCCATTCCTTCAACACCACAGGCATTCCTGGCTACTTTTGCGCCAACCGGGTTGGCTTTTTGCCTTTTGCGGGCTGTTGGCGTGCCACAGGATTGCGCCGGGTGTTCGTTCGGATGTTGGCTTTTCTGACGGTGGCGCGAACCGGCAAGTACAGCACCACGGCTTGACCTGTTTTGAACGATGCACTGGTGCTGATCTTGTTCCACTGGGCGACCGAGGCCGCACTCACCGCAAAGCGCTTGGCCAGACTGGCCACGGTGTCTTTTCGTCCAGCTTTCACAGTGGTTCTGCGCAGCACCACCTCAGGTGCCAGCGACAACTGGCCGTTGTCGGCAATGTGTTCTGCCACATCCACATTCAACCCCGCTGCACGGCGCACCAACAGGGTAGAGCCAGCTTTGATCAGCATGCGCGGTGGGATGTTGTTAACGGCACGCAATTCGGCTTCGGTCATACCAACCCGTTTGGCCGCCTCTGCCAGGTTCAAGGTGGCGGGGGCGACCCAAGCGGTCCAACTGGCCAGTTGGCCACCGGCATAAGCTTCCAAGTTGGCCTGGTAGCGCTCGGCGTTGTCCCATGGCAGCAGCATTTGCGCAGTGCCAGATGCCAGCAACACCGGCTTGTTGAAAGACGGGTTGAGCGCCTTGAAATCCTCCAGCGGTACATCGGCCAACTGGGCGGCCAAGGCCACATCAATGTCGCGATCGACCGCAACGCTTTGAAAGTAGGGGTGGTTGTTGATGAGGGGCAAGGTGACCCGAAAAGC
>JAVHPS010000277.1:0-1467 GCA_036170715.1 Rhodoferax sp. | reverse complement strand
TGGCGCGCCTGCACCTGAAAAAAGTGGGTGCGCAATTGTCCGAGCTGACCGACGCACAAGCCGCCTACATTGGCGTGAGCAAGGCTGGCCCGTACAAGGCCGAGTCTTACCGTTACTAAGCCACCGATGCGCATTGACCAACTTCTGGTGCAGCGTGGCCTGGCCAGCACCCGTTCTCAAGCCCAGCGTCTGATCGCTGGGGGTGTGCAATGGCAGCAAGGCGTCGACTGGCGACGCGTTGCCAAAAATGGTGACGACGTGCCCGAAGATGCCGCGCTGCAATTGCTTGATGATGCCGAGGCGCGCTATGTGTCGCGCGGCGGCCTCAAGCTGGAGGCTGCGCTGAAACAGGTGGGCTTGTCAGTCAACGGCTTTCAATGCCTTGATGTCGGCCAAAGCACCGGTGGTTTCACCGACTGCCTGTTGCAGCACGGCGCGCGCTTTGTGGTGGGGGTCGATGTGGGCAGCGCCCAACTGCACCCCAAGCTGCGTGGCGATGCCCGGGTGCTGTGTGTGGAAGGGGTTAATGCACGCGCCCTGGATGCTGCTGATTTAATAGCTGCTTACGTAGATAGTACGGGGGCTGAAGGCCAATTTGACCTTGATGAATCAGAGGCCGAAGAGGGCGCTGGCTTTGTGCCCGAGTTTGACTTGATCGTGGCCGACCTGTCCTTTATCTCGCAAACGCTGGTGTTGCCAGCGGTGCTGCCGCTGCTCAAGGGCGGTGGCCGATTGCTGACGCTGGTCAAGCCGCAGTTTGAGCTGCAGCCTGGCCAGGTGGGCAAGGGCGGCATTGTGAAAGACGCAGCCATGTACCCCATCGTTGAACAGCGTCTGCACGATGCCTGCGTTGAGTTGGGCTTGACCGTGACGCATTGGTTTGATTCACCCATCACCGGGGGCGATGGCAACCGGGAATTTTTTATTGCTGCTAGCAAGCCCTGAATCCGCGCCATGGCTGATGCCATTGCACACTAAAAAGGAAGGCCACAGTGACCTCGCCCCGTTTCCCCATCAGCGTCGAATTTTTCCCGCCCAAAACGCCCGAAGGCGTGGACAAGTTGCGCCTGGTGCGCCAGCAGTTGTACGCGCTCAAGCCCGAGTTTTGCTCGGTCACCTTTGGTGCCGGCGGCTCCACACAAGAGGGCACGTTCAGCACCGTCAGCGCCATCCTGAGTGAGGGCGTGGCGGCGGCTTCGCACTTTTCGTGCATTGGTGCCACCCACGCCCGGGTGCGTGAGCAACTGGGCACACTCAAGGCCATGGGCGTGAAGCGCCTGGTGGCGTTGCGCGGCGATTTGCCCAGCGGCTACGGCACCGGCGGCGAGTTTCACTACGCCAGCGACTTGGTGGCTTTCATCCGCGCCGAGACCGGGGACGACTTTCACATCGAAGTGGCCGCCTACCCCGAAATGCACCCGCAAGCCAAGTCACCCGAGAGCGATGTGCAAGCCTTCGCTGCCAAGG
>JAVHPS010000276.1:0-7111 GCA_036170715.1 Rhodoferax sp. | reverse complement strand
GTCGGCAGCACGGCATGCTCATCACCGTACTGCAGCGACACGCGCTGCAAAAAGCCGGTCAGATCAAGGCGTTGGCGTGACAGTTCACGCTGGCGGGCAAAGGCGTTGACACGTTTGATGATGCCGCCGGCGCGCTCGGCCAGTCTGGCCATGCGCTCGACCACCGGCAACAACTCCGGCAGGGTGATGCTGGCATCGTGCAAGCGGTTCAGCAGCCCGTTGGCAAAACTGCTCAGTGCGCCCAGCGGTTGATTGAGTTCATGCGCCAGGGTTGATGCCACCTCACCCACGGCCACCAGGCGGCCCGAGGCCTCCAGCTTTTCCTGCTGCTGCGCGGCCATGCGCTGGGCGCGCTTGCGCTCGCTGATGTCCAGCACCGAGCTCATCCAGCCCATTTGCTCGCCGGCGGCGGTGTTCAGGGGAGCTTCATGAATCAGTACATCAATCAAGTGCCCGTCCTGGTGCTGAAACTGCACCTCCACACCTTCGCCGCTGGTGCCTTGCGCCATGATGCCGTGGTGCACCCGCTCCAGGTTTTCTAGCTGGTCACTGGGCCAGTAGGGAAAGGGAGGCGTGCGGCCAATCAGCTCAGTTGCGCTGTAACCCAACATGCGGCAAAACGCATCGTTCACATACAAAATCCGCCCACGCACATCCCAGGCTCGCAGGCCAATGGTGACCGAGTTTTCCATGGCAGTGCGCAGCGCCACCTGCGCTTGCAGCAACGCTTGCACCTGCTGGCGTTTGGCAAAGTCGCGGCGCAAGGCATACAGACTGGCCAGCATGCCGAGCAAAAACAAGAGTGCCACCAAAAAGAAAATCCGCGGCACAGTAGTGGGTTGGCTGTGGGTGAGCGCCACTTGCACCAACAGGTCGGTGCCTGGCAGTTGCAGCCCGACCCGGTAAGCGCTGTCGGGCTGCGCCGTGGTTTCATCGGTGAGCAGTTGCACGCTGTGGTCTTGCTGGAACCAGCCCGGCAACAAGGCCTGCAGCGCGTGGTGTACCGACACCGCAGCCAGGTAATTGCCAACAAACTGGCCACGGTCAAAGTACGGCACGGCGAGCCAGATGACATCGGTGGCGAGGCCGTTACGCTGCTGCATCAAACCGGCGTAAGCCGGGCGGCGCAGCCCCTGGCTGGTGGACTGCATCAGGGCCAGCGCTTGGGCGTTGTCGGCATGGCTTTGCCAGTCTTGCAACCAACGCGCGGGTACGGCCAACGCATCGTTCAAGGTGCCCCCGGGCAACCAGCCGCTGGCCAGCACCACGCCGGGTTCACGCCACAGCAAGCCGGCCTTCAAATCCAACGCGGCCTCGGGCGCAGGGCCGGCCTGCCGAACGGCAGGATGCTGCACCGTCTGGCGCGCCAGCAGCAGCAGATCGTCTTCAAGACGGCGAAAATGAAACTGCACGCTTTGCTCCAGCCACTGCGCATCAGCAGCGCGCCGACGCGCGGCTTCTTGCGTTTCAAAATTGTTCAGGTACAGCAGCAGCGTCACCACCGAGCCCAGCAACAACGCCAGCCAGCCCAGCAGCCACCACTGGGTGCGCCGGCTGCGTCCAGTGTGCCGCCCGGCGGACTGTTGCAGCAAGGCAAAGTCCAGCGTGTGGTCGGCAGCGGGTAGGGTGCGTTGAGTCATAGGGTGTGCAAGCGGTCTTCGCATGATAGCCAGTTGGTGTAATCTCAAGACCATGTTTTGTGTACCTGCGCACCAACCTGCCATAGCTGTCACAGCGCAGCGCCTGCACCGGCGTGCCTGGCTGGCCGCCATGGCCTGCACGGCCGCCTTGCCCGGCAGTGCATGGGCGCAGCCCAAGCCTGCCATCACCCTGCGGTTTTCGCATGTGGTGGCCGAAGAAACGCCCAAAGGCCTGGCCGCTAACCGCTTCAAGGTGCTGGTGCAGCAGCGCAGCGGCGGGCGCATTGGCGTGCAGGTGTATCCCAACGCTCAGCTGTATGGCGACCAGGACGAAATGCAGGCCTTGCAATTGGGCGCGGTGGACATGGTGGCCCCATCACTGTCGAAATTTGGTCGCATTGGGTTACCCGAATTCGAGCTGTTTGATTTGCCGTTTTTATTCGACAACCTGGAGGCCGTGCGGCGCATCACGCTGGGCCCGCTGGGGCAAAAAATGCTGGATGGCCTGCAGCGTCAGGGGCTGGTGGGCCTGGGTTTTTTTGACAATGGTTTCAAACAGATGAGTGCCAATCGGGCGCTGCTGGAACCCAAAGACTTTGTCGGTCTGCGCATGCGGGTGCAGGCCTCACGCGTGATTGCGGCGCAAATGCGTGCCCTGGGTGCGCGCCCGGTGACACTGGCTTTCAGTGAAACCCGTCAGGCACTGGCCAGTGGCGTGGTCGATGGCACGGAAAACCCGGTGTCTAACTTCTGGACCCAGGCCATGCACGAGGTGCAGCGCGACCTGAGCCTGACCGACCACGGCTACTTGGGCTACGCCGTGGTCACCAACCAGCGTTTTTGGCACAGTCTGAAGGCGGCTGACCGTGCACTCATCCACCAAGCGCTGCAAGAAGCGTTGGCATTTGCCAACCATGTCGCTGACACGCAAAACGACCAGGCTCTGGTGGCGCTGCGCCAGGCTGGCACCACCCGCATCCACACGCCCACCGACGCACAACGTGCCCGCCTGCGCCAGGCCGTGCAGCCGGTGCAGCAGCAGTTGGCGGCCCGTATCGGCGCGCGCTGGATCAGTGCACTGCAACAAGTCCTGCAGTAAAACGCACCGCGGGTGGATTGTTGCAGGGTTATCCCTAGCTGATGAAGTCCACAGGTCGCACAAGGTCTGGGCGGGGGTATCCTGTTACTCTTTTTTTCAGGACGGTGCAAATGAAACTTCTTTCGCAGATGAGCATGGCAGCACGCCTGACACTTGGCTTTGGCGTGATTCTGGCCATGATGCTGGGCATGGCCACCTTGTCGCTGGTGCGCATGCAGGCGCTGACTTCGGCGTTGGAGGTCATCACCGTCACCACCGCCGAACGGGCCCAAACCATCAACGCCATGAAGCGCCAGCTGGCCACCTATGTGCAAACCCTGGGCGACCTGGGCAGCACTGACCTTGAAGGTGGCCCGGCAGTGCTTAAACGCATTCGCGCCGCACAGAATGACTACAACCTGGCACAGACCAAACTGGCTGAGCTGCTACCTGCCGATGCCACGGTTCAAACGGTGCTGGCGGAGGTGCAAAAGTCGGCACTGGCCGCCACCGAATTGCAGGCCATTGGCGACAAATTGGCAGAGGGCCGGGGCGAGGCGGCGCAGGCCTTTCAGGTGCGCAATGAATACAGCAAAAGCACGGCCAGCTGGAGCACCAAACAGCAAACCTGGAGCCGCGCCGTAGACCAACTCAGTGACTGGCACGACCAAGACAACGCCGCACACTCAGCGCAAGCCACCACCACGGCGCAAACCGCGCGCCAGGCCATCATTGGCGGGGCTTTGTTGGCCTGGGCTCTGGGCAGCCTGATTGCCGTTTGGCTGGTGCGTGACACCCGCAAGGCGGTGCGTGAAGCCGTGCTGGCCACGGAGCGCATGGCGCAACACGACTTGTCGCACCCCATTGACAGCAGTCGCCACGATGAAGTGGGGGCCCTGCTGGCGGCACTGGAGACCATGCGGCTGAACCTGCACCAGCTGGCCACTGGCGTGGGGGCCGCGTCTGAAGATGTCAACAGCTCCAGCGGCGAAATTGCCCAGGGCAGCATGGACTTGAGCAACCGCACCGAAGAGGCCGCCAATACCTTGCAAACCACCTTGTCGGCCATGGCCCAGCTCAACGCCTCGGTCAATGAGACCACCACCGCCTCGCGCGCGGCCGAATCGCTGACGCAGCAGGCGGTGGAAGTGGCCAACCGCAGTGGCGTTGAAATGGCGCAGGTGGTGGCCACCATGGGCGAGATTGACAGCGCCGCGCACAAGATTGCCGACATCATTTCACTCATTGACGGCATTGCCTTCCAAACCAACATCCTGGCCCTGAATGCGGCGGTAGAGGCCGCCCGTGCGGGCGAGCAGGGGCGCGGCTTTGCCGTGGTGGCCAGTGAGGTGCGTTCCCTGGCCGGGCGCACGGCAGAGGCGGCCAAAGAGATCAAGACCCTGATTGAGGCCTCGTTGCACAAGGTGCTGTCGGGCACGGCGCAGGTCAACAAGGCCGGTAGCACCACGCACGAGGTCACGGCCTCGGTGCAGCGCGTGAGCGACACGGTCAACGGCATCACCACCCAAGCCAGTGAACAGCTGCAGCACATTGAACAAGCCAACCAGCTCATTGGCCAGCTCGATGTGGTGGCACATCAAAACGCCGCCCTGGCCGAAGAATCTGCCGCCGCTGCGGCTTCGCTGCGCCAGCAAGCCGATCATTTGAGCGGCTTGGTGCACCAGTTTCAGTTGGGACAAAGCTTGCCCCACCAACTCCAAGCCACTGCGCCCACCCGGCTGACTTTGGGTTCAAACCATAGCTAGGGAAAACCCTAGCTGTTGAATGCCACAGTTGTCGCCGCCAAGACAGGCTTTTACAGTTGCCCCCGTCGTTATGAAAGTTCGACATTCTTATAACTGAGGAGACTCCCATGAAATTGAAATTCGTTTTTGCTGCTGCCCTGTTGGCCGTCGGTTTGAGCACAAGCGCCCAAACCATCATCAAGTTCAGCCACGTGGTGGCTGCCGATACGCCCAAAGGCAAGGCCTCGGTGTTTTTCGCCCAGAAGGCGGCCGAACTGACCAAGGGCAAGGTCAAGGTTGAGGTCTACGCCAACAGCGCCTTGTACAAAGACAAGGAAGAAATGGAAGCGCTGCAAATCGGTTCGGTGCAGATGCTGGCCCCCTCACTGGCCAAATTTGGCCCCTTGGGCGTGAAAGACTTTGAAGCTTTTGATTTGCCCTTCATGTTCGACAGCTACGCCGAATTGCACAAGGTCACGCAAGGCCCTGAAGGTGCTGCCCTGCTGGCCAAACTGGAGCCTAAAGGTATCAAAGGTCTGGCTTACTGGGACAACGGCTTCAAATCCTTTTCTGCCAATAACCCGCTGAAGACACCGGCCGATTACAAGGGCAAAAAGTTCCGCATCCAGTCGTCCAAGGTACTTGAAGAGCAAATACGCTCAGTGGGTGGCATTCCCCAGGTGATGGCGTTCTCTGAGGTCTATCAAGCGCTGCAAACCGGCGTGGTTGACGGCACCGAAAACCCGATCAGCAACTTCTACACCCAGAAGATGCATGAAGTGCAAAAGCACATGACGCTCACTGACCACGGTTATCTGGGTTACGCGGTGATTACCAACAAGAAGTTCTGGGACGGTCTGCCTGCCGATGTACGCGGCCAGCTGGAGCAAGCCATGAAAGAAGCTACCGTTTACGCCAACAAGATCGCCAAGGAAGAAAACGACAAATCCCTGGACGGTGTGCGCAAGAGCGGCAAGACCACCGTCTACACCCCAACTGCCGAAGAACGCCTGGCGCTGAAAAAAGCCATGGCCCCCGTGCACCTGAAGATGGCTGAGCGCATCGGCAAGGACACACTGCAGCAGTTCTACAAGGCCACCGGTTTCGATCCGGCCAAGCTGTAATCCACCAGCTTACCCACCCCGGCCGAACTTGTTTCTGCCGGGGTTTGTGCTGCACGCCGCCGTTGTACAAGCATTGTTTACTTTGATTTTGGAAGCGTTCCTCCCATGAAAATTCTCGATCACCTGGAAGAATGGCTGATCACCTTCCTGATGGGCGCTGCGACGCTGATCATCTTTGTAGCGGTGGTGCATCGCTACGCCGCCGGGTTAGCCATCCCCGGTGTGCAAGACTGGCTGCTGGGGCTCAACCTGGGCTGGGCGCAAGAGCTGTGCATCATCATGTTCGTGTGGATGTGCAAGTTTGGCGCGGCCTACGGCGTGCGCACTGGCATCCACGTCGGTGTTGATGTGCTGATCAACCGGCTCGATGTAAAGATGCGCGGCAAGTTCGTCATCATCGGCCTGGCCGCAGGTGCCTTGTTTACTGGCATTGTGGCCACCCTGGCCACTGGCTTTGTGTGGGAGAACGGGGCCCACCACTGGTGGCTGAGCCATCTGGGCATGGATGTGGGCGACCTGCCCGAAGGCCCGACTACGCCAGATTTGGAGTGGCCCACCTGGATGGTCTATAGCGCTGTCCCGCTGGGCTCCACATTGATGTGCTTTCGCTTTTTGCAAGTGATGGTGACCTTCATCCGCACCGGCCAACTCCCCCACCATGACCACGGCCACGTTGATGGTCTGGAAGAAGAGACCGCCAAATGAACGCCGCCATCATTTTCTTTTTGCTGCTGGTGCTCATGCTCACTGGCATGCCCGTGTCGATCTCGCTCGGTCTGACGGTGCTGACCTTTCTGTTTGGCTTTACCCATGTGCCGCTGGAGTCGGTGGCCTTGAAGCTGTTCACCGGCATCGAGAAGTTCGAGATCATGGCGATTCCGTTCTTCATCTTGGCCGGCAACTTTTTAACCCATGGCGGCGTGGCGCGGCGCATGATCAACTTTGCCTCGAGCATGGTCGGTCACTGGTACGGTGGCCTGGGTTTGTCGGGCGTGATGGGCTGTGCTTTGTTTGCGGCGGTGTCGGGCTCCAGCCCGGCTACCGTGGTGGCGATTGGCTCGATTTTGCTGCCGGCCATGACCAAAGCCGGTTTTCCCAAGAGCTTTGGGGCGGGTGTCATCACCACCTCAGGCGCGCTGGGCATCCTGATTCCGCCCTCCATCGTGATGGTGATGTATTCCGTGGCCACCAACACCAGCGTTGGCGCACTGTTTATGGCCGGGGTCATCCCCGGTCTGGTGCTGGCCGGGGTGCTGGGTGGCGTGACGTTTTACCGCGCCCGCAAGTTCAACTACCCGCGCCTGCCCAAGGCCAGCTGGGCTGAACGGCTACGCACCTTCAAGGCCTCGGCCTGGGGCCTGCTGCTGATCGTGATCGTCATGGGTGGCATCTACACCGGCATGTTCACGCCCACTGAAGCGGCGGCCATGAGTGCGGTGTATGCCTTCTTTGTGGCGGTGTTTGTCTACAAGGACATGGGCCTGAAAGACGTGCCGCGCGTGCTGCTGAGCTCGGCCAACATGA
>JAVHPS010000275.1:0-1471 GCA_036170715.1 Rhodoferax sp. | reverse complement strand
CCCAAGGTCGAAAGAGTAGAGCAGGCAGGATTGTTTTAATCCGAGATTGTCCATTGGGATTTTTTGGCCAGATCGGCGAATGCTTGTTGGCGCCGCCTCCGATTTGAGCCACGCGCCGACCGTCAATTGAGCCATCAAAAAAGTCAGGTGGACGGCCATAGCCTTGATGATCTGAGTCATTCAACTGGCTCATTGCAAATCCGGCAAGTGGCGCAAATCAGCGTCGGCACCAACATACGTGGATTACTTTGGGGCTCCATAAATCGACGCGTCTTAGGTGTATTGATACTCGGTGATGGTTTCTGATGACTGGCGCGTGAGCAGAGCTTGCAATGAAATATCATTTGATCTAAAATCTAAGCATCAAATGATACTAAAGTCTGCATTATGGTACTCGTCTCCCCAGAGAAAATCGCCTCGGTCATGTCACTTTTTCCGATTCCCCACTCTTTTGCGGAGTTGGATGACTTGGTCGCGCACGGGCTACCTAAGTGCGCTCTCAGAGCCAGCGTTGACCGTGTTTGCCTTAGTGGTGAAGATCGCAAGAAACTTCTTTACCGGATTGTTCCTGAGGCGACCTACAAGCGTCGCAGCGCCAGTCTTACATCGGACGAATCTGAAAGAGCGGAGCGTTTGGCAAGAATATTTGCCACCACTGAATTCGTGTGGAACTCGGAAGACGATGCGCGCTTGTTTCTAAACACCCCTCACCCGATGCTCAAGGGGCGCACGCCATTGGACGTATCCTTGACGGAGTTGGGGGCAAGACGCGTTGAAGAGTTGCTCTGGAAGCTGTTTTACGGGATCGCAGCCTGATGCAGATTTATCGGATTGGGGATAGCCGGCATGCGCTGTGGGATGGTACAGGTGCTGCCATGGTGGGTGGTCGGTGGAATAGTCCCGGGCAACCTGCGATTTACGGCTCTTTGAGCTATGCCTGTTCCATGCTGGAAATACTGGTGCACGCCAACATTGGCAGGATTCCGAGGACGCATTGCTACGTGGTGGCAGAGGTTCCCACAGATGTACTCATTGAACGCCACAATTCACCGGAACTGCCACTAGGCTGGGATGGAAACGATTCTTCCATCGCCCGTTGTTTCGGTGATCGGTGGTTAGCCGAGCTCAGAAGTGCGGTATTGATCATTCCCTCTGTCGTTGCCAAGCTGGAATGGAATGCGGTGGTTAATCCGCTACATCCGGCGGCAGCTCAACTTGTTGTGTCGCAGAGTCAAAAGGTCATTTGGGACGAGCGATTGTTCGGTCGAATGGATATTTGAGATTAATTGAATAACAGATGTCTGGCTACAAACTGATGTTACGCAGTCGTGTTGGCGCCGCCTCCGATTTGAGCCACGCGCCGACCTTCAATTGAGCCATCAAAAGGCAGGTGAACGGCCATAGCCTTGATGATCGGAGTCATTCAACTGGCTCATTGCAAATCCGGCAAGTGGCTCAAATCAGCGTCGGC
>JAVHPS010000274.1:0-1476 GCA_036170715.1 Rhodoferax sp. | reverse complement strand
CACTGATCGCGCTGGATGTGGCTTACACCGGCCACGGCCTGGCGTACCTGTGGCCACACCAGCCGCAGCTGCAGCGCTATGTCATTTTGGGGTTGATGGTGCTGTTGGGCTGTGCTGGTTTGCTGTTTGCCCGCCGCTTTCTGACGCTGGAAGTGCATGCGCCACAGGTCAATGCATGGATCAAAATAGGCTCAGGACTTGCCCTGCTGGGCTTTTTGTTGACGGTGGTGTTGCAAAGCCAGTGGGCGGCGGCCTGGCTGGCGTTTGGCTTTGCGGCGGTGTTCATGGTCAGCATGCTGCTCCTGGGTTTGCTGGCCGTGCGCACCAAACGTGCTGCCGGACGCTATTTTTTAGTCGCCGTGGCGTGCGGCATGGCGGGCAGTGGCAGCACTTTTTTAGCCGTGCTGGGTCTGATCCCGTTCAACACGGCAAGCTACCACGCGCTGGAGGCAGGCTTCATACTGGAGGCGACGCTGCTGGCACTGGCCGTGGCCTACCACATGCGTCAACACCAACTGGCGGCGGTGCGCTCGGAGCACCTGGCGCAGCATGACCCGCTAACCGGGTTGCTCAACCGGCGCGCTTTTCTGGCTCAGGCTCAAGCGCTGTGGAGCACATCCGAACGCAGCACGCGCCCCTTGTCCGTGGTGTTGCTGGACCTGGATCACTTCAAGGCCATCAATGACACCTACGGCCATGCGACCGGTGATGCAGCGCTACTGGCCTGTGCACAGCTGCTGTCGCAGGCCTGCCGCGCCGGTGATGTCCTGGTACGCTGGGGTGGCGAAGAATTTATTTTGCTGCTGCCCGAGACCGACCTGTCACAAGCCGATGCATTTGCAGAACGCTTGCGGCTGCAACTCGCAGCCCAAAGCCTGCACACCACCTTCCAAGCAGTGCCGCTCACGGCCAGTTTTGGGGTCGCGCAGCGACACACGCACGCCACACTCGAAGACCTGATTCGCAGCGCCGATCAGGCTCTGTACCAGGCCAAGCATCAGGGGCGCAACCGGGTGGTGTCTGCTGGCCTTACGGCCGCCCCATGATCTTGCGCACGCTGCCATCGGCTTTGAGCTTGGCAAACGCGGCTTGGGTTTTTTGCACCACCTCATTGCCGGTAGCGTTGCTGTAGGCCATGTACAGGCCGGTGGAGGCTTCGTCCAGCGTCCATACGCGCTCAAGGCCAGCGCAATCAAAGTGGGTCTGGGCACACAAAATGGCGGTGTCATCTTCTACCAATGGCAGCAGATCGACCTGCCGCCCGATGAGCTTGTTGAAGCTGTCAATGACTTGTGCAGACACCACCAGACGCTTGAAACCCTTGCTTTGCAGGTACTGCTGGCGCACGTCATCACGCAGCACGCCAATGGTGTAATTTTTGGCATCAGCCAGGGCGTTAACCTGCACGTCGGTGCGCGTACGCAGCCGGTACAGGTGGTACTGGATTTTCATGATTTCTCCGGCCCACTTGAACTG
>JAVHPS010000273.1:0-7176 GCA_036170715.1 Rhodoferax sp. | reverse complement strand
GCCATTGCGTGCGCCTGCAACAAGGCGACATGACCCTTTCCACCACCTTCAGCGAAGAACCTGCGGTCATGGCGCGCAGTTGGGTGACCAAAGGAGCCCGGCGCGTGCATCTGGTGGATTTGAACGGGGCCTTTGCCGGGCAGCCCAAGAACGAAGCCGCCATTCGCAAAATTTTGAAAGACATTGGCAGCGAGGTTGATGTGCAGCTGGGCGGCGGCATCCGTGACCTAGACACCATTGAGCGCTATCTGGATGCCGGTTTGCGCTACGTCATCATTGGCACGGCAGCGGTCAAAAACCCCGGTTTTTTGCAAGATGCCTGTACCGCCTTTGGCGGCCACATCATCGTTGGCCTGGATGCCAAAGACGGCAAGGTGGCTACCGATGGCTGGAGCAAACTCACCCGCCACGACGTGGTTGACCTGGGCAAGAAGTTTGAAGACTATGGCGTGGAATCCATCATCTACACCGACATTGGCCGCGACGGCATGCTCAGCGGCATCAACATTGATGCCACGGTGCGTTTGGCCCAGGCCTTGAGCATTCCGGTGATCGCCTCCGGTGGCTTGAGCAACATGGCTGACATTGAAGCCCTGTGCGCGGTTGAAGACACCGGTATTGAAGGTGTGATCTGCGGCCGCGCCATCTACAGCGGTGACCTCGACTTTGAAGCCGCCCAAGCCCGAGCCGACGAATTGGGCTGATGCGCTGGCTAACCCGCAATCCCGAGCAAATCCATGATGCCGCTGATGAACGTCAGCGGGTGCGCTGGGCAGCCGGGCACGTAAAGCGTGGGCGGATACCGGTCCAGAAACTCGCGCGCCAGAGCCGCACTGTTGGCAAAGACACCGCCCGAAATCGCACAGGCCCCCACGGCAATCAGCAGCTTGGGCTCTGGGATAGCCTCCCAGGCGATGTGCAGCGCCTCCATCATGTTGCGGTTGAGCACCCCGGTGAGCACGATGCCATCGGCATGGCGCGGGCTGGCCACCAGGTCGATGCCGTAGCGGCCAATGTCAAAGTTGACATTGCCCCAGGCGTTCACTTCCATCTCGCAGCCGTTGCAGCCACCGGCGGATACCGAGCGCAATTTCAACGACCGGCCAAAGCGTTTTTTCAGCGCCGCCGACACCGCTACCGGTTCCAGGTTGGGGCGGGCAGCGGTCACCACCAGTCCGGCGCGGGTGCTGGCACACAGCTTGACATCGTTGCTGAAACTGAGCTTTTGAGCAGGGCAAACCGGCGCGCAGTCGCCACACATCACGCAGCGACCCAGGTCGATGGCCAAGGTGTCTGTTGCAGCGGCACTTAACGCAATGGCGTTGGAGGGGCAGATGTCGGCACAGGCGTGACAGTCTGGCGCGCACGCCGTGTCCGCAATCACCGGCTTGCCACGAAACCCACCGGGTTGGGCGGCGCGCAGGTTGGCAATGTATTGTGTGCCTTGGGCTTTGCGAACAGCGAGGGTCTGGAACATGGGGCGTGTCTTGGGTCGGGTTACAGGTCGTTGCCGCAGTACGAGAGGTCAAAACTCTTGTTGCAGATTGGGAAATCAGAAATGGCCTGGTCGCGCAGCGCGTAGGCCAGCCCAAACCAGTTGGCCAGCGATGGGTCTTGTACTTTGGCGTGAACCAGCTCGCCGTTAGCACCGGTTTCAAGTGACACCAGCACCGGACCGCGCACGCCTTCAACCAGCGACACACACAACGACTCGGGCGCGAGCGCCCCGTTGCCTGCCCAGTCACCTGGGGCAAAAGGAGCGGGCACGTCGGCCAGGTTCAGGGTGGCATCAGCGAGCCGCTCCAGCAGCCACTCGGTGCTGGTCTGTGCCTCAGCCATGCGCTGGTTCATGCGAGCCCAGCAGTCACCACCGGTTTCGGTGTGGGGAGCCGGCGCACCCAGCGCGTGCAGGACACCCGGCAGAGCCTGGCGCAAGTCCAGCGGTAAACCGCTGGCGCGCGCCACTACGCCGGTCAAACCCAGGTCATGAGCGGCCTTGGCGGTGAGGCTACCCACGCCTTGGAGCCGGGCTTGCACGCTGCGGCTGCTGCGCATGAGGGCGTTGGCTTGGACAAAATCAGGTAAAAAAGTGCGTAGCGTGGCGAGCAAGTCCTGGCGCAGGGGCTCGCCCACCGCAGCGGCAGCACCGGGGCGAATCCAGCCGCGCCCAAAGCGGTTGCCGCAAGCGCGCTGGCTGGCATTGATGATGGCCGTGCGCAGCCGACCGTAGGTGCCTGCGGGTTGCAAATAAGCCATGTCAGTGGCCAGCCCGTTCAGGGTGGCCAGGTGCATGGCGAGCCGTTCAAGCTCTAAACCAATAGCACGTGATGCAAGTACTTCTAGGGCTACAGGCCTATTTGCCAATGATTCAAGGGCACTGTTGAAAGCCCAGGCATAGGCCAGCACCGAGTCGCCGACGATCGATTCGACCAGCGGGGTCAGGCGTGCCGGTGGCTTTTGCAGCAGCAGCGCCTCTACCCCTCGGTGCTGGTAGCCAAGCTGGATTTCCAGGTGGTGCACGCGCTCACCATGGCACATGAAGCGGAAGTGCCCGGGCTCGATCACCCCAGCGTGGATGGGGCCCACGCCCACCTCGTGCACCTCGGCTCCGCGCACCTTGAAAAACGGGTGTTGCCCCATCAAGCCTTGGCGCGTGCCTTCGTAGCGCACCGGTTTGAGCCACGGGTGGCCGTCGGGTACCAGGCCGGTTTGTTCCCACAGTTCACGCTCAAAGCTTTGCGCGGCGGGGAAGGTTGCGCTCAGGCTGGGATAGTGTGCGCCAGCGGTGGCATGGCCGCGCAGCACGCGTGGTGCTTGGCCAGGTGGCAGCAGCACGGCGGTCACCACGGTGCCCGCCGGCTCGTTGGCCAAGGCCGCCCGGCCATACCAGGAAATAAGCGTTGAATTGGCCTCTAGCCCTTGTTTACATTGGGTAACAATATCTAAAATTGATAGCAATGGCAAGACCTTTAGATCGCCTTGCACCCAGGGTTGCGGTGGGGTCGGGGTCATGGGGTTAGCCTCCAATGGACACGGCTACGGCACGCAGCAGGTCGGTCAACACGTCCGGGGTGTAGGTGCCCAGCATCACCAGCACCAGCACAAACCCGAGCTTGGGCAGCAGCGTGATCCAGGGTTCTTTGGGTGCGGTCAGCGTCATTTTGGGTGCGCCCCACAGCATCGGAAACAGGGTGCGGCCGGTGGCCACAAAGATCAGGGTCAGCATCACGCACATCAGGGTAAAAGCCAGCAGTTTGCCCGACTGGACAATGCCCGAGAGGATCAGCATCTCGGCCAAAAAGCTGGCAAAGGGCGGGAAACCCAGCAGCGCAAAAATGCCCACGGTGAACAGCATGCCGGTCAGGGGCAGGGTGCGGATCACACCGCTCAAGGGCGCGACCTGGTTGCTGCCATACACGGCGCGCATGCGTCCCGAGGTCAAAAACAGCAGCGATTTGACGAACGCGTTGCTGACGATGTACAGCACCACACCGTAGGCGGCAGCCTTGCCCACCGACAGGCCCAGCGCAATCACACCCGATGAGCTGACGCAGGCGTAAGCCACCAGCCGTTTGTAGTTGCTGCAAGCCATGATCTGGATGGCGGCCACGACCAGCGAGAGGTAGCCCATGACCAACAGTTCCTGCGACACAAAGCCGGCCTCATGGCCGTGAAAAATTTGCAGAATCCGGAACACTGCCACCACGCTGATGTTGAATTGCACCGAGGCCAGCAAGGCGCTGGTGGTGGTGGGGGCGGCTTCGTAGGTCTCGGGCATCCAGCCATACAGCGGTGCCAGCCCGAGCTTGCCACCGAGTCCAAACAGCATGAACGACAGCCCCAGGCGTTGCCAGGCATCGACCCCGCTGGTGAGGGAGTCACCCAGCTGGTCGACCATGAAGCTCACCTCCAGCCCGCGTAAATGGGCGGATTGGGTGAGAGCCATGAAACCCAAAAAAGTAATCGCCAGCGTCATGCTGGAGTACAGCATGTAGCGCCAGGCCACGGCACGCGGGTTGGGGGCATCACCGCGTGCCACCAGCGGGGCCGCGCACAGGGTGCTGACCTCGATCAGGGTCCACAGCAAGACCAGGTGGTTGGCCATCAGGCCGACGTTGATGACGGCCATGAACAGCAGCATCAAGCCGGCGCGGGAGCGGATGTCCTGGGTCAGGGCCGGGGTGTGGCGCTCGCGTGAATACAGGTACACGCAAATGCCCAGAAACACGGTGTTGATGACCACCAGGAACAGCAGCGAGGTGGCATCAAGCACCAGGTAGCGGTTGGCAAAGTACAGCGGCAAGGTGTGCAGCGGATGGGTCAGGAACACGCCCATGGCTGCCAGCCACATTAGCAGCGCCACGGCCACCAGTGCAGGTGACATCCATTGGGTGCTTGAACCCAGGCCTGCGCCCGGCTCAAGGGGTGCTGGCGGTGTTGAATTTGCTATTGAAAGTGAAGCGGTCATTGCCCGTTCTCCATGGGCTGGGTGGTTGAAACACTTGAAACTTCAGAGCCGCGCACCAGCCAGCTTCCCACCGCCACCGTGCCCACATACACACTGCTGATGGCAATGTGCACCGGCAGCGGCCAGGGCTCGGGCATCAGGGACTCAAACAGTGCCAGCGCGTTTTCCATGAACAGCAGCGCCACCAGTTGTGCCATCGGTTCGCGGTTGGTGGCCAGCAGCAAAAAAGCAATGGTGACCGTGGCGGCAATCACGCCGAGCGTCAGCGCACGCACGTCGGCACGCGCACCATCGCCAAACTGGAACGCGAAAATGATCAGGGTCACCGCCACGCCCCAGGTCAACAAGTTGGACGGCATCACGTCGTGTTCGGCAGCTTTGCAGCCTTGCAGGGTGCGGCGCAGCAGATGCGGCACCAGGGCGGCGCGGATGAGCAAAATCTCCAGCCCGGCTTCGAGTGCATGAAAGTCCAGCTCATGGTGTTTGTTCAGGCTGATCCAGCCCAGTGCCAGCGCTTGCAAGCTCAGCCAGGTGGGGGTGACGGCAAGTTTGCCAAAAAAAACCGGCAGCACGGTGGCCAGCAGGCAGGCGATCAGAGCCAGGGTGGGGTTGTGTGCCAGGTTCATAAGCCACCTCCCAGCACGCCAACCGCTAACGCTGCGGCTGCCGCCAGCCAGCCAGCCAGCCACACATAGCGTGCTACCCGGTGCATTGGCAAGCGCGCCATCAGTGACTCAAAACAACCCACCACCATGGCCACGGCCAGCATCAGCAGCAGCGCCATTGCGGTGGCCGCCCATGGTTCCGACAGCGGGTCAAAAGGGTTCAGCAGGGTGGCGATCAGGCCCGCATACAGCGTCATCTTCAAACCAGCGGCGTATTGCATGGCGGCCAGATCGGGACCACTGTGGTCGAGGATCATGACCTCGTGAATCATGGTCAGCTCGAGGTGCGTGCTGGGATCATCTACCGGTACGCGGGCGGCTTCGGTCTGCAGCAAAATCAGCAAGGCCAGAACCAGCGGCAACACAATCCAGGTGTAATAAGTGGTGTGGTGCAGATGCCCCAGCATGTCGGCAAAATTGCTTAAACCGGTGGCCGCCCCGACCGTGCCCAGCAGCAAAAACAGGGCCGGTTCAGCAAACGCGCCAAACTTGGCTTCACGCGCCGCGCCCATGCCCTCAAACGGGCTGCCCACATCCATGGCCGAGAGCATCAACACGATGCGCGCCAGTCCCAGGGTGTAGGCCACTGCGACAAAATCATGTGCAAACGACAGCGGTGCAAATTGGCCCAGCAGCGGCACAAACGCCATGGCGATCAGGGCGCACACCAGCACCACGTAGGCTCCAAGCCGAAACAGCGGCGTGGCCGTGTCGCTCACCACCGGGCGTTTGCCCAGCAGGCGGCGCAGGTCGTGAAACGACTGGAACAAACCCGGCCCCTGGCGACCGGCCCACCATGACTTGGTGCGGTTGATGACCCCCACCAGCAGAATCGGCATCACCAGCACCAGCGCGGTGTGTGCCAGCGTCAATCCCAAACCAGAGCGGGTCATGGCAGGGCTCCTTCTGCAATCACCACCAGGGCAGCAATGGCCACCACGGCGGCCAGCCCCAAGGCAAACGCAATGCGGGGGTCGTCTTCGTGCATGAGTTTAGAGATCAAGGAGGCCGAGTCGTCGCCGTGGCCGATCACGTTGTACAGGCGGCGTTCCACCGCGTCAACGCAATCGGTGATGACGTAAGCATCGTCAGGAAAGTAGCCTGTGGGTGCTTTTTTGCGTTTGAGCAGCACCATCAAGCCGGTGTAATGCTGCGAAAAATCTTTGGAAAAACTGCTGGCGGTGTACTGCACGCGGGCGCTGCCAGCGGTGTAGCCGCAGCCCCAGGTGGGGCCCGCTGCAGCCGCCGTGCGGCGCAGGGCGCGGCGCAGCACCCATGCCAGCACAATCAGTGCCGCCACACCGGCCGACACCATGCTGACCCGGCCGAGCACTTGCTCTACACCTTGCATGGCTTCCTGGGTGATGGCATCGGGCACGGCGTGCAAAAACAGCCGAGTCGGGGCTTCCACCAAGACCAAGCCCAGTACCGGTAGCAGCCCCAGCAGGATCGTACCTGCGGTGTGCACCAGCAGGGGCAGCAGCATCCAGACACTGGGCTCATGGCCTGCGGGCAGGCTGTCGTCACGCGAGTGGCCCATAAAAATCACGCCATAAGCGCGGGTGATGGACAGGGCCGACACCGCCCCCACAAACGCCAGCAGCATCGCCACCCCGGCCAACAGCAGTTTGGCCCAAACGCTGATGGTTTCGCCGGTGAATAAACCGCTGTAAATCAAAAACTCACTGGCGAAACCATTGAACGGCGGCAGGGCAGAAATGGCAATGCCACCCACCAAAAAACTCAAAGCGGTGATGGGCATCAGCTTGGCCAGGCCGCCCAGGCGCTCAATGTCCACGCCGTGTTTGGCCTGGTACACGCACCCGGCCGCGTAAAACAACTGGCATTTGAAGAACGCATGGTTCAGGATGTGTAGCAAGCCACCGGCAAAACCCAGCGCCACCAGACCAGGCACGTCCCAGGCCAGCCCGAGCGTGCCGATGCCAAAGCCAATGCCGGCAATGCCGACGTTTTCGGTGGACGAATAACCCAGCAGGCGTTTCAGGTCACGCTGGCCCACGGTGTACAGCCCGCCAATCACCG
>JAVHPS010000272.1:0-1483 GCA_036170715.1 Rhodoferax sp. | reverse complement strand
ACACAGTAAATCAACTCTTTTGTTCTCAATTTTTGAACAACATGTCCCTATGAAACTTTAAATACTGTTGGTGCTCACGAGTTAAGCCAGAAACGATTAACCCATCCCAAATGCCAAGTGCATGCCTTGCCTCTGCAACCAATTTTGTGGAGAAGATCAACAGTCCATTCGGCTGCACCGTCATCCACCCGCCATCAAACAGCGCATCCAGATGCGGGGCCAGCAGCAGGCCGTTGAACACATCCAACCGCTCCTCATTTGTGTCGCACAGCGCCCAGGGCTTGATGTGCGAGGCGCGCAACAGTTCTGGCACTGCCAGTCCGGTCACGCAACAGCGCCCCTGCCAATAGTCCAGCAGTGCGGCGCGAAATAAATCCTGCCCCACACGTTGCACCACCCAGCGCTCGGCTTCGGTGGATTTGGGTAATGTCACGGTGGCAAGCTGAAACCTTTGCGCCACCCGGTGGGGCTTGGTGCGAGCGTTGGCAGCAGCTTTGTCCAGCGCCCGGTAAAAATCGGGCCAACCTTGCACAGAAAGCGACGCTAATTGGCTATGGGTAACTGTCTCTGACACCCGGTATGCACTGGCGTTGACCGGGTTCACCTGTGGCAACACGCCTGCCCCGGACGCCGTCAACACAAACACCTCTTGCCCCAACAGCTGCACGGTGACTGATTCCGGAAAACTTGCCGAGCGCAGCACCAGCGCATCACCTACCCACTGTGGCGTGCGCTCAAAGCCACAGTCGGCCGCCGCTTTTTCCAGGCGGGTCAGTTCCAGGGCGTTCATGCTGATGTCGATGTCACAGCAGCAGGTGCAACAGCGGCAACCGCATCCAAAGCGTTCCATTCCAAGCTGCGACTGCGCCAATGGCTCTCGATAGCTTGTGTGAAATCAGACCGAACCAGCTTGGCGCGTGCCTGCAACCACTGTGCGTTTTCCTGGCGAATGACAATGCCCTCCAAAGGCCCGGGTCGAAATTGGCTGGTGTCGGTGGCAACCCAATGGCGCAACTGCGCCATGCTTACCTTGGCGCATTGCAAGCGCGGCACCACCGCAACGCCCAGCGACTGCGCCAGCGCATCGCGCCGCAAGGTGCTCCAAAACCTGCCTTCATGGCGGTCATACACATCAAACATCAGCCACCAATCTGGCAACGTGGCGTAGTCCAAGCTGTGGCGCGCGGCACACCATTCACCAAAAGCGATCAAATTTGTGCCCAGCGTATCAATCAAACGGTCTTGATGCTCGGCCAACCAGGGTGTCAGCCGGGCAAACTGGCCCTGATACGGCGGCACCAGATATTGCCCCCGGTTTTGCGCCCGCACCACACCCTGTGCCGAGACCGAAAAACCTAAATTGGCGCCGTCAAGCTTTTCCTCCAGCACCACCTCACCCGCCAGTAACTCGGCAGCTTCTGCGGCAGACAACACCTTGTCATTACGCGGCGCGCCAGCGCCCAGCCAGGCGATGTGCGGGGTG
>JAVHPS010000271.1:0-1484 GCA_036170715.1 Rhodoferax sp. | reverse complement strand
CGCTGGTTGTCAGCAGCGATTTCCCGGTCAACGTCCTCTGCGTCATAGCCAAAAGCCGAAATCGCCTCAGACCGACTCATCAGCCCGGAGCGAATCGCCAGCAGCATGGCTTTGAACTCTTTCTCAGGGTCCACCCACTGCCAGCCCTGCGGAATCCACTTGGCAGCGAGGTATTGCCGCCGTTTGGCGTTGCCGCCCCGGGCAAAGCCTGGAGCCTGCAATGCGCCACTGAGCACTGCCTGCTTCATCCATGCCGCCCAGACCGGGCGACACATTTGATGCACCAGCACGCCGTGCTGCACCATCTCGCAACGCCGTCTGAATTCGAGCATCCCGGCACGAATGCTGGAATAGTTCACACCCGAGAGGTCACCGGTCAGTTGTTCATAGGTGATACCGATGGCTGCTGCCACAGCCCGAAACTGGGCGCGCAGGAATTCACCGTAGGAGCCACCCACATCGGCCGGGTCAGAGAACTTGATGTCTTCACCGGGCTCCAGAATCTGCATGGTGCCGGGCTCAAGACCAGCCAGTGACACACCGTTGCCGTCCGGCAGGCCTTCACCCAGAAGGTTGTCCTCCACGCTTTGGCGGGTGACAAAGCCTGCAAACATGGCGGCGGTCTTCTTGCGCACCAGTTCCGCGTCGTCGTACTGGTCAAGTTCATTGAGCTTGACCAGGGCGCGTGAGAGCCACGGCTCACCGCGAATCTGTCCCGGGCGCAACACCTTGTACAGGTGGATGATTTCACTGGCATCGATGCGCACCGTCTCCAGACCACCCTGGCCGGACATGGGTGCCAGCCTGCCGTCCTCTGGGTGAGATCGGTACAAGTGGTACGCCACGCGTCTGCCAACGCCATCAAATTCGATGCCCGAGCGGACAACGTTTCCTGAATCAAGATCGATATTGAGATTGAGTGGCAAGTGCTCGGGTTCGATCAACTGAATTTGCAACGGAACACTCAGCCCATCTTCGGGTCGGCGCGGCCGCAGCCTGATCAGGCATTCACCGCCCTCGAGCATGGCTCGACAGGCCAAGGCTTGCAAGCCATAGAAGTCGGTTTGTCCTGCCGCATCGGCTTCCTCCACCCAGTCACGCCACAGCGTCTGCACTGCCGCCTTGAACGCGTCGTCACCGGCCAGACTTTGCGGCTTGATGCCGGTGCCGACCGCATTGGCCACAAAGGCCTCGATGCCAGACTGTGCCCAAGCGTTGCGACGCACCAGATCGCGGCTTTTTGTGCGAAGCTCGGAATTGGTGGCAAGTAGCGCCGACACAGCGCCCGGGTTGCCGGGCATCCAAGCTTGTGCGCGTCTGCCACGGCCTGCTGCTTCATGGACGGGAGCCTGGCCAAACAGGCTGCGGATTTTGCCGAGCCAGCTCACTGGCGTACGTGATGCATTCCAAGTCATCAGAAGCCTTTGGAGGTGGTGACGCGAATCTGGCGCGGCGCACCGGGCCACATGCCAGTGGATGCGGCT
>JAVHPS010000270.1:0-1486 GCA_036170715.1 Rhodoferax sp. | reverse complement strand
GTGCAGGTAGCCATTGGGCTCGGGCGGGAAGCGGGTGCGGATTTTGGCCGGGTCGGGCTCACCTTTGGCATGGTGGGCGGCATCGCCTGGGCTGCCAGACCAGCGGCGGCTGGCGTAGGTGCCTTTTTCAAGGTCAGATTCGATGATCTGGCGCAAGAAATTGCTGGGTTTGAGTGATTCGGTTGGGGTGGCAGCTGGGGCTGCAGCGAGAGGTGTTTTTGTTGGGTGGCTCATGCGACTGATTTTAGAGGCCACACCGCGTCCCGCTGGGGCGTGGCCACGTGGCCTTACATCAGCAGCACATCCGCAAAGGTGTTGATGGATTCCAGGTCGGGCGGCAAGATGGTGTAGGGCAGGTGCTCGCGGTCAAGAATTTCACGCAAGCCCTGGTCTACTTCTTTGGCTTGCTCTTCGTCTTGAAAGCGGCCGGTGCGCACGTATTTTTTTTCACCGCGTTGCACCAGGATGTTGATGTTGTCGTTTTGGCGGTACCACTCCAGAATTTGCTCGCGGGTCTTGGCTACGTCGCAAATGTTGTCAGCATAGTTTTCGTTGTAAAAAAGCACTTGGGGCAGGGAGCATTCGGTGATCAAAAAATGCACCTGGCCATCGATCAAATTCAGCATTTCATATTGGCGCTGGGCAATGAAATACTGGTTTTTCAGCACCTCAAAGTTACGTTGCCAGACCAGTGTTTTGGCATAGTCGGGGATGGTTTCCACCGTTTTGCCGCGCAGGCTCAAATACAGCACGATGGCTGCAGAAAATAGCGACTTGTCGCTGCCTGGCCCGCCAATGATGTTGATGACCTTGGTGGGGTACAGCCGCATTTTGGTTTCAGGCAAGTGGTTGATGACGTTGGCGTAGCGAATGCTCATGGTGTGTGTTCTCCGAAGCCGACACTTTACGTCGAAATACCGTGGCGTTCCAGCAAATCACTTACCAGTTCCAGCCGCACCAGTGGGTTGTCGAGCGCCATCAGCCGATTTTTAAGCTCTGCAGGCAGGGGCAGCAGCTCACACCAGCGGTTGGACACCCAGGCGCAATCATCGAGTTGGTAGGGCGGCTGCATGGGCATGTGGTCTGCCGTTGTGCCTTGGGCTTTCAGGGTGTCTATCACGCGGGCAAGCGTGCGCGCTACCGGCTGCAGGTCGGGCGGGATGGCAATGGCTTGGTCTTCAGGCTGCAAGGTCACATGGGCTACCCACAAGCCGTGTTTGAGCAATTCATGCTGGGTGACTTGAAAGCGCTGCATGCCGGTGCACTGGATCAGCATCAACCCAGGCTGTGGGCGGCTCAGGCTGGTGATGCGTGCCAAGGTGCCTGTGG
Source organism: Rhodoferax sp. (assembly GCA_036170715.1). Classification (GTDB taxonomy): domain Bacteria; phylum Pseudomonadota; class Gammaproteobacteria; order Burkholderiales; family Burkholderiaceae_C; genus Rhodoferax. The sequence goes on along the minus strand of JAVHPS010000270.1, from coordinate 157 downwards.
GGTAAAACAATTCTTGGGCAATCTGGTCTTTGGCGGTGCTGGCAGTATTGGCCTGGCGCACCTCTTCGCCAGCGTTGAGGGTGACCACACCAAAGGGCGCACCGGCTTTGAAGCACTTGCCGATCATGTCCAGGTAGCGCACTTCAAAAATTTGCAG
>JAVHPS010000269.1:0-1494 GCA_036170715.1 Rhodoferax sp. | reverse complement strand
AATGTCTGGATCTGGCCCGGGCCAAAGTGGCGGACTATGACGCGCTGGTGATGCCCGGCGGCTACGGTGTGGCCAAAAACCATTGCTCGTTTGCCTTCAAGGGCGCAGAGGCTGACGTGCGAGCCGATGTGGCGGCGTTTGTGCAGGGTTTTTTTGCTGCGAAGAAGCCCGTGGGTGCGATTTGCATTGCCCCCGCGCTGGTGGCGCTGGCGCTGCACCAGGTCAACGACGGTGCCGCCATGACGCTCGGCAACGATGCCGGTTGTGCTGCGGCGCTGACACAACTCGGTCAGCACAACCAGAACACGCCCAGTGCCCGTGAGGTGGTGATTGACGAGGCTCACAAGCTCATCACCACGCCGGCCTACATGTTTGACGATGCCAAGCTCAGCGACGTGTTTGTGGGCATTGAGCGCTGCGTGGCAGAGGTACTCAAGCGGGTGTGAGCCCGGGTGTGCTACGCCACACCACCTGCTGCCGCTGTGCTGATTGGATCACTAGCAAATACCACGCGGTTACGGCCCTGCGCTTTGGCCTGGTACATGGCTGCATCCGCTTGCCGCAGGATGACTTCGTGGTCTGGTGTGTCATTGGCCATCAGTGCGATGCCCATGCTGCAGGTGCAGTGGTGTTCTATGGCGTGTTGGGGCTGGCCTGGCAGTTGGGCGCTTAAGACATAGGGTTCGGCCAGGCTCAAACGTATTTTTTCTGCAATCAAGTGGGCTTGTTCAGTTGAAGTTTGAGCACTGGTATCGAGTGCACTGAGCATCACCACAAATTCGTCGCCACCGATGCGGGCCACGGTGTCGACTTCGCGGACACAGCTTTTCAGACGCTTGGCTACTTCTACCAGCAGCAGGTCGCCGACGGCGTGGCCATGGGTGTCGTTGAGTGGTTTGAAGTTGTCCAGGTCAAGAAACATGACCGCTCCAAAATGGCCGCTGCGCTTGTTGATGAGCAGGGTCTGGTTGAGCCGGTCGGTCAGCAAGCGGCGGTTGGGCAGGTCGGTCAGGGCATCAAAGAACGCCAGTTTACGCACCTGCTCTTCCATCTCTTTGCGCACCGTGATGTCCGAGAACAGCGCCACATATTGCTGTGTGTTGCCATGCGCATCTTGCACCGCGCTGATGTTGAGTTGCTCAGGGTAAATCTGGCCATTTTTGCGCCGGTTCCAGATTTCGCCATTCCAGTGCCCGGTGTGCAGCAGGGTTTGCCACAAGTTGTCATAAAACGCAGCGTCTTGCCGTCCTGATTTAAGGATGCGCGGGTTTTGTCCCACGGCTTCTTCACGGCTGTAGCCGGTGATCAGGGTGAAGGTGTCGTTGACATCCAGAATCGTGCCTTGCGCATCGGTGATGGTGATGCCTTCATAGGCGTAGCTGAACACTTTGGCGGCCAATTCCAGCTTCAGCTGTGCTTGCTTGGCCTGCGTCACGTCCTGAAACGAACCGTACAGCATGACCACCTGCTGCTGGCTATTCAATTGCACCTGCA
>JAVHPS010000268.1:0-1498 GCA_036170715.1 Rhodoferax sp. | reverse complement strand
TCCATCAGCAGCACCGAGACCAGCATCCACTTGCAAACCTACCGCTTGTCGTGAGTCGTGCCGCAGATACAGCGGCTCAACCCGTCACTCCGGCCGGTCCAGCTTGGTGGACAACAGAATGGTCGAAAACGTTTCAACAACCCCTTTGATGGTGCGCATTTTGTCAATCACCGCGTCGAGCTCTTGGGTGGATTCGGTCGATAGCAAGGCACACAAGTCGTAGCGGCCGCTGACCGAATACAGCTTGGTGATTTCATGCCGCTTGGCCAGGGCGCGCACCACGTCGGTTTCGTTTTTTGATTCGATTGAGATCAACACCATGGCGCGAATGCTGGCGGCCGAGCGCTGCACTTTGATGCCCACGGTGTAGCCGGTGATCACGCCCGCGTCTTCCAACGCCTTCAGACGCAATTGCGCCGTGCTGCGGGCGCACCCCAGGGCCTGTGCCAGCTTGACCATGGGCAGGCGGGCGTTGACGCGCAGCAGTTCAATCAGCTGATGATCCAACGCGTCCAGCGCTGCAAACGGGGTGATTTCAGTCATTGTGTTTGATGGCGAGTCAATGTGACTGAATTTGACCATAACTTTCAGTCACTTTGCCAGTTTTAACCGGCAGCAGTGGTTTTTAAACTTCCTTTCACTTGCCCATGACATCAGCATGGGCATCTCACCAGAAAGAGGTTTGCTATGTTGCAACGCGTCGACTTTTCCACACCCAAAAAGCTGCTCACCTACGCCGAGCTGCAAGCCTACGACCCCGAGTCCGAGTCTTGGCAAAAACAGTTTGCCCGGCGCTACACGCACCACTCGGAGCTTGACGGCGTGCTCAACCACATTGAAGATGTGAACGACACCGTTTACAAAAAATTTGCCATTGCCGTCACGCCTTACATGGCACAACTGATGGACCGTGACGACCCCAACTGCCCCATTCGCCTGCAATACCTGCCCACGTTTCACGAAGAAACCAAGCCTGGCTTTGCCACCCTGCTCGATCAGCTCGGCGAAGAGGGCGACACCATTCCGGGCACCAGCATCGTGCACCGCTACCCGCGCCGGGTGTTGTTTTTGGTGAGCAACACCTGCGCCACGCTGTGCCGTTTTTGCACCCGCAAGCGCATGGTCAGCCAGCCCAGCGGCTCGGTGCACAAAGATGAAATTGAGGCCTCGATTGACTACATTGCCAACAACAAAAACATTGAGGACGTGCTGCTCTCGGGCGGCGACCCGCTGACCTTTACCGATGAACGCCTCGATGAAATTCTGGGCCAGATTCGTGCCCGCGCCCCACATGTGCGCTTCTTGCGCATTGGCTCGCGCATGGTGGTGCAAATGCCCACGCGCGTCACGCCCGAGCTGTGCGCCGTACTGGAAAAGCACCGCGTGCAGATGATCAACATCCACATCAACCACCCCAAAGAAATCACGCCGCTCTTACGCAAACGCGTCAAGCTGATCCAAAAGGCCGGCATCATGATGGGGCTGCAAACCGTGTGCC
>JAVHPS010000267.1:0-7271 GCA_036170715.1 Rhodoferax sp. | reverse complement strand
ACCAGCGCACCGCCCGAGTTGCCCGGGTTGATGGCGGCATCGGTCTGGATGAAATTCTCAAACGTGTTGATGCCCAGCTGGTTGCGCCCGAGTGCGCTGACAATGCCGCTGGTGACGGTTTGACCGACTCCAAATGGGTTGCCAATGGCCAGCACCTGGTCGCCCACCTGCAGGTTGTCGGAGTTGCCCAGCACGATCACCGGCAGGCGATCCAAATCAATCTTGAGCACCGCCAAGTCGGCATCCGGGTCGGTGCCAATGACTTTGGCACGGGCATGGCGACTGTCGTTGAGGATCACGTCAATTTCGTCGGCGCTTTCCACCACGTGGTTGTTGGTCAGGATGTAGCCGTCGGCGCTGACGATCACGCCGCTGCCGAGTCCCATTTGCGGTTGGTCTTGCTGGTCACCAAAGAAGAAACGGAACCACGGGTCGGCTCCCTGCGGGTTCGGGCGGGCGTTTTTGCTGGTGTTGATGCTCACGACGGCCTGGGATGATTTTTGTGCCGCCAGCCGGAAACTGCCCGGTGGGGTGGTGCTGGCGCTGCTGCCCGGATCCTCCAGCACCGCCACGCTGCCAGAGCGCCCACCACGCAGGTCAAGCCAGTTGGGTTTAAGCGTACCGACGACAAAGTAGGCAGCCAACAGCACGGTGACCGATTGGGAAAATAACAACCAAAAACGTTTCATGGACAATGCCAAAAATGGCCCTTTAAGGGTGAAAAATGCGTAGCGTCAAATTGTAGGTGCCTGAGCGAATTTCAATGCCCCAGTTTCCCATCACCCTCCACGTCGAGTCCCTAGCACCGCAAAAACCGGTGCTGGGTGCGCCGTGCAACGGCTGTGGTGTGTGCTGTTTGATGGAGCCTTGCCCGTTGGGAGTGGTGCTTACAGGCCGTCGCTGCGGCGCTTGCGCAGCCTTGCAATGGCAATCAGACCCACCGCAGTACCGCTGTGGCGCTATCACTGCGCCAGTGCTGGTGCTGCGTGCACGCTTGCCCAAGTGTTTGCAGTGGGGTGCACCGTGGTTGGCCTGGTGCTTGGCGCGTTTGGCGCATCGATGGGTCGCGGCAGGTGTCGGTTGCGACTGCGATGCACACGCCACGCCTTTATGATGCCCGAATGTTTTTAAGGCTTCCCGATGATCGACAGAACCGAATTGCTGGCCGCGTTTGATGCGCGGCTGCAGCCCGAACGCTTTCGTGACTACGGCCCCAATGGCTTGCAAGTGGAAGGGCGCGCCCAGGTACAACACCTGGTCTCAGGGGTCACGGCCAGCCGGGCGCTGATCGAAGCAGCTATTGCGGCCAAGGCCGATGCCATCTTCGTGCATCACGGCCTGTTTTGGCGTGGGCAGGATGGCCGTGTCACCGGCTGGATGAAACAGCGTCTGGCACTGCTGCTGGCACATGACATCAACCTGTTCGCCTACCATTTGCCGCTGGACGCAGACCCTGAGCTGGGTAACAACGCGCAACTGGCCAAGCATCTCGGGCTGGTGGGCAGCTCGCGTTTTGGCGAGCAAGACCTAGGCTGGCTGGGCGCGCGTGCGGATGGCACGGGGTTCGCCACCGGGCAAGCCTTGGCCGATCATGTTTCTTGCAAACTAAATCGACCTGTAGCCCTTATAGATGAAGCTAAAAAAGCTATTAAAAAAATAGCATGGTGTAGTGGTGGAGCGCAAAGCTATTTTGAAGCTGCGATTGCTGCGGGGGCCGATGCCTTTATCACCGGGGAGCTATCTGAACCCCAGACTCATGTAGCGCGTGAATGTGGCGTGGCTTACCTGGCTTGCGGCCACCATGCAACCGAGCGCTATGGTGCACCTGCCTTGGCTGCTCATGTGGCAGCGCAATGTGGGCTGACCCATACCTTTATTGATATTGACAACCCGGCTTGATATGACAACAAAGCGCGCTTCACACCCACGACCCATCGCCATCACCATGGGCGATGCCGCGGGCATTGGTCCTGAAATCATCGCGCGGGCGTTTCAGGCGGCTGCGCAAGACTGTGCGGGTTGTTTTGTGGTGGGCGATGTCGCGACCCTGCGGCGCGCTTGCGCGGTGGTGGCGGGGCAGCAGCTGCCGTTGCCAGTGGCGGTGTTGTCGGACTCCCACGAAGCTGTGCATTGCCCCCCCAACTGTGTGCCGGTTTTGCCGCTGGCACTACCATCTGGATCCAGCGCGGCTCCCGTGCCTTTTGGTCAACTCAGTGCGGTGGCAGGGCAGATGGCGGGTGAAGCCGTGGTGTGGGCCGCCAATGCGGCCTTGCGGGGTGAGGTGGCGGCTTTGGTGACTGCACCTTTGAACAAGGCAGCACTGGCCATGGCCGGCGGTTGGCTGGCGGGTTTTCCAGGGCATACCGAAATGCTGCAAGCCCTGGCGGCCGCGCACCTGGACATGCCGGTGGCGCAATTGCCCGTGCGCATGATGCTGGCCAATGACGAGTTGCGCGTGGTGTTGGTCAGCATCCATGTGGCGCTGCGTGAGGCGCTGGCTGCCGTGACCTTTGACAACGTGTTGCAAACCCTGTTGATCACGCACCAGTCGTTGCAAGCGGTGCTGGGGCGTGCGCCGCGCATTGGCGTAGCCGGGCTCAATCCCCATGCGGGTGAGGGCGGTTTGTTTGGCCGCGAAGAACTTGAGGTGATCCTGCCCGCCGTCAAGGCGGCACGCGTTCAAGGCGTGTGCGCCAGTGACCCTTTGGCTCCCGACACGGTGTTCATGCGTGCGCGCGCCACCGCCGGGCGGTTGGGTGAATTTGATGTGGTAGTGGCCATGTACCACGACCAGGGTTTGATACCGGTCAAATACCTGGGGGTAGAACAAGGGGTCAATGTGACGCTGGGGCTACCCCTGGTACGCACCAGCCCAGACCATGGCACTGCGTTTGACATTGCGGGCACAGGCCGGGCAGATGCATCCAGCCTGGTGTCAGCGATTCGCATGGCCAGACAGTTGTGTGCATGCCGGATTTGAGTCGGTTTTGTAAATTGGATGCAAGGGTGGCTCAGTTAGAATCAAAGGTTGTGATCTAGCACGACCTTTTCTTTCTGAGGATTCCCATGAGTGAGATGCTTGCCGAAAACGGCCCCGCTGACTCCAGTAAACGAACCTGGCTGATTGCCTCGGGCTGTGCCGGTGCAGTGGGTGGCATTGCCGCCGCCGTTCCTTTTGTCAGTTCGTTCCAGCCCTCCGAGCGTGCCAAAGCTGCTGGCGCAGCGGTTGAGGCCGATATTTCAGCCCTGAAACCGGGTGAAAAAATGACGGTCGAGTGGCGCGGCAAGCCGGTCTGGATTGTGCGTCGTACCCCGGAACAATTGGCTGCCCTGCCCAAGCTCAATGGTCAGCTGGCTGACCCCGATTCAACCCGCAAGCCAGATGACCAAGCGCCGGCATACGCTCGTAATGCAACCCGCTCGATCAAGCCGGAATACCTGGTGACGGTGGGTATCTGCACCCATTTGGGCTGCTCTCCTTCCGATAAATTCCAGACTGGCGCACAGCCTTCGTTGCCGGATGACTGGCAAGGTGGTTTTTTGTGCCCCTGCCATGGTTCAACCTTTGATTTGGCTGGCCGTGTGTTCAAGAACAAACCAGCTCCGGACAACCTGGAAGTGCCACCCCACATGTACCTGTCAGACACCAAGTTGCTGATCGGTGAAGACAAGAAAGCCTGAGGATCAGAAACATGGCTACGTTTCACGAAATTTCCCCGAATGCCTCCGCTGGGGCCAAGACGCTGAACTGGATCGACAACCGTTTTCCGCTCTCCAAGCTCTTCAAAGAGCACATGAGCGAGTACTACGCGCCCAAAAATTTCAATATCTGGTATATCTTTGGTTCGCTGTCCCTGCTGGTGTTGGCGATTCAAATCGTCACCGGCATTTTTCTGGTGATGCATTACAAGCCTGATGCGGCGCTGGCCTTTGGTTCGGTTGAGTACATCATGCGCGACGTGCCCTGGGGCTGGTTGATTCGCTACATGCACTCCACTGGCGCGTCGGCATTCTTTGTGGTGGTTTACCTGCACATGTTCCGTGGCCTGATGTACGGCAGTTACCGTAAACCGCGTGAACTGGTCTGGCTGTTTGGTTGCGGCATTTTCCTGGCGCTGATGGCCGAGGCTTTCATGGGTTACCTGTTGCCTTGGGGGCAAATGAGTTACTGGGGTGCTCAGGTGATCGTGAACCTGTTTTCTGCCATTCCGTTTGTCGGCCCTGATCTGGCGCTGTTGATTCGCGGCGATTTTGTGGTGGGTGATGCCACACTGAACCGGTTCTTCAGCTTCCACGTGATTGCCGTCCCGCTGGTGTTGTTGGGCTTGGTGGTGGCGCACATCATTGCGCTGCACGAAGTGGGCTCCAACAACCCCGATGGGATTGAAATCAAGGCCACCAAAGACGCTAATGGCGTTCCCCTGGACGGCATCCCGTTTCACCCTTATTACTCCGTGCACGACGTGTTTGGGGTCAGTGTGTTCCTGTTGGTGTTCACCGCCATTGTGTTTTTTGCGCCTGAAATGGGGGGCTATTTCCTGGAATACAACAACTTCATTCCGGCCAACCCGTTCCAGACCCCGTTGCACATCGCGCCCGTTTGGTACTTCACCCCGTTTTATTCCCTGTTGCGTGCCGTAACCACCGAACTCATGTATGTGTTGATGGCTTGTGTCGTGGCTGGTGCTGCCTTGGCCGTGCTCAAGGTCAAGATGCCAACCCTGTTCAAGGGCCTCATTGTTGGCGCTGCCGTGGTGATTGTGGCCATGATGTTGTCCATTGATGCCAAGTTCTGGGGCGTGGTGGCCATGGGTGGCGGTGTGGTGATTCTGTTTTTCCTGCCTTGGCTGGACAACAGCGCGGTCAAGTCGATCCGTTATCGTCCGAGCTGGCACAAGTATTTGTACGCCGTGTTCGTTATCAACTTTCTGGTGCTGGGTTATTTGGGAACCTTGCCGCCTTCCGCCATTGGCGGACGTGTTTCGCAGGTGGGGACTTTGTTTTACTTCGGCTTCTTCTTGTTGATGCCGTGGTGGAGCCGGTTGGGCACGTTCAAGTCGGTGCCCAGTCGCGTTAATTATTCAGCTCACTGATGCGGAGACGATTCATGAATACCATGGGTATGAGCAAAAAAATTCTTCTGGGTCTGGCGCTGGTTTGTGGTCTGTCTACAGCGGTGCAAGCCAATACTGCGGGCCCCTCTTGGGACAAAGCGCCCAACCGCATTCACGACCTGGGGGCACTGCAAAATGGTGCAAAACTGTTTGTCAACTACTGTCTGAACTGCCATTCGGCGTCCTTCATGCGCTACACGCGTTTGACTGACATTGGCTTGACCCAAGAGCAAATCAAAGACAACCTGCTGGTGACCAATGCCAAAATTGGCGACACCATGGTGGCCTCAATCGATCCCAAACAAGCCAAAGCCTGGTTTGGCAACACGCCACCTGACTTGACTGTCATTGCGCGTTCGCGTGCCGGTGCCAACGGCACGGGAGCCGATTACTTGTACACCTACATGCGCAGTTTTTACCGCGATCCGGCGACTCAAACCGGCTGGAACAACACAGTGTTCCCCAATGTCGCCATGCCCCATGTCTTGTGGGAATTGCAAGGCGATCGGCGTGCCGTGTTCAAGGAGGTGACAGCGCATGGTGTCACTAGCCACCAGTTTGAAGGGTTTGAGCAACTGACTCCTGGCACCTTGTCCGCTGCACAGTACGACAGCGCCGTGGGTGACTTGGTGAATTACCTGCAATGGATGGCAGAACCGGCCCAAACCTCGCGCCAGCGCGTCGGTATCTGGGTGCTGATTTTCCTGGCTGGCTTGTCGCTGATCACTTGGCGGCTGAACAAAGCCTACTGGAAAGACATCAAGTAGTTTTGTATTGACGGACTGCGGTACAGGTGTGGTCACCGCCGCAGCATTTTCAGAGTGGCAAGCCCATAAAGCTTTGCCGCTCTTTTACTTTTTTAGGAGCCTCTACCATGATGGTGCTTTACTCGGGTACGACTTGTCCCTTCTCTCACCGCTGCCGTTTCGTTTTGTTTGAAAAAGGCATGGACTTTGAAATTCGGGACGTGGATTTGTACAACAAACCCGAAGACATCAGCGTGATGAACCCCTATGGCCAAGTGCCCATTCTGGTGGAACGCGATCTGATTTTGTACGAATCCAACATCATCAACGAGTACATCGATGAGCGTTTCCCACATCCGCAGTTGATGCCTGGCGATCCGGTGGATCGCGCGCGCGTCCGTTTGTTCTTGCTTAATTTCGAGAAGGAACTGTTCACCCACGTGTCAACGCTTGAGTCACGTAGCTCCAAGTCGAACGAGAAGGCGCTGGAAAAAGCACGCGCTCATATCCGTGACCGTCTGACGCAATTGGCCCCCGTGTTTCTGAAAAACAAATTCATGCTGGGCGACGGATTCTCGATGCTCGACGTGGCAATTGCACCGTTGTTGTGGCGTCTGGACTATTACGGCATTGAACTCAGCAAGAATGCAGCGCCGTTGCTCAAGTACGCCGAGCGTATTTTTTCCCGTCCGGCTTACATTGAAGCCTTGACGCCTTCAGAAAAAGTCATGCGCAAGTGAGCGTGCCCGAGGTATTTCATGACCCCAGATGCTCCATCCACTTCGACCCGGCCCTACCTGATTCGTGCTCTGCATGAATGGTGTGTTGACAATCGCTTCACACCGTATGTCACAGTGCTGGCTGACCGCACCGTGGAGGTGCCGCGCGAATTTGTCAAAGACGGTGAGATTGTTCTGAACATTGGTTTTGAAGCGACTACAGGCCTGAAATTAGGCAATGACTACATCGAATTCAAAGCCCGATTTGGTGGCGTGGCACGCGACATTTTTGTTCCTGTGAATCAGATCGTGGCTATCTTTGCGCGTGAAAACGGGCAAGGTATGGCGTTCCCGCGCATGGAGCCTCAGCCGGAGCAAGCAGCTGCGCAGCCCACGCGCGCCGCTACCGATGCGGCGGATGCCCCGGTGGCAGCGCTGGCCAAGCGCCCGTCGCTGACGCGCATCAAGTAAATTTGATAGGTAAAAACCTGGGTAGAATCCCCAGTTCGCCGATTTAGCTCAGTTGGTAGAGCAACCGCCTTGTAAGCGGTAGGTCGTCAGTTCGAATCCGACAATCGGCACCAATTTCTTCAGTCTTGACGGTGTATTTTCAGCCTGATGGATGTCACTGCAAGGTCATGACTGCGCAGGTGTGCTTCAAAAGCGGGCAGCAATTGCCGCAGCTTGGCGGC
>JAVHPS010000266.1:0-29378 GCA_036170715.1 Rhodoferax sp. | reverse complement strand
GTTTTTTGCCACGCGCGGGGGCATCCACCCGAAACAAGGGCGGGCGCGATACAAAAATGTGACCGGTGTCGATCAGCTTAGGAAAGTGTTTGAAGAACAGCGTCAACAACAGCACCTGGATGTGTGAGCCATCGACATCCGCGTCGCTCAGGATGCAAATCTTGCCGTAGCGCAGGCCGGTTAAATCGGGCGTGTCTTCCGGGCCATGCGGATCAACGCCGATAGCCACGGCAATGTCGTGGATTTCGTTGTTGGCAAACAGGCGGTCGCGCTCCACCTCCCAGGTGTTCAAGACCTTGCCGCGCAGCGGCAGAATGGCCTGGCTTTCCTTGTTGCGACCCATTTTGGCGCTGCCGCCCGCCGAGTCGCCTTCCACCAGAAACACTTCGTTCTCAGCAATGTCACGGCTTTCGCAGTCGGTCAGCTTGCCGGGCAACACGGCCACGCCTGAGCCTTTGCGTTTTTCAACCTTTTGCCCGGCCTTCTGGCGGCTTTGCGCGGCTTTGATGGCCAGCTCGGCCAGCTTTTTGCCGAATTCCACGTTCTGGTTCAGCCACAATTCGAGCGCCGGGCGCACAAAACCGCTCACCAGCCGCACCGCGTCGCGCGAGTTCAGGCGTTCCTTGATCTGGCCCTGAAACTGCGGGTCCAGCACCTTGGTGGACAGCACGTAGCTGGCGCGGGCAAACACGTCGTCGGGCAAGAGCTTGACACCCTTGGGCAGCAGGGAGTGCAGATCGACGAAGTTTTTGACCGCCGTGAACAGCCCGTCGCGTAGCCCCGACTCATGTGTGCCCCCGGCCGAGGTGGGAATCAGGTTGACATAGCTCTCGCGTACCGGCGCGCCGTCTTCGGTAAAAGCCACGCACCAGGCAGCGCCTTCACCGTCGGCAAAGCTGTCGTGCTGCGCGTCGGCAAAACCCTCGCCTTCAAACAAGGGAATCACCGGCTCTCCAGCCAGGGTTTGCGTCAGGTAATCGCGCAGGCCACCTTTGAAGAGCCAGGTTTGTGTTTCTTTGGTTTTTTCTTGCGTCAGGCTCACGCTCACACCGGGCATCAGCACCGCCTTGCTGCGCAGCAGGTGTTCCAGATGCGCCATCGGCAACGCCATGGATTCAAAATATTTGGCATCGGGCCAGACCCGCACCAGCGTGCCACTGCGCCGCTCGCCGTCACCAGCCGGGCGCACGGTTAAAGGCTCGATCACGTCACCACCCGAAAACACCAGCCGCGCCACCTGGCCTTCGCGGTAGGTGGTGGCCTCCAACCGGGTGCTCAGGGCGTTGGTCACGCTCACGCCGACCCCATGCAAGCCACCGGAAAAGCTGTAAGCGCCGCCCGCGCCTTTGTCAAACTTGCCCCCGGCATGCAACTGGGTGAACACCAGCTCGATCACCGGCGCGTTTTCTGTGGGGTGCAGGCCAAACGGAATACCGCGGCCGTCGTCTTCGATGCTGACCGAGCCGTCGGCGTGCACCGTGACCTTGATTTTTTTGCCAAAACCCGCCAGGGATTCATCAGCGGCGTTGTCCAGCACTTCCTGGATGATGTGCATGGGGTTGTCGGTGCGGGTGTACATACCCGGGCGCTGTTTGACCGGCTCCAGGCCTTTGAGCACACGGATGGAATTTTCGGAATAGTCGGGGGTGGGTTTGGTCGCCATAGCGGCGCATTGTAATCAAGCAGTCCAAAACAACTGGATAGATAAACAGTCATCAACCAACAAGTCCATGGCCGATGCGCTGATGCACCGCATTTCGGTATATTCCGGCCATGACACATCAGACCAAATCACTTTCCATCCAACAAGTCCTGATTTGTGGCGCGGCCATCGTGACACTGTCCATGGGCATTCGGCATGGCTTTGGGCTGTGGTTGCAACCGATCACGCAGGCGCAAAACTGGAGCCGTGAAAACTTTGCCTTTGCCATGGCCATTCAGAACTTGGTGTGGGGGTTTTCTGGCATTTTTGCCGGCATGGTGGCGGATCGGTTTGGCGCTTTCAGGGTGCTTTTGACCGGGGCGCTGCTCTATGCTTTGGGTTTGGTGGGCATGGCATACGCCAGCTCGGTCTTGACTTTTACGCTCACCACCGGTGTGCTGATTGGTATGGCACAGGCTGGTACCACCTACGCCGTGGTCTATGGGGTGATTGGCCGCAACGTCAGTGCCAGCAAACGCTCGCTGGCCATGGGCATTGCCGCTGCCGCAGGCTCGTTTGGCCAGTTTTTGATGGTGCCTACCGAAGGTTTTTTAATTGACAGCATGGGTTGGCAACTGGCGCTGGTGGCACTGGCCGCGGCTGCGCTGCTGATCATGCCGCTGGCCTGGGGGTTGCGCGAGCCAAATTTTCGCGCCGGGGCCGGGCATGTGCGCGAACAGTCCATTTTGCAAGCCCTGCGTGAAGCATTTAAATACCGCAGTTTTCAGTTGTTGATGGCCGGCTTTTTTGTCTGCGGATTTCAGGTGGTGTTCATCGCCGTGCACATGCCAAGCTACCTGAAAGATCACGGCCTGGCACCCCAAGTGGCGAGCTATTCACTGGCACTGATCGGCTTGTTCAATGTGTTTGGCACTTACCTGGCCGGGTTGCTGGGTCAGCGTCTGCAAAAAAAATACATCTTGGCGTTCATTTACTTCAGTCGCTCGGTTGTCATCAGTGTCTTTTTGCTGCTGCCTTTGACACCCATGAGTGTTTATGTGTTTTCAAGCGTGATGGGGCTGCTGTGGCTTTCTACCGTTCCACCAACCAACGCCGCGATTGCGCAGATATTTGGCTTGGCACATTTCTCCATGCTGGGAGGTTTTGTGTTTTTCAGCCACCAGATTGGCTCGTTCCTCGGAGTCTGGCTGGGCGGTTTCCTGTTTGACCGTACCGGCAGCTACGACCTGGTGTGGTATCTGGCCATTGGGTTTGGCGTGCTGGCAGCCTTGCTCAATTTACCGATCAAAGAAGCCGCTATTGTCCGCACGCCGCTGCCGCAAGCTGCTTGAACCCATGAAACCGCTGCAAAAACTGATGCTTTATGTCGCGCTGGCTGGCCTGTTGGGTATGGTGTTTGCACTGTATGCACGGCCTGACTTTGTGCTGAACTTGTCCAATCAACTCTGGGGCTGCTTTTAGTGGAACCGCATCTTGTAGCAGCCCCATCGGACTGGGTCAGGCGCTGGAGCCATTTGGTGTCCACGGGCGCACGCGTACTGGATGTCGCTTGCGGTCATGGCCGCCACATGGCCTGGTTTGCAGCCCGGGGTTGCCACACCACAGGCATTGACCGTTCAGAACAGGCACTGGACACCGCACGCGCCCATGGCAGAGTGATGACTGCCGACATCGAAAACGGTGCTTGGCCATTGCAAGATGGCACGGGTCAAATCGAAACCTTTGACGTGGTGGTGGTGACCAACTACCTTTGGCGACCTCTGTTCCCGACCCTGCTGAATAGCGTTGCACCGGAGGGGTTGCTGCTTTATGAAACCTTTTCCCATGGCAATGAAACCGTAGGCAAGCCGGCTCGTGCCGACTTTTTGTTGCAGCCGGGTGAACTGCTGCGCCGCTGCCAAGCGCTGAGAATCATCGCTTTTGAGGATGGTTTTCTGACACAGCCTGCGCGTTTTGTGCAGCGCATTGCTGCCGTCAAGCACAACACTGGCCTGCATGCTGGAACGACACCGCCACGTTATCCACTGTCGCTAGAATAACCGGCTAACCCAATCCCAATCACCGCCCACCAAGATGACACTCCCACAGCGACCCCTCACTGGCAGCATTGTTGCCCTGATCACCCCTATGCTGGCAGACGGCAGTGTGGACTATGCAGCGCTGCGAAAACTGATCGACTGGCATATTGCCGAGGGCACGGATTGCATCGGTGTGGTCGGCACGACTGGTGAATCGCCCACCGTGAGTGTGGCAGAACACTGCGAAATCATTCGGGTAGCCGTGGAACAGGCCGCAGGCCGCAGGCCGATCATGGCCGGTTGCGGCTCCAACTGCACCGCCGAAGCGATTGAACTGGCCAAGTTTGCAAAAAAGGTCGGGGCCAGCAGCCAATTGCAAGTGGTGCCCTATTACAACAAGCCCACCCAAGAAGGCCAATACCAACACTTCAAAGCGATTGCCGAGGCCGTTGAGTTACCCCTGATTTTGTACAACGTGCCGGGACGTTCGGTGGCCGATTTGGCGGTGGACACCGTGTTGCGCCTGGCACAAGTGCCCGGTATTGTCGGCATCAAGGAAGCCACCGGCGACATTGGTCGTGCCCAGTGGTTGATCCGTGAAGCGCCCAAAGGATTTGCAATTTATTCCGGCGACGACCCCACCGCAGTGGCTCTGATGCTGTGCGGTGGCCATGGCAACATCAGCGTCACGGCTAACGTAGCCCCACGCTTGATGCATGAACTGTGTGTAGCCGCCATGGCAGGGGATGTGAAGCATGCGATGGACATTCAATTCAAGTTAATGCCGCTGCACAAAAACCTGTTTGTAGAAGCCAACCCCATCCCCGTAAAGTGGGCGGCAGCGCGCATGAACTTGTGCAAGGGTACGCTGCGTCTGCCCATGACCGAACTGACACCAGCCAATGCGCCTGCAGTGGAAGCCGCCATGCGCGCGGTTGGGCTGATTTGACCCCGCCACGTTTGCAAAATTTTGATCATTGACCCGAAGGAACACTTGTGAACTATTCCTCCAGACTCGCTCTGCTTGGCTTAACCTTGACGCTGGGAGCCTGTTCGGTTCTGCGAAGTGACAAAATTGACTACAAAAGCGCGACCACCAAGGCTACGCCACTTGAAATCCCTCCTGACCTGACACAATTGTCGCGTGACCAGCGCTACACCGCCACCGGTGCACTGGTCACGGCCTCAAGTTTTCAATTGGCACAAGCCGCTAGCCAATCAACCCCCACCGCTGCTTCTGCTTTGGGTGATGTCCATATTGAACGTGCTGGAATGCAGCGCTGGCTGGTCATCAACCGCCCCGCTGAAAAACTGTGGGAGCCGGTGAAAGATTTTTGGCAAGAAAACGGCTTTTTGCTCGCCATGGATCAAGCTGATCTGGGCATCATGGAAACCGATTGGGCTGAGAACCGCGCCAAACTACCCCAAGACTTCATACGTGACACGCTGGGAAAAGTGTTTGATTCACTGTATTCAACAGGCGAACGTGACAAGTTCCGTACCCGGCTGGAGCGCAATGCCAATGGCGGCACAGAGGTCTTCATCAGCCACCGCGGCATGATCGAGGTCTACAACTCTGACCGAAAAGACCAAACCGTTTGGCAGCCCCGTGCCGCAGACCCTGAACTCGAGGCTGAATTTTTACGTCGCTTGATGGTCAAGCTGGGCATCACCCAAGAGCAATCAAAAGCTTTGATTGCTGCTGGTGCTACCCCCACGGGTGTACAGGTCAGTATCGTCAATGGTCAGCCAGTGGTTCAACTCAATGACGGGTTTGACCGTGCTTGGCGCAGAGTCGGTCTGTCGCTTGATCGCACCAGCTTCACGGTTGAAGACCGTGACCGCAGCAAAGGAATTTATTTTGTGCGGTATGTAGCCCCCAATGCAGACAAGTCTGAACCTGGGTTCTTCAGCAATCTTTTTGGGGCAACCAAGAAAAGCAATGCACCACAAAAATTCAGAATTTCTGTGGTAAGTCAGCGCAACACCAGCACCGTGGCGGTACAAAACGCTGATGGCTCCACCGCACCTGCTGCGGATGCACAACGCATTGCCAAGGTGCTGGCAGAAGACCTGAAGTAAGCGGCCTCGCTGCACAGAGGCGGGGGGCGGAGCGGTGCAGTCAGTCGAGCCAATGTGTGAACGTGTCCATGGGTTCCCTTGGGGTGTGAAACGTGTTGACCAAAGCCTGCGTATTGGCATAACCCAAGGCCATTCCACACACCAGCATCTCGTCCATCCTGGCATCTATATGTGGCAGGATGATGCTGGCAAAGCTGTTCCATGCCGCTTGCGGGCAAGTGTGCAAGCCGCGGGCACGTGCAGCCAACATCAGATTTTGCAAGAACATACCGTAGTCCAGCAATGAACCGCGCCCCAGGACACGGTTCATTGTGAACATCAACCCCACTGGGGCATCAAAAAAACGGTAGTTACGCTGGTGCTGCAGGTGCATCGCGTCTTTGTCGCCCTTGCCAATGCCTAGCAGCCCATACAGTCCCCAACCATTTTCACGTCGGCGTTCAATGAAAGGGCTGACCCATTTTTCAGGGTAGTAGTCATAAGCCTCCCGGTATTGTTCTGCTAGGGCGGGGTTGACACGCAGGGCATCGTGGGCAGTGCACACCTTGTCCACCAGAGACTGCCTGCTTTGGCCTTGCAACACATAGACTTTCCAGGGCTGGGTGTTGGTGCCCGAAGGAGCCCTGCTGGCGACCTGCAAAATATCTTGGAGCACCGCACGTGATACGGCTTGCGAGGTAAAGGCTCGTACGGACATGCGTGAAGTGATGACGGCATCTACAGCGGCCACTTGCCCATCATCGGTGTTTTCGGACTGGTTCATACAAGTTTCTCCAAAACGCACCTCAAAGTCTCAGGTAACAATACGGGGCGACGCGTGAGCCGGTCTACATAAACGTGAACAAAGTGACCCTTAGCTGCGGTCAATGGCTCCGCTTTAGCAAACAAGCCTACTTCATAACGCACGCTGGAATTTCCTAGCCTCGCGACCCGAATACCAGCTTCTATGGTTTGCGGAAACGCCAGCGGCGCGAAGTAATTGCATTGGGTTTCGATCACCAGCCCAATCGTGCTGCCGTGTTCCATGTCGAGCACCCCCTGCTCAATCAGGTGGGCATTAACGGCGGTGTCAAACCAACTGTAATAGACCACATTGTTCACGTGTCCATAAACGTCGTTGTCCATCCAGCGGGTGCTGATGGCTCTGAACATCCGGTAGGCACTACGCGGTTCGGGCTGTGGTTTCTCGGTGACGAAGGACAGCGGCATTGAAGAGATTGAAAGGCTCATAAGTGCTCATTTTGCCAGTGCCATCATCCCCCAAAATACCGCCCTTACGGTTTCCGATCTTTCATCAAATCGCGCAGGCGTTTGGGAGCTGGCACCAACGGCGTTCGACTGCGCGTCCATGCACCTTGCTCTGACGGCGAAAGGGCACGTCCACGGCTCATGAACCACGATGCCAGCTTGTACAGCCCGGATTTGCTGTAAACCTGTGACCACATGCCCCACACGGTAGATGCCGCCAAGGTTCGCGCCGCCCCGCTGCCACGCAACGTGGCTTCATTGGTTTCTGGTCTGGCTTGTGCCTCGTTACGCAATCGCACCAAAATGTCAGTGATCGGAATTTTCACCGGACAGACTTCGTTGCAAGCCCCACACAGCGTTGATGCAAAGGCCAATGGATAGGTTTTGTCCAGGCCCAGCATGTGCGGTGAAACGATGGCTCCAATTGGACCCGGATAGGTGGTGCCATAGGCATGTCCGCCAATACGGGCATACACCGGACAATGGTTCATGCAGGCACCACAGCGAATGCACTGCAGCGTGGCACGCAGCTCCTCGTCGGCATAGGCCTGCGTGCGCCCGTTGTCCAGCAAAATCAGATGCACCTCTTGGGGGCCATCTTTTTCACCGGGCTTGCGAGGCCCACTGATCATGTTGACATAGGTGGTAACCGATTGCCCGGTAGCAGAACGAGTCAACAGGCTCAATAGGGGTGGCACATGTTCAAGTTTTTCGACTACTTTCTCAATACCCGTAATGGCAATGTGCACCTTGGGTACGGTGGTGCACATGCGACCATTGCCTTCGTTTTCTACCAGGCACAACGTGCCGGTTTCGGCCACAGCAAAATTGACACCAGAAAGTCCAATATCAGCCTCAGCAAACTTGCGCCGCAGTACGCGCCGACCAATCTGGATCAAGGCATCCACATCTTCGGTGTAACTCACACCCGGCACTTCATCCGCAAACAGTTGTGCAATTTCCTGCTTGGTTTTATGAATGGCAGGCATGATGATGTGCGACGGGGCCTCACCCGCCAGTTGCACAATGTATTCGCCCATGTCGGACTCAAAAGCCTCAATGCCTGCAGCCTCCATGAAGTGGTTAAACCCAACTTCTTCGCTCACCATGGATTTGCCTTTGATGATGCGCTTGGCCTGCACACGTTGTGCAATATGCAACGCAATCGCGTTGGCCTGTGCACCATTTTCTGCCCAATGCACCTGAACCCCATTGGCCGTTAACTTGGCCTCAAGCTGTTCCAGCAAACGGGGCAAATTGGCCAGGCTGTAGCGGCGGATGGATGCACCCAGCTCGCGCAAACCCTGCAACTCGTCTGAGTCAGGAAACTGCGCACGCCGTTTGGCCTGCAAAAAATCCATAGCACCACGAAAATTTTCGCGCTGCCCGGGGTTATCCAGCACCGCTTTGCTGCGGGCTTTGAAATCTTCCGTAGGGTGAATATGAACGACTTGATTCATGCCTGACTCCGATCAGCGTGGCGCAACAACACCACCAGTTCTTTGGGGCCATGCGCACCATAGGCCAGCGTTTGTTGAATATCAGCCGTCTTGGACGGACCGCAAATCAGCAACGCGTTGGTGGGCATACCTTGAGCCCAGGACTCGGCGGTCATGGCAGCATAAAAATCTTCGTGGATGGTGTCCACATCGAGCAGCACAAAATGCGTTGATGGCACCAAGGACATCAACCGTGGCTCATTCGGGGTCGGCCACAGAATCAAGCTACCCGTCTCAGCCACTGCGCCGCGTGCCAGTGTCAGTGCGGCATCCACCCCATCAAACAGCAAATCCTGCCATGCATCAATGGGCTGGTCATAGGGAACCAACTGTATGCCTTGCACTTGACAGGCCTGCAGTTGAACACCATGCGGCGTATCTGCACCGATCAGTATTTGGCGCAAGCCTTTGGCATCAGCCACCTGAAACAGCACCGAAATCCAATCTGCATGCGTCACATCATGAATTTCGGTGTGCACGGCCTCTAGAGCCGCACGCCAACGTTCGGTGCGTTGTGCCCGGTCTTCCAAGCGGCGATGGGCTCCAAACCAACTGGCAACATCAGGCAAGCTGTGCTGCGCTGCCACACCGGATTGGCGCAATCGGTTCAAAATTTGTTCGCGTGCACTCATGCTGCACTCCCATGGGTACGCCGCCACAAAAAGCTGGCCAAATGCTCCCCCGGCAAACTGGGCTGTTGGCAACCCGCTAATTCATCCTGTTTAGCAGCGCGCCCGGTGATATTGAGAAGACACCCGCAATCGGCACTGACCACACAGGACGCACCAGTACCTTTGATGCTGGCCACTTTGTCGGTTGCAATGGCCGCAGAAATATCTGGGTACAACAGCGCAAAAGTGCCACCAAACCCGCAGCACTCTTCAATTCTGGCTTGCTCTTTTACGATGACCTTATCCAGACTCTTGAGCAACGCTGCGCTGGTTTCATGCACGCCCATCTGACGCCGCGCATGACACGATGTGTGCAGTGCAATGGTGCAGGCATCGCCCACGTCTTCATGTTTGAAATGAACCACATGCACCAAAAATTCACTCAATTCATAGACCCGATCCGCCAACGCAACCGCTTGGGCATGCAACTCGGGATCGCCTGCAAACAAATGTGGATAGTGCGTGCGCATCATGCCGCCACACGAACCCGATGGCACGACCACTGGCCAAGGTTCCTTAAACAGATACAACTGCGCCAAAGCCACGGAACGGGCTTCGTCCGGATAGCCACTGCTGTGTGCTGGTTGCCCACAGCATGTTTGCTGTTCAGGGTAGTGAACCCGGATGCCCTCTCGCTCCAACAACTTGACGGTGTCCAGACCGGCCTGCGGTGTGAATTGGTCAATCAGGCAAGTGGCAAACAGATAGACATCGGCCGGTTTTGGTGGATAACTGCGATCAGTCAAGCCATAAGGGTTCATCAATCGTCTCCTAGGTTTTCTTAGGGCCTGATTGTCAAACGATTCAGCCCCTGGGTCTTTTGAAATTCACTCGAAAGTCTTGTTCAATATTTCAAGCACACCACACCTCATACGCCCATGCACCTTGGCTCGCCTCCCAACAGATGGCTGATGTGTGTCATGTTGGTGAATAGGGACTGTTGTAGAAAAATGATTCAAAAAATTGTTGCAATGCAACAAAATGACTTGCATCCGCTCGGGATAACCCTATAATTCAAATCATGCTGCACTGCAACATGATCGAGGTGAGCCTCAGTTTCGGAGCAGATACCGTTTTTTAACCTCCTGGAGAAATACTCATGCTGACCGTAGAACAAGTCCTTGCCTCTCAAAAAGCCAATGTTGAAACCCTGCTGGGTCTGACTTCCAAGGCCTTTGAAGGCGTTGAAAAAATCGTCGAATTGAACCTGAGCGCATCCAAAGCTGCCTTGAACGAAACAGGCGAAAACGCCAAGGCCCTGCTGAGCGTGAAAGACGCGCAAGAGTTGATGGCTCTGCAACAAAGCCTGCTTCAACCTTTGGCCGAAAAAACTGCTGCTTACAGCCGTCATTTGTATGAAATCGCCACGGGTACCACCAGCGAATTCACCAAAACTTTTGAAAGCCAAGCTGCTGAAGCACAACAAAAATTTGTTGGCTTGGTGGATTCGGCTGCAAAAAATGCCCCTGCTGGCTCTGAAACTGCCGTTGCCGTCATGAAAAGCGCTGTTGCAGCAGCTAACAATGCCCTCGAATCAGTCCAAAAAGCCGTCAAGCAAGCCACCGATGTCGCTGAAGCCAACTTCAAAACTGTGACGGCCACCGCTGTCAACGCAGCCAAACCCGCTGCAAAAAAACGCTAATAGCCCATTACGTCTGTTGATTTCTGTCGTTTTTTGAAATTTCAGACGTATGCCTCTAAAGAATACGGGAAAACCCTGAGATACTTGATACCAAGTTACTTTTAAAGCCTCTGGCTTTTGCAGGTTGTCTCCTCGGGTCCTTTCGAAACCTTTTGGTTCAGGGATCCCTTAAGGGCTGGTCGCAAGATCAGCCCTTTTTTTTAATTTGCAAATTTGGTCTTGCCCTTTACAACCACACGCAACTTGTCGATCAAGGGCAGCATCGCTTGATGCCCGGCATGAATAGCTTGTGACCGTGAGCTGAAACTGGTCCTAGACAAGCCGCTCAACGTTGGCTTAACTACCACATCTGCTGCTTTTAACTCAAACGCGTTAATTTGATGCCCCATGATTGCAAATGTTTGCATCAGAATCTGGAAAGTATCGAGTTCTGTGCTGTTTTGAGGCGTACCAGAAATATCCACCGCAATCACCACCTCGGCCCCCATCTGTTTGGCGAAACCGACTGGCACAGGCGCGACCAAGCCCCCATCCACATAGTCATGGCCAGCAATCCGTACCGGTTGAAATACAGCCGGTATGGCACTGGAAGCGCGCACAGCGGTGGCCACGTCACCACGCTGAAAAAGAACCCCTTGCCCGCTTTGCAAATCGGTCGCAACCACACCCAAAGCCATGGGCAGCTCTTGTATTTGTTGCGCACCCACCTGTGCACTCACAAATCGGGCCAATGCCTCACCCTTGAGTACGCCTGGTTTGAAAAATGGCAAACGCCAATCAGAAAACGAGGCCTCATCCATGGTTTCAGCAACGACTTGTAACTCTTTGCCGGATTTGCCACTGGCGTAAAGCGCAGCCACCACGCTACCCGCCGAAGTACCCACCACCAGGTCGGGACGAATGCCTGCCTCTTCCAGGGCCTGAATCACACCAATATGTGCAAAACCACGGGCAGCGCCGCCGCCAAGCACCAAACCAATTCGAGGCGGTTGTGGACTCTTTGGGGTCGTGACTGGTGTCGATTCAAGGGACGGCGGCATGGTCTGTAACCCAGCGCACCCCGCCAGCGTGAGCAACCCAAACAGCGCAAAACAGCGTAGCAATTTTTTTCTTTCTTGATTTAAATGATAATTATTCTCATTTAAATGCGGTAGAATTTTTTGACTCAATTAAAGGAACCTCTATGCAATTCTTCAAGCCGACCGTCATCAGCTTGCTGGCCGTTGTAGCCAACGTAGCCATGGCATCGAAGGCTGAACTCAACATATATTCAGCCCGGCATTACCCCACAGATGACGTGTTGTATAGCGGATTTACCAAAGCCACTGGAATCAAAATTAACCGTGTTGACGCTGACGACGCGGGCATTATTGCCCGTCTGAAGGCTGAAGGCGCATCTTCACCCGCTGACGTGATCTTGCTGGTGGATGCCGCACGGCTCTGGCGCGGTGAAATTGAAGGTTTGTTCTTGCCCATTACTTCCAAAATACTGGACAACGCGATACCAGAACAGTTCAGAGCCGAGGCCGACATCAAGGGCAAGACACCGTGGTATGGTTTTTCAACGCGTGCCCGCGTCATTGTCTACAACAAATCTACCGTCAACTCCCAAGACGTAATGACTTACGAATCCCTGGCTGCCCCCAAAAACAAGGGTAAGTTGTGCATCCGATCAGGTTCACACCCTTACAACTTGTCGTTGTTTGGTGCTGTGATGGAACATTTGGGGGCCAAACAAACAGAGCAGTGGCTTCGGGGAATGGTCAGCAACATGGCACGGCCCCCTCAAGGTGGTGACACCGACCAGATCAAGGGTGTCGCCTCCGGCGAGTGCGGCATTGCCGTTACCAACACCTATTACTTGGCACGACTGATGCGGTCAGATAAACCAGAAGACAAAACAGTGGCGGAAAAAGTGGGAGTGGTATTTCCCAACCAATCAAGTTGGGGAACACACGTCAACATCGCAGGGGGAGCCGTGGCGAAACATGCACCGCACACCGCAAGTGCCATTAAATTCCTGGAGTACTTGGCCAGCCCCGCTGCACAAAACCACTTTGCCGATGGCAACAATGAATGGCCGGCTGCCAAAGGTGTCCACATCAACAACCCAGCCCTGCAAGCCATGACTGGAGGCACGTTCAAAAGCGAAACCATTCACATCAGCACGGTTGGAATGAACCAGGTAAAAGTTCAGCAACTGCTGGATCGGGTCAACTTCAAATGACCGCTTGAACCCATGGACAGAGGCTGCTAAAAGCCAGCAATAAGCTACACTAAATATAGCATCAAGACCTTTATTTTAAAGGGCTTGATGCATTAAATTCTTATAAAATTTCAAACCTAAATCCATGCACATTCACAAGTGAAATGCCTTAGAAACTGCGGTTGTTTGGTGATTTTTACACCACGAATGCTGGCGGCGTGCTGTTTCACCTCGGCTATCACTTCGGCCGCATAGTCAAAGTGACTCTGCGTGTACATGCGCCGGGGAAATGCCAGGCGCACCAGCTCCATGCTGTGGTGGGTTTCTGCCCCATCAGGCAAGCGTTTGCCGAACATCACCGACCCGATTTCCACCCCGCGAATACCACCTTCCAGATACAGCGCGTTGCACAGCGCCCATGCCGGGTAATGGGCCACTGGCATGTTGGGCAACACGGTGCGGGCATCGATGTACACCGCATGGCCGCCGGTAGGTTTGACAAAGCCAACGCCAGCAGCCTCCAGCCGTTCGCCCAGGTATTCGGCAGTGCGCAGACGATAACGCAAATAGTCCTCTTGCATGCCTTCTTCCAGCCCCACCGCCAGCGCTTCCAAATCTCGTCCGGCCAGGCCGCCGTAGGTGGGAAAGCCCTCAGTCATGATCAGCACGTTGCGCACCGCGTCCATCCACTCCTCGCTACGCAGCACAATGAAGCCGCCAATGTTGACCATGCCGTCTTTCTTGGCGCTCATGGTGACGCCGTCGGCGTAACTGAACATCTCTTGCACGATTTGCTTGATCGGAGTGTGCTCATAACCCGGCTCACGCATCTTGATGAACATGGCGTTTTCCGAAAAGCGGCACACGTCCATGATCAGCGGTTTGCCATACTGTTTGAGCAGCTTGGCATAGGCGCGAATGTTGGCCATCGACACCGGTTGGCCACCGCCGGTGTTGTTGGTCACGGTGATCATGCCAAACGGAATGCGCGCACCCTGCTCTTTCAGCAGTGTTTCCACCCGTGCCAGATCAATGTTGCCTTTGAACGGGTAAATCAACGCCGGTTGCAAGCCTTCAGGGATCACCAGGTCCAGCGCCTCAATGCCCAGAAACTCCAGGTTGGCGCGGGTGGTGTCAAAGTGCGAGTTGTTGGGCACCAGGTCACCCTTTTTGCACGCTGCGGTGAACAGCACTTTTTCTGCGGCGCGGCCCTGGTGGGTAGGCACAAAGAACTTCATGCCGGTGATGTCTTGGATCACGGCTTCGAGCCGGTAAAAACTGCGTGCCCCGGCATAGCTCTCATCGCCCTCCATGATGGCACCCCACTGGCGGCTCGACATGGCACCCGTGCCGGAGTCGGTCAGCCAGTCAATCAACACGTCTTCAGCGCGCAGTTTGAAGACGTTGAGCTTGGCAGCCTCAAGCAGTTGCACACGCTCATCAAAGGTGGTCATACGGATGGGTTCAACGCTCTTGATGCGAAACGGTTCAATCAGGGTTTTGGGCATGTCGTACTCGGTAAAAGTAACCATCCCCCGGCAAAGCCGGGGGCTTTCAAATTGTGAGCCGCTCAAAGCGGCAAAACGGGGTCGCTAACGCGGCCCCAACTCTTTGTGCCACCTATCGGTGGCGCTTACCTCCACAGCCCCAGCTGATCGAGTCTTTCGTCTTCCTGCTCTTGATGCCGAATGTAATTTCGGATCAGCTCCTCGTCTCGCCCTACGGTCGAGACAAAGTAGCCACGCGCCCAGAAGTGTTGCCCTGTAAAGTTTCTCTTCCTCTCTGAGTACACCCGAGCCAAGTGGATCGCACTTTTCCCTTTGATAAACCCAACCACGTGCGACACCGGGTGCTTCGGTGGGATCGAGATCATCATGTGAACGTGATCCACCATCAGGTGTCCCTCTTCTATCCGACAGCCTTTTTGTTGCGCCAGACTTCGGAACACATCACCCAAATATTTACGCAGTTCCGCGTACAACACCTTTCGTCTATTCTTCGGTATAAACACGATGTGGTACTTGCAGTCCCATTTCGTGTGGTTCAAATTTTCCAGTTTGTCCATCCAGTTTCTCCTTTCGTTTGCTTGGCGGCTCACGATTGCGAGTTTCTGCGATGGACATCCTTACCTACGTAAACGTCAAACTCCTGCTGTCCCCCGGCAGAGCCGGGGGTTTACCTGTTTTAATTAAAAGTGGGCTGAAGGTAGCACCGCCCAACAAGTCGTGGTGTCGGGTATTTCCAACAATGACTAAAAGTGTGTACCCTTGATGCTTTGCAAGCCCGCTTGGCTTACCCTTTTCACTGCACTGCTACCATTTTGGCCAACTTCATGTCACTTCGTTTTTTTATAGCTGCCACCCTGCTAGGCATTGGACAACTTGTGCACGCCACCGCCGGTTTTGAAAATAGTCTGGCGCAACGCACCCAGGCATGCACCGTCTGTCACGGCGACCAGGGCCGAGCCGGGCCAGACGGTTATTACCCCAGGCTGGCGGGCAAACCGGTGGGTTATCTGTACAACCAACTGCTCAACATCCGTGACGGTAGGCGTCATTACCGCCCCATGGCCAGCTTGCTTGAACCACTCACAGACGACTATTTATTGGAATTAGCACAATATTTTTCGCAACTGAACGTACCCTACCCTGCCCCCATGCCAAGCAAGGTGGCGCAAGAGGTACTGGCACGCGGCTACGTCCTTGTGACCCAAGGCGACCTGCGCCGCGATGTCCCGCCTTGCCAACAATGCCACGGTGCGGCTCTGACAGGTGCCCTGCCGCATGTTCCTGGCTTGCTGGGATTGCCGCGCGACTACCTCAACGCGCAATTGGGCGGTTGGCGTACCGGCCTGCGCCACGCCCAGTCGCCCGACTGCATGGGCCACATTGCCAGCCGCCTGAATGCCCAGGACGTGAACGCCGTCACCGCCTGGCTGGCCGCGCAACCCCTACCGGCCAACACCAAACCACTGGCACAGTTACCGACTTTGCCAGCAGGCGCAAAAGCGGTGACCTGTGGCAGTGCCAATGTGGTCACAACCCGCGCCACCACGGTAACACCCAAAATCTGGCCACCACCGCTCCAAGAGGGTGCTTACCTGGCGCGCGTGGGCAATTGTCAAACCTGCCACACCGCACCCGGAGGCGCACCTTACGCGGGCGGGCGCGCGATCGAGACCCCGTTTGGTACGGTTTTTTCAAGCAACTTGACTGCAGATAAAAATACCGGGCTTGGCAACTGGACGGCCGATGATTTTTGGCACGCTTTGCACCACGGTAAGTCGCGCGATGGCCATCTGCTTAGCCCAGCTTTCCCGTACACCGAATACACCCAGGTGAGCCGTGCTGATGCCGATGCACTGTTTGCTTACTTGAAAAGTCTGCCCGCTGTAGCTGCCACCAACCGACCCCATGAAATGCGCTGGCCGTTTGGCACCCAAACCGCACTGTGGGCGTGGCGCACGCTGTTTTTTAAAGCACAGGTATTCACCCCTGTGACAACACAATCGGCCGCATGGAACCGCGGGGCTTACCTGGTCAACGGACTCGGCCATTGCGGTGCGTGCCACACACCACGCAATGCACTGGGGGGTAGCCAAAACAACATGGCCTTTTCTGGTGGCTTGATTCCGGTTCAGAACTGGTATGCCCCGTCTTTGCTGCGATCGGATGCCGCTGGGTTCAACTTGCAAAATGCAACCGATACCATGGCTTTGCTCAAATCTGGTGTTTCAACCCACGCCACCGCCAGTGGCCCCATGGCCCTGGTGGTCCAAGGTAGCACCCAATATATGACTGATGCCGATTTACAAGCCATGTCGCTTTACTTGCAAACCTTGGCGCAAGCTACGACTGTTCAAGCAGTAGAGACAGCGCACATGATGAAGACAAACCACGTGACACCGTTGGCAGATCAAGGCGAAGGCCCAAAGCTTTACACCACCCACTGCGCCCGTTGCCACGGTGACAAGGGCCAAGGTGTCACACCGGCTTACCCAGCACTGGCTGGCAACCGGGCGGTGCAATTGCCGGATGGCAGCAACCTGATTCAAAGCGTGCTGCACGGCGGGTTTGCACCCGTGACAACCGCGAACACAAAGCCTTTTGGCATGCCCCCATTCGTGTTGCGATTGGCAGACTCGGACATTGCCCAGGTCTTGACCTTTGTGCGTAACGCTTGGGGCAATCAAGCCAGTGCAATCACACCACAGGAAGTCAACCGCCTGCGTGATCGGCAAACGCATTGACAAGTCGATAATCAATCATTCAAATCTAAATCACATCAAACAACCACTTGGAGAGCAGTATGGCAAAAGGTCAACAAAACAACAAAATGGTTAAAAAACCGAAAAAAGACACGTCTCCACCCAAGCCCGTTTCAGCCGACGCGGTGCGCCCCACCATCGTCACGGTAGTGCCGGTGCGGGGGAAGCTGAAAAACGCCCCGCGCTGATCCTGTGGTACAGCCGCCTGGGGATGGAATGAAGCCACTGCGGCGCAAACACAATCGAACCAAGTCAGAGCTACCACTTCAGCAGCTTGGTGCACTTGGCCGCAAGAAACCAGGATTACCTGAAAAATTTTCCACCGCCAAACTGGTGGAGGATCTGCGCCAGTACCAAACTGAACTTGAGGTTCAAAATAAAGCCTTGCGCTTTAGTCAAGCGGCAGCTGAAGGGGCCTCTGAGCGCTTTGTCACCTTGTTCTCCAACGTGCCATTGGCGCTCATGGTGGTCGAAAAATCCGGTTTGATTCTGGAAACCAATGGCCGCGCACTGGATTTGTTCCGCCCGCGCGAGAGCGACCCGGCACTCACTTACCTTTCGCATCTGGTCGCGCCTAACTGTCTCGATCGCCTGCAAGTAGGTTTTTTGCTGGCGCAAGAGCAAGGCACTTACGAACTGGATGAACTTGAATTTTTGGGCGGTTCCAACGGTTTTTTTACCGGTGACCTGCATGTTTCAAAAATTGACGATAGCCAGTCTGAAACCCCAAGCTTTATTTGTGCCGTGGTTGATCAAGGCCCTTTGCTGGCGCAGCGCCAGGCCTTGCAGCGCAGCAGCCAAGCGTTGCAAGAACGCAATGAACAGCTACTGCAGAGCCAGACCCGATTGGCGGCGATCATTGATTCGTCTCTGGATGCCATTTTGTGTGTTGACAAAACACAGTCCATCATCGTTTTCAACCCCACCGCAGCGACTCTTTTTCAATGTCCCAAAGACCAGGCACTGGGGCGCAAACTATCCGACTTTTTGCCCGATGCGCAGCAAGCCCTGTCGTATCGTGACATTACCAGCCATGCACAACTGGGTGAAATGACGGGTATAACCAGTCGCGGTGAAAAATTGCCGCTGGAGGTGAGTCTGTCATTTGAGAAGCATGCGGATGGCGACATCATGACCCTTTTTGTGCATGACCTGACCGCACGCAAAAAAATGGAAGCCCACCGCACGGCGCTCGAATCACAACTGCGCGAATCACAAAAAATGCAAGCCATTGGCACCATGGCAGGTGGCATTGCACATGACTTCAACAACATCATCAGCGCTATTTTGGGCAATGTTGAGCTGGCCAAACTTGATGTATTAGCCGAGGGTGCAGTAGCCACCAGTCTGATCGAAATCGACAAGGCTGGCCGACGTGCCCGCGACCTGGTACGGCAAATTTTGACTTTCAGTCGTAACGAACCACCCCACCGCGTCCCTTTGCAACTAGCCGATGTTGTGCATGAAACGCTACGTCTGGTCAAAGTCACCCTGCCTCCCCATGTCACGCTACATGCCAGTATTGATGAACACACACCCCCAGTTTTGGCCGATGCCACACAAGTCGAGCAAGCCCTTTTGAACTTGTGCACCAATGCCATTCATGCCATGACCGAGCATCCCGCCACGCTGAGTGTTGAGTTGGCACACCACCGTCGTTCACCCGACACCACCATCGAACGACGCGGTGGCCTCAGAGGACAGCATGTGCGATTAACCGTTAGGGATACGGGTTGTGGCATGAATGAGGACACCGTGCAACGCGTCTTTGAGCCATTTTTTACTACTAAACCAGTCGGTCAAGGTACTGGGCTAGGTTTATCGGTAGTGCATGGCATCATGCGCGCGCATATGGGCACCGTTCGTGTCAAGAGCAGCCCTGGACAAGGCAGTGAATTCACTCTCTATTTCCCGGTATCTGAGAGCGCCATTGCCCCCGTCAGTGTCCTGCCCATGACACCTAGCCAGGCATCAGGCCTTGGCCAGCGTGTAATGTATGTAGATGACGATGAAGCACTGGTGTTTCTTGTCAAACGGCTGCTGACACGCAAGGGGTATCAAGTCATCACCTTCACGGATCCGCGCCAGGCCTTGTCCGCCTTGCAAATCGACTCTGACAGCTGTGATTTACTGGTTACCGACTACAACATGCCTGGCTACAGCGGGGTGGACTTGTTGCGTGATGCCGTGGCGTTGCGGCCCGATCTACCGGTAGCCCTGGCTTCAGGGTATGTCACACCAGAGATTGAAAAGGAAGCCCTTGCTGTGGGCGCGCGGGCACTGATTCACAAGCCCAATGATGTCGACGAATTGTGTAGCACGGTCCACAAACTTCTAACGGATGCGCTGCCCCTTGACTGAAGTGGTCACCGTTTATGCAGACGATGCCCTGCTGGTGCTCAACAAACCGGCCGGGCTCTTGAGTGTGCCTGGCCGAGGTGTGGACAAACAAGACAGCCTGAGTCGGCGCGTACAGCAACTTTACCCAGATGCACTGGTGGTGCACCGGCTGGACATGGCCACGTCTGGATTGATGCTAATGGCACGTGGGCTGCCGGCCCAGCGCATCCTGAATGCGTCGTTTGCCACACGCTGCGTTCATAAACGCTACGAAGCGGTGGTGGATGGTGCACTCAGCGCCGTCACCCCAGACTGGCAACTGATTGACTTGCCTATTGCCCTAGACTGGAACCAGCGCCCCCTGCGTGTGATCGACCAGCAGCTTGGCAAACCCAGTAGCACTCGGTGGCAAGTGCTGGCGGTAAACCCAGTGGAACAAACCACACGCCTGTCGCTGGAACCCATCACAGGGCGTTCACACCAACTGCGCGTGCACCTGCTGGCCATCGGCCACGCCATCCTGGGTGACAAGCTTTACGCCACACCCGAAGTGGCTGCACGAGCACCACGCTTGTTGTTGCACGCCTGCGCGCTTGAACTGCCGCACCCGTGCAGCCAACAAACCCTGAAGTTTGTCAGCGCGCCACCTTTTTGAGCGTCTCGGTCAGCCTTTAGTTTTGCGCCCGATCGTGTTTTCGATCAGGTGTACCAGTTTTTCTGAAGCCCCGTCTAGCGCCTGATTGAGGTTGGCCGCATGGTGCTTGACGGCCAGTGGCGCGAGCCCTTCCATGCGGGCTTCAAGCATGCATTGCTTGTTTTCAGGACTGGTCTTTTTGCCTGCGTTCTCATCGCTGAAATGAACCTCGACCCGGGTGATCTGTCCGGCGAATCGGGTTAACGCGTCCTTGATGCTGGTGGTGACCCACTTGCCCATGGCTTCTGTGCCTTCAATGTGGTTATCGGTGTGAATCTGAACTTGCATGTTTTCTCCTTGTAAAACAACCACGTCGGTTAACACCCATGATAGCCATGCAAAATCGCAAAAACTTGATGGCCCTCAAATTTTGCTGTTCTAGTTGCAGCACCCGCCATATCCTTCGGGCCGGATAGCGCCCACTCGCACCGGGGCTTGCAGACCACGCAGCGTACGCATGCCGTCAGTGGCAGCCGCTAAGATGCGCAATGCAAATATTTAACCTTTAAAGGAACCACCTCATGACCCGTGAAGTTGTAATTGTGAGCGGAGCCCGTTCTGCCATTGGCACTTACGGCGGCAGCTTAAAAGACATTGCCCCGACTGAATTGGCCGGACAAATCGTGCGCGAAGTCTTGGCCCGTGCCCAGGTGCAAGGTAACGAAGTCGGCCACGTCGTGTTTGGCCATGTGGTCAACACCGAACCCAAAGACATGTATCTGTCACGCGTGGCAGCCATCAACGGCGGCTGCGCCCAGGGGGTGCCGGCTTTTAACGTCAACCGCCTGTGCGGCTCCGGCCTGCAAGCCATCGTTTGTGCCTGCCAAAGCATCTTGCTGGGTGACTGCGACATTGCGATTGGCGGTGGCGCTGAAGCCATGAGCCGTGCCCCCTACGCCAGCCTGAACATGCGCTGGGGTGCCCGCATGGGCGACACCAAAATGGTGGACATGGTCGTGGGTGCCTTGAACGATCCGTTTCATACCGTCCACATGGGCGTGACCGCTGAAGCGATTGCTGCCAAGTGGGGCATTACCCGCGCCGACCAGGATGCTCTGGCCGTCACAAGCCACAACCGGGCGCAACACGCCATTGAGGCTGGCTACTTCAAAAGCCAGATCATGCCCGTGACCCTGAAAAGCCGCAAAGGCGATGTGGTGTTTGACACCGATGAACACTACCGAGCCAACTGCACGCTGGCCGACCTGGCCAAACTCAAGCCTGCGTTCCAAAAAGAAAACGGCACCGTCACCGCTGGCAATGCATCGGGCATCAACGACGCTGCCGCCGCTGTGGTGCTCATGGAAATCGGTACGGCCCAAGCCCGTGGTCTGAAACCATTGGCACGCCTGGTAAGTTATGCCCACGCGGGTGTCGACCCCATGTACATGGGGATTGGCCCAGTACCGGCTACCCAATTGGCGCTAAAAAAAGCCGGGCTACAGGTCAGCGACCTGGACGTGATTGAAGCCAACGAAGCCTTTGCCGCACAGGCCTGTGCGGTCAGCCGCGACCTGGGTCTGGATCCGGCCAAGGTCAACCCCAATGGCTCAGGCATTTCGTTGGGTCACCCGATTGGTGCCACCGGCGCACTGATCACAGTCAAAGCACTGTATGAGCTCGAGCGCATTGGCGGACGCTACGCGCTGGTCACCATGTGCATTGGCGGCGGCCAAGGTATTGCCGCTATTTTTGAACGCCTGGCCTGACCACCAAGCGCCACACCAGCAGCCCACATTTACATCATGATGCCCCACACCCGTCACTGGAGTCTTGGTGTCAAATTACTCATGGTTGGTGCACCGTTTGTGTTGCTGGTGTTCATGGCGACCATCGCCACTTTGTGGGTTTCATGGCAGCTTGACGGGGGCGCTGCTGCCGTTAACGAAGCGGGCCGCATGCGCATGCAGTCGTACCGCTTGTCGCTCTCGGTAGGCACGGCTGAAACCAGTCAAATTCCCATGCAACGGGCTGAATTTGAACGCAGTCTGTTGACTTTAAGACAAGGCGATCCAGAGCGCCCTCTGTTTGTGCCATGGGATGACGACACCACCGGTCGCTTTGCAGTAGTGGAAGCCGACTGGGCTCGGTATCAAACTCGCTGGCTGAACACACCACCCAGCTCTTTTATCGAACTGCGCGCAGACACCGTCGGCTTCGCCTCACACATTGATGCGTTTGTCAACAGCATTGAAGTTCACATTGCCCACTGGACAGCGCTGCTGCATTTACTTCAAATGAGCATGCTAGCCGCCGTGGTTGTGGGGGCCACGGTGCTGCTGTACACCGGCTATCTGTTTGTACTGGAACCTGTAGGGCAGCTCAAACGAGCGATCGAAAAAATTCAACTGGGTGATTTTGCAGCCAGAGTTGAGCGGGTCTCCAGCGACGAATTTGGTACTCTGGCCGATGGTTTTAACGACATGGCGCAGCACTTGCAATCCATGTACAAAAACCTGGAAAGTAAAGTGGCTGAAAAAACGGCTTTGCTGGAAGAAAAATCTGAACGTCTGGAGAGCCTTTACGAGGTCACCAATTTGGTGGCCAAAGCCACTTCGCTTGATATGCTGGCGCAAGCATTCACCAAGAGCATTGCCAAGATTTCACACGCTGATGGTGTCGCACTGCGCTGGTCCAACCAGGGTGGTCAGCGGCATCTGATGCTGGCCGCACATGGGTTGCCCACCAGTATGGTGGATGTTGAACAATGCATTTATGCTGGTGACTGTCATTGTGGGCAAGCTGAAACAGGCACTCAACTCAAAGTGATCCCAATCCGCGACCGATCAAGTGCACCACACGACCATTGCATCAAAGCCGGATTTGAAACCGTGGTCACCATCCCTGTGCGTTTGCACGAGTTGGTGATGGGTGAAGTGGATCTGTTCTTTTACGCCCGCACCAGTCCAACGTCTGCCGAGCGCTCACTGCTGGAGGCTCTGAGCCGCCATCTGGCCAGTGGGATGGAAAACCTGCGCTTGAACTCACTGGAAAAAGAAGCCGCGGTATCACAGGAGCGCCACTTGCTGGCGCGTGAGCTGCATGACTCCATTGCACAATCTCTGGCATTCTTAAAAATTCAGGTGCAGCTCATGCGTGATGCCATCAAGACCTGCAATGAAGCGGAAGTAGCCGCAATTCTTGAAGAAATTGACACAGGTGTCAAAGAAAGCTACAGCGATGTACGCGAGTTGCTGTTGCACTTCAGAACCCGAACCAACAGCGACGACATTGAACCAGCCCTGGCCACCACGCTGCAAAAGTTCGAGCATCAAAGTGGCATCCGTACCGAATTGACCATGCAAGGTCAGGGCCTGCCGCTCACGCCAGACATCCAAATGCAAGTGCTTCACATTGTGCAAGAAGCCTTGTCCAATGTGCGTAAACATGCACACGCCACAACCGCCTGGCTGGAGGTGCATCAACAACCCTCATGGCGTTTTGAAGTACGGGACAACGGCGTTGGGTTTGATCTGGCATCAAACCCGCAAGACGAAACTCATGTAGGCCTGCGCATCATGACCGAACGCGCGCAACGCATCGGCGCGCACATCGACATCACTTCCACCCCTCTGCGTGGCAGCTCGGTGATACTCACTTTGCCAACTCAATCCCACCCCAGCACCAGCAATGCGGCACGCCTGGATAAAGCGGCCGCCGTCTAACCCGTAGCATCTGTCGCAAGCATGTCCCCCTCTTCTATCGACAACAAACCCATCCGTATCCTGGTGGTAGACGACCATACCTTGTTTCGCCGTGGTTTAACCGCCCTCTTGGCCCGTGATCCAGGGTTGGTGGTAGTGGGCGATGCTGCTGATGCCGGACAGGCGCTGCGCAAAGCCCAGGAACTACAACCTGACGTGATTTTGCTGGACAACCACTTACCCGGGGTCAACGGCGTGGATGCCCTGCCCTCTTTGATTGAAGCCGCAAGCGCTGCTTGCATCCTGATGCTGACCGTCAGTGAGGATGAAAACGATCTAGCCGCTGCCCTGCATGGCGGTGCCAGCGGCTACTTGCTCAAAACCATGGAGGGTGAGACGCTGACGGCCGCTGTACACAAGGCCATGCAAGGTGACAGCATCATCGCGCCCGAGATGATGGGCAAGCTCATCAATGCCTACCGCCAGGCCAGCGCACCCGCTGCCAACAACACCGACATTGCGCCCACCAGTTCTGTGCCAGCCGGTGGTTCCGATGCACTATTGGACAGCCTATCGCCGAAAGAACAAGACATCCTGCGTGGCATTGTTCGCGGTGCCAGCAACAAGGAAATTGCCCGTGAGCACAGCATTGTGGAAACCACCGTCAAAATCCACGTGCAGCATATCCTGCGCAAACTCGGTGTCAGTTCCCGCGTTCACGCGGCGGTCATGGCCACCGAAAGAGGTTGGGTCTGATCAGCTGCGCACAACGATGGATGTGATCGGGATTCCCGCCACCGCGCCGCTGCCTGCACTGAGCGTCTTGCGGCGTGATGGTGCGACCAGATCTGCCAGCGTGATGCCGTCGAGCTGCGCCAGATAAGCTTGGGTGGCCTGCTCTAAGGCATCTTGCAACCGGCACCGGTTGATCAGACGGCATAAGTTGGTGCTGGCCTGAAAGCATTCGACCATGTCAAAGTCGGTCTCGGTGGCGCGCACCACGTCACCCAGGCGCAGGTTGGCCGCAGCCACCGCCAGCCGTAAGCCGCCCCCGCGACCACGGGTCGTTTCCAGCCAGCCCAGCGCCGCCAGCTGCTGCACGACTTTGGTCAGGTGGCTGCGTGAGATGGCGTGGCCGTCGGCAATTTCAGTGATCGTTACCGGTGCTTCGCGTCCGTCGCAAGCGGCGCAATACATCAGCACACGCAGGCTGTAATCGGTCCATTGGGTCAGGCGCATGGTACGAAGGGGTTAAAGAGTCATGTGAAGTGACTATTGTCCGTTAAAATAACATTCATCTAAAATTCTTCTTTTAAGAGACCAACCCATTCAATGACACATTCGTCACCGGGCCCTTCGAGTTCAGCTGTTGACGTGGCGGCGGCGAATCAGCGCCTGAACGATATCCCGATCAAGATTTATCCACGCACCGTCAAAGGCCTTTTTGCCAACCTGCGTTGGGTCATGGTGTGGGTCACGCAGCTGGTGTTTTACGGTGTTCCCTGGCTGCTGTGGAACGAGCGTCAAGCAGTGCTGTTTGACATTGCGCACAGCCGGTTCTACGTCTTTGGGCTGGTGCTGCACCCGCAAGACCTGATCTATCTGGCGCTGCTGATGGTATGGGCGGCGCTGACGCTGTTTTTCTTTACCGCGCTGGCCGGCCGACTATGGTGCGGTTATGCCTGCCCGCAAACGGTGTACACCGAAATTTTCATGTGGCTTGAGCGCCGCATTGAAGGCGACCGCCAAGCCCGGATGCGTCTGGACAAGGCTGTGTGGGGCGTTGAAAAAGTGGCCCGCAAAAGCGGCAAGCAACTGGCTTGGATGGGCTGGAGCCTGCTAACCGGGTTCTCATTTGTGGGCTATTTCACACCGATCCGCGAACTATGGGGCGAGCTGCTGACGCTGTCGTTTTCCGCCTGGGAATGGTTCTGGGTGTTGTTCTATGGCCTGGCCACCTATGGCAACGCTGGTTTTCTGCGCGAGCAAATCTGCAAGCAGATGTGCCCCTACGCACGCATCCAAAGCGCGTTGACCGACATGGACAGCATGGTGATTGCCTATGACACGACGCGCGGCGAGCCGCGCGGATCGCGCCCACGGGGTATCGACCCACAAGCTTTGGGGCTAGGCCACTGTGTGGACTGCACGTTGTGCGTGCAGGTGTGCCCCACGGGTATCGACATCCGTGAGGGTCTGCAAAACGAATGCATTGGTTGCGCAGCTTGCATTGACGTGTGCAATGAGGTGATGACCCGGCTCAACTACCCCCAGGGTCTGATCAAGTATTCCTCGGGGCGTGGCATGGCAGAGCGTCTTGACGCGCGCCAGATGCTGCGTCGCACATGGCGACCCCGGGTTTGGGTTTATGGCTTCTTGTTCCTGCTGATGGCCAGCCTGTTCATTGGTGGTTTGAGCACACGCAAAGGCTTTGCGGTGGACATCATTCGCGACCGGGGCACCATGGCGCGTGAAGTTGGCAATGGCGACATCGAGAATTTGTATCGGTTGAAGGTCATGAATACCTCGGAGCAACAGCGCACCTACAGCATCCAGGTCAGTGGTCTGCCGGGCCTGACCGTGCGTACGCCGCCCCAGCTCAGCGTTGCACCCGCCGGTATCGGCGCGCTCACGGTGCGACTGGCCTTGCCCGCACAGCAGGCACAGGAGCTGCAAAGCAAGTCAACGCCGATTGCATTTGAGATCATCAGCGATGACCCCGCCGACACCCGCGTCGTGACTGAAAAGTCCACCTTCCTTGTGCCCCGCTGAAGACACAATCTGGCGGCCATGTCGATCAAATTCCCGATTCATCCAGCGCACCCAGAACGCATTTGCTGGGGCTGCGACCAGTTGTGCGCTACCCACGCCATGGCCTGTGCCAACGAACGATCCGCACACCCCAGTGAATTGTTTGGTGACGACTGGCTGGAATGGAGCGACCGGTTGACAGCCTCGAACGCGGTGTCACCACCTCGCACTGCCGCATCAACATCAACACCAGCACAGCCACAACCGTCGCCTTCATCCACCCGCTGCGGTTTGCCAACCGGCAACTAGAGAACTTTAGCGTGCCAACATCAACCAGGCCTTGGTCAACTGCCTGACCAACTCTTGCGGCTGGCGCACCAGGGCATAGCCATTCTGTCCAAACAACAGCGGCAGGTAGTCGTGGGCTTTTTCGTCGACGGTGACGCAAAACGCAATCAGCCCCGCAGCATGGGCCTCGCGCACCGCCTGGCGTGTGTCTTCCAGGCCATAACGCCCTTCATACACATCCAGGTCATTGGGCTTGCCATCGGTCAGCAGCATCAGCAGGCGTTTGCGTTCCGGGCGCTGTGCCAACTGCAGCGTGGCGTAGCGAATGGCCGCCCCCATGCGGGTGTAGTAACCCGGTTTGATGGCACCAACACGCGCCTGGGTTGGTGCTGACCAGGGTTCTTCAAAATTTTTCAGATGCTGCATGCGCACCTGCTGGCATCGCACCGAGCTGAAGCCCCAGATGGCGAACGGGTCACCTGTGGCCTGCAGCGCTTCGCCAAACACAAACAGCGCGTCGCGGATCACATCAATGACGCGAGCCTGTGCCGTGGCGTAGGCATCGGTGGACAGGGACAAGTCGGCCAGCAGCAGTGTGGCCAGGCTGCGGTCCAGCCGCGCGCGTCGCGTGTAGATGGGCGGGGTGTCGCTGCACGGCGCATGCAGGTTGGCGTGGTCGGCCTGAAAGCGCACCCAGGCATCCAGGTCGATGTCGTCCCCGCTGTCCTG
This sequence comes from Rhodoferax sp., assembly GCA_036170715.1. Lineage (GTDB taxonomy): Bacteria > Pseudomonadota > Gammaproteobacteria > Burkholderiales > Burkholderiaceae_C > Rhodoferax. The sequence continues at coordinate 1,636 of JAVHPS010000266.1, read as the reverse complement.
GCCATGCACGGCACGTGGCGCATCGCGCACCACTTCCAGGCGGCGGCGCAGTTGTCTGGCTGTGATCCGCAGGCTGGCCGTTGGTTTGAACGGCGCGCAATGCTGCGCCTGCATCACCTGCACCCGGCAATGGTCAGGCACTAGCAGCCCACGCCGATAGTCCCACTCCGGCAGCGCCATACCGGGCCCCAGGGCCATGTCGTCGGCGCTGCTGCTGGGCAAATCCAGGTCAAATTTGACGCGTGCGGCCAGCGTTTGCCCGTCCGGGGCCACCGACAGCTTGTCCATGTCGTTGACCGCATTCAGGGCGTTGCCGTCTTCTTCGTCGTCGCTGCTGCGGTTAACGTGCACCATCTCATTCCACGACATCAGCGCCTCGGCGCGAAACGGCAACACCATGGCGTTGCGACTTTGGTCGTGTGCGGTGGCTTGGCTGTGTCGCCGCTGCGCGTCCTGGCGCGCGGCAGGCTGCTGGCGTGGTTCGGCCGCAGGCTCGTGGCCGGGACGATGGGGTACAGCGGTGTGGGCCGCGCCGGCACGCAACCACAACCAGACAGCGGCAACCTGCCGGGGTTCAATCACCGCGTCATTGGCCACTTGCCCACGCAACGCCGACTGCACCGCAGACTCGGCTTGTGCCACAGCGCCGCGCATCTGGCGCGGGCTTGGGCGCTGCGCCAGATGCGCCTGCAACAGCGCCTGGTATCTTGCTGTAAAACCCGGAAAATGCCCCAGTGCGGACTGGGTCGCACGCAGGTTGTCACTGACCCAGTGGCCGCTGGGCTGGTAAAACGCCGACAGCATGGCCAGCCAAAGATACAAGTCGCGGTTGAGCTGCACGTCATCAAACACGGCCAGCGTGGCGGGCAAGGCCAGCACATCGGGCTCCAACTGGGCGCAGTCGGCACGGAGCCCGGTGCCGGCAAGCTTTTGCAGCCAATGGCGTTGCCCGCCCACGGCTTGCGCGCTGGCAGGTGCCATGCGCACCGCCCCTGCCCCACCGGCTGCCCGAAACACGATGCCGATCGTTTTTTGCATGTCTTTCAGGCTTACAGCCCTTGAATAATAAGCTTCATTAGCTATTGACGTAATAGCACTATGCCACCATTTCCCGACCCGCTCTTCCATCAGTGCTGCCCCGTTTGTTCATGCTGGCGTTGGCGCAAGGTTTCACGCAAGGCTTCCACACCCACCTGCCACTGCAACGATGGGCTGCGCTGCTGCGCGTGCTGGGTGGCATCGCACGCGCTCAAGCACTGGCCGCACTGCACACACGAAAACATCATGCGCTTTATGTTGCGCGGGTTCAGCCGCATGGGGCAGGCGTTGTCACAGGCCGAGCCACGCGGTGCGTCGCAGCTTTTGCACTCGCGCGCCCGTTCGCGCGCAAAGGCCACCACCATGCCCTGCGGGTTGGCCATCCAGGCCAGACTCTGGAACAGGCCCACGGCGCAGCCAAAGCGGCAAAACAAATGCCGTGCAAGAGCAAATTCCAGCGTGAACACGGTGCTGGCCACCAGCAAGAACCGGGATGGGTTGGGCGTGAGCGTGCCGTGGATCAAGTTACCCCACACCATGGCAGGCGGCAACAGGTAGGTCAGCAGTGTGATGGCCCAGACAAAACCCATCAGGGCGC
>JAVHPS010000265.1:0-1506 GCA_036170715.1 Rhodoferax sp. | reverse complement strand
TTTTCCCACTCCGGCCCCCAGTGCGCTTCCAGCGCGGCGGGTTCAAACGATTTGGACAGGCTGTTCAGGCCAGGTTGTTGCAAGGTGTCGGTCATGAAAGTGTGCGGGTAATGGCGAACGGCATCCGGGCGGATGCCGCAAGGTGATAAGAAGGGGAATTAGCCTGATTTTAAAGGGGCGCGCTGGCCAGCGCGTCCAGCCCCTGAGTCAGAACAGTTGTTGCCCGGCGGTCAGGCGCATTGACCGTTGCGCCTGATCTTGCCGCTGGGTCTGGTTGCAAATTCAAAATGACGCAATTGACTGCGTAAAGATGTTCAATCCATTGCGTATTTTTCAAATCATGAACATTCAGTGTCAGGCATTTGTCCGGTTTTTGCGCGTGGGTGCACCGTTGTCAGATCTGCAGTATCTTTCGCCACGCGCCAACGCTGCAGGTCAAGGCAGTTCATCGGGTTGCCCGTCAGTTGACGCGTTAGCCTTTCAAGGCAATTTATTGGCTTGACTTCACTTCAAGAAACGGAGTTCATCATGCGCAACAATCCCGTTTGCTGGTTCGAAATCTACGTTCAAGATATGCCCCGCGCCAAGGCGTTTTATGAGAGCGTGCTGGGGGTCACGCTTGAAAAGCTGAACAGCCCGGACATCGAAATGTGGGCCTTTGGCATGGATGAGCACGCGATGGGCGCAGGGGGCGCGCTGGTTCACATGCCGGGTTTCCCGTCGGGTGGCAACAGCACCCTCGTTTATTTTGCTTGCGAAGACTGTGCCGTTGAAGAGGCCCGCGTGCAGTCGTTTGGCGGCAGTATTCAGCGCCCAAAAATGTCCATCGGCGAGTACGGATTCATCACCCTGGCCGTTGATACCGAAGGCAACATGATTGGTCTCTACTCGCAAAAATGAAAATGCTCCCCGCTAGGGGCTGGCCGGGGCTACGGCAGCCACCGGCCTGTGGGGTGCTTCATTCGGTTGCTGTGAAAACGCGCCGCTGTCTTGGCTTCACGCCGGCAGCCGCATCAAATAATCAAACGCGCTCAGTGCCGCCTTGGCCCCGTCACCGGTGGCGATGATGATTTGCTTGTAGGGCACGGTGGTGGCATCGCCCGCGGCAAATACGCCGGGCAATGACGTTGCACCTTTGGCATCCACCACAATCTCGCCCCGGTTGCTCAAGTCCAGCGTGCCTTTGAGCCACTCGGTGTTGGGCACCAGGCCGATCTGCACAAACACACCGGCCATGTCCAGGTGGTGCAGATCGCCCGTGGCGCGGTCTTTGAAGGTGAGGCCGTTCATGCGCTGGCCGTCGCCCGTGATCTCGGTCGTTTGTGCGTTCAGGTGGATCGCCACATTGGGCAGGCTTTTGAGCTTGTTCACCAGCACCGCGTCGGCACGCAGTTGCGTGTCAAACTCGATCAGCGTCACGTGCTCGACGATGCCCGCCAGATCAATGGCGGCTTCCACGCCCGAGTTGCCGCCGCCAATCACGCCCACGCGCTTGCCCTTGAACAG
>JAVHPS010000264.1:0-7322 GCA_036170715.1 Rhodoferax sp. | reverse complement strand
GGCATGAAACCCGGTGACGTGGTGACTGCTGTGGACGGCAACACCATTCACAACGTGGCCGAGTTGTTGTCTCATGTGGCAGCGCTCAAACCCGGGGTTGAAACGAGGTTTGAAGTACAACGCGCCACTGGCCAAGCCAGACTGCTGCTGACTCCCGGTGTCCGCCCGAAACCCAGAGCAGCCGCGCAGTAAGCCCCCACTCGATCCAAAAATACTACAAAATATATAGCATATTTCCCAATGAAATCAAGGGCTAAATCGATATTTTTACAGTAAGCTAGGGCGATGCCTCAGTGGACTGAGGCGCTTGGGTATGCTTGATGAAAATTTGTGCCGCCCAAATACCGATCTCATACAAAGCGACCATCGGAATCGCCAGCGCCAACTGCGACACCACATCGGGCGGGGTCACGATGGCCGCAATGATGAACGCCAGCACGACAAAATAACCGCGAAATTCCTTCAGTTTCTGAATGCTGAAAATGCCCATGCGCGCCAGCACCACCACCACCACCGGCACTTCAAACGCCATGCCAAAGGCCAGGAACATGTTGAGCACAAAACCCAGATAGGCCTCAATGTCGGGTGAAGCGGTGATGCTGGCGGGGGCGAAGCTCTGAATGAATGCAAACACCCGGCCAAAAACAAAAAAGTAACAAAACGCCACCCCGGCAAAAAACAGCACAGTACTCGAAATCACCAAGGGCATTACCAGTTTTTTCTCGTGCGAATACAGGCCCGGGGCTACAAACGCCCACAACTGGTAGAGCACCAGCGGCAAGGCCAGCATAAAGGCGCACATCAGCAACACCTTGAGCGGTACCATGAACGGTGAAATGACCGAGGTGGCAATCATGGTGGCCCCTTTGGGCAGGTGGGCCACCAAGGGTGCAGCCATCAGGTCATACAAAGCCGCCGGCCCGGGATAAATCCCCAGCACCACGGCCATCACGGCCACAGCCAAGACCGCCTTGACCAAGCGGTCACGCAACTCGATCAGGTGCGCCACAAACGGCTGTTCAGTACCAGCCAACTCGTCTTCTTTTTTAGGGGTGTCTGACATCAATTGAATGTGGTTGGCCGAAAACGTGCCACGCGCGCTGCACCTGACAAAGCTTTGGTACGCACCCCGGCGCGGGCTTTGTACCAGTTAGGTGTAGCACCTTGTTTCAGCCGCCAGTTTTTCTTGGGGTGGTGGTATTCCGGTGGCGGCAGTGAAATTTGGTAATCCGTGCTGCTGCCAGACGCGTCACCGGACGCTTCGCTGGTGGCCTCTGCCCATGATTGCTCGAAATCGGCGGCGTTGGTCTGAATCGACTGACTCACATCTTTGGCCGCGTTTTCAACCGTGTCTTTCATCTTCTTGAGCTCGTCGAGCTCCATGGAGCGATTGACCTCGGCCTTGACATCACTCACATAACGCTGTGCCTTGCCAATCCAGGCTCCCACGGTACGTGCCACCTGGGGCAGTTTTTCCGGGCCGATGACGATCAGTGCGACTGCACCAATCATTGCCAGCTTGGAGATACCCAGATCAATCATCAGGACTTTTGCTTGGCTTGCACGTCGATTGTGGTGGCTTCAGCCGCAACTGCGCCATTGGCCACCTGGGACGTGGCTGCAGTCGATTTGTCTTCAGGTGTGGTGTTGCCCTCTTTCATGCCTTCTTTGAAACCCTTGACCGCACCCCCAAGGTCGCTGCCAATGTTTTTGAGCTTTTTGGTGCCAAACACCATGATGACGATCAACAGAACGATCAACCAGTGCCAAATAGAAAATGAACCCATGATGGTCTCCTAACGAATGATTAGATTTTAAGCGGCGGGCCGCTGCGAGCGCGCCCATGTCAACGAATTAACCCCGTAACCAGGGCCGCGCCCCACCCATCACATGCACATGCAGGTGATGCACCTCTTGCGCACCCTCAGCGCCAGTATTGGCCAGCATCCGAAAGCCGCCTTGCGGGTACGGGTTGCAGCCTTCTTGCAACGCCAGTTTGGGAATCAGCGTCATCATGCGCCCCATCATGGCGGCGTGCACGTCGGTTAACAGGGCCATCGACGGGATGTGCAGCTTGGGGATGATCAAAAAATGCACCGGAGCCCAAGGGTGGATGTCATGAAAAGCGTACAGCTCGTCGTCCTGATAGACCAACTTGGACGGAATCTGACCCGCAATGATCTTGCAAAACAGGCAATCGGGGTCGTGCGCTACAACGTGCTCAATCATGCGGCTATCTCCATCGGTAAACCCTTGTTCAAACGCACCAGGCCGGTGACGATGCGGTACAAAAACCAAATTGAAATGGCCAGCCATGCCAACCAGCCCGGCAACAGCAACAGCAACCACAGCGGCGCGGTCACCAGGTACAGAAAACCGGCGATCAGCACCGTGCGGATGCGCCAGCGAAAGTGCGACGCGTGCCAGGTACCCACCGCATCACCCCGCTTGACCAAATCAATGACCAGGGCCACCAACAGCAGCACTGGGCCGGCTTGCGCACCAGGCACCAAGGCCGCCACGGCCACCACCAAGTGCAACACATAGCTGACTGTGCCCCAGGCGTTCAAACCGTTAAGGGTTTGAACGTCCAGCGCGCCGAGTTCCTGGGTGGGTTGAGAAGCCCGGGTGAAATCATCGGTCATGACACAGCTTTCGTTTCAAGCGCTTCGCGCGCTTTGACCTTGCGCAGGGCTTTTTCTTCCAGTCCACTGGTACCCACACGGCGTTGCAGCTCGGCGATCACGTCGGCCGGACGCAAGCCGTAATGCGCTAGCGCAATCATGCTGTGAAACCACAGGTCTGCCACTTCGTACACAATTTTGGATTTATCGCCGCCGTGGTCGGCATCCTTGGCGGCCATCACCACCTCGGTGGCTTCTTCTCCAATTTTTTTCAAAAACGCGTCTGGGCCTTTATGCAGCAGCCGCGCGACGTAGCTGGCTTCAGGGTCACCACCATGGGCGGGCAGGCGTGACTCAACCACGGCGGCAAGCGCCGCCAGGGCATCGGCAGAATTGGTTTCGGTGTGCATCAGCTTTTATAAATGGTTTGGGGGTCTTTCAAGACCGGGTCAACGGTTTTCCAGTCGCCATTGTCATACACCCGGTAAAAACAACTGTGCCGTCCGGTGTGACAGGCCAGGCCGGGGGTGTGGCCGGTTTGCGTGACCTTGAGCAACACCACATCGGCATCACAGTCAACACGGATTTCATGCACGGTTTGCACATGGCCGGATTCTTCGCCCTTGAACCACAGCTTGTTGCGCGATCGGCTGAAATACACCGCACGCCCCAGTTCAGCGGTCTTTTGCAGCGCCTCGCGGTTCATCCAGGCCATCATCAGCACATCGTTGCTGCCTTGCTCTTGCGCAATGGCCGGAATCAAGCCTTGTTCGTCCCATTTGAGGGTGTCTAACCAGTTCATAGGTTTTGCGAGAAAAGATATATGCTATAAATTAAATAGCTCCTTACGCACTATTCATAAGGGCTAGAGACATAAAATGCTTGAAATTAAAACCTGACCGGAATGCCACGCTCAGCCATCCGTGCCTTGGCCTGCGCCACCGTGAACTCACCATAGTGGAAGATGCTGGCGGCCAGCACCGCATCGGCACGTCCGAGCTGAATGCCATCGGCCAGGTGATCCAGGTTGCCAACTCCGCCGGAGGCAATCACCGGCACGCTGACCGCGTCGCTCACGGCACGGGTCAGCTCCAGATCAAAACCGGCTTTGGTGCCATCACGGTCCATGCTGGTGAGCAAGATTTCACCAGCGCCAAAATCGGCCATCTGCCGCGCCCAGGTCAGGGCATCGAGACCTGTGTTTTTGCGTCCGCCGTGGCTGTACACGTCCCAACCAGCGCCCAGTGGCTGACCTTGTGCGTCCATGCGCCCAAGATCGTCACCGACACGGCGTTTGGCATCAATCGCTACCACAATGCACTGCGCGCCGTATTTGCCTGAAGCATCACGGATCACCTGCGGGTTGGCAATTGCGGCCGAATTGAAGCTGGTCTTGTCGGCCCCGGCATTGAGCAGGCGTCGCACGTCATCCACGGTGCGCACGCCACCGCCCACCGTGAGCGGAATGAATACCTGGCTGGCCACCGCTTCGATGATGTGCAGAATCAGATCACGGCCATCGCTGGTGGCGGTGATGTCCAGAAAAGTGAGCTCGTCGGCCCCTTGCTCGTTGTAGCGCGCGGCAATTTCGACCGGGTCACCGGCATCGCGAAGTTCAACAAAATTAACACCTTTAACGACGCGACCACCGGTCACGTCAAGGCAGGGGATGATGCGTTTGGCTAACATAACAGGATTGTAAAAGGGTGGCTTGCTGGGCCTGCTTTACTGCACCCGCCGTCGCACCGCCTTCAGAATACCGCGCAAAATCTCCAGCGGTGGTGGTGGACAGCCGGGGATGGTTTCATCGACCGGGATCACATTGGCAACCCGGCCACAGCTGGCGTAGCTCTCGCCGAAGATGCCCCCATCGCAGCCACAATCGCCCACCGCCACCACCAGTTTGGGCTCAGGTGTGGCATCAAACGTGCGTTTCAGGGCCGTTTCCATATGACGTGAGACCGGTCCGGTCACCAGCAACAGGTCGGCGTGGCGTGGGCTGGCGACAAATTTGATTCCCAGGCCTTCAATGTTGTAGTAAGGGTTACCCAGGGCGTTGATTTCAAGTTCGCAGCCGTTGCAAGAACCGGCATCCACCAACCGAATGGTCAGGGCTTGACCCAGAATCTCCAACAGATCGGTCTGAATGCGCGCAGCCTCCAGTTGCGCTGGCGCGCCAATATCAGGCGCAGGCTCACTGCGGATGCCATGGCGGGTGACCTGTTGCACAATTTTCCAGATCATAGATCTTGCCCTGAGTAGCTCAAATTGAAGGACTTGTTGATGAGCGGAAAGTCAGGGACGATGTTGCCCATGATGGCATGCTCGAGCACCGGCCAGTTTTGCCACGATGGGTCGTGCAGATGGCAGCGCCGGATGAGATGCCCCTGGTCTGCACCAGCCAATTCCAGGCTGACCCACACTTCGCCTCGCCAACCTTCGACCCAACCCGCGCCGCGCGCGGCTTGCTTGGGTAACGTCAGCGCGCACGATACCGACCCCACAGGCATGTTGGCCAGCATGCCACGCAGCAAGCGCATGGACTCGAACACTTCGTCAAACCGCACCAAAACACGCGCCGCCACATCACCGTTGTGGTGGGTGGCCATGGCCACTTGCAAACCACTGTAGGGTTCAAAGGGATGATCACAACGCAGGTCCCAGGCCTGGCTGCTGGCACGCCCGGCCAGGCCGGTCAAGCCGAGCCTTGAAGCCAATTCTGGCTCCACGCGTCCAGCGGTCATGAAACGGTCTTGCAGCCCGGCATGGGCCTCATAAATGCCAAATAGCGTGTGCACTTCCTGCTCAACCGCATCGCACTGGTGCAGCAACAAGTCACGCTGGGCACGGTCCAGGTCCACCCCCACGCCACCGGGGATGATGCAGTCCATCATCAGCCGGTGTCCGAACACAGTTTTGGAGACCCGCAGCCAGTCTTCACGCAGTCTTGAAAACTGCGCCAGGCCAAAGGCAAACGCCGCATCATTGCCCAGGGCTCCGAGGTCAGCCAGGTGTGCGGCCACCCGTTCGCGCTCCAGCATGACGGCACGCAACCAGGCCGCACGCGCTGGAATGCTGGTTTGGCACGCCGATTCCAGCGCCATGCTGTAGGCCCAGGCGTAGGCCACGGTGGAGTCGCCCGACACCCGTCCAGCCAAGCGATGGGCCTGCAACGGCTCCATCTGCGTCATGCGTTGCTCAATACCTTTGTGGGTGTAGCCCAGGCGCTGTTCCAACCGCAGCACTTTTTCGCCCACAACGGAAAAGCGGAAATGCCCCGGCTCGATGATGCCCGCATGCACCGGGCCAACTGCAATTTCGTGCACGCCGTCGCCTTCCACCCGCACAAACGGATAATCCTGCAGCACGGTCGGTGCAGGGGCTGGTAAATGACGCGCATCTTGCTGCAACGGCCAGTAGTCTGCAGCCCAGGCCCCATGGTTGAGCCAGGGGCGCAGATCTTGCGCGCCAAGTGCTGACACGCCCGACAAATCGGCTGCTGCGCGCTGCATGCGTACTGCCGCTGGAAACACCGGGGAAAGGTCGGGGTAAGTCCAGCGCCTATCCTGGTCTACCAAGGGCAAAGACAACCAGAATGCCCCATCAAGCGTGACATAAACCGCACACATGCACGCTTTGTCTTGATGGGGTTCAACTTCTGCACCGTGGTGCGGCATCGGCCCGGCCCACAACGCCAACAGGCGGCCCCCCTCGTCACGCACCGCAGACGCAGCGGCCTGCCACTGTGCCGTGTTCACTTCGGCATGCCACACCGGCACCGGGGCAGGCAACGCGGTAAATTCAAGCTCAAGCCCAGGTATTTGCATGCCTTCAGCCTCCCAACATACTGGCCGCTTGCACATACCAGCCATTCAGGTAGGACGGAATGTACAACCCAAACACCAGCGCCAACATCAAGTGCACAAACACCGGCACCAAGGCCGGTGGATGTGCCAGGGGTTTGAGCGTGGTGTCGCCAAACACCATGGGCAAGACCCGAATCAGAATCGATGCAAAAGCCACGCCCAACGCCAAAAACAAAAACGGCGCAGCCCAGGGTTGCTCACGCATGGCGGTGGTCAGAATCAAAAATTCGCTGGCAAACACACCAAAGGGTGGCATGCCCAGAATCGCCATGACACCCAGCATCAGCCCCCAGCCCACGGTTGGATTGACTTTGATGAGGCCCCGAATCTCGCTCATGACCTGTGTGCCGGCCTTTTGCGTGGCGTGGCCTACCGTGAAGAAAATAGCCGACTTGACCAGAGAATGCACCGTCATGTGCAGCAAGCCGGCAAAGTTGGCAACCGGCCCGCCCATGCCAAAGGCAAAGGTGATCATGCCCATGTGCTCGATGCTGGAATACGAAAACATGCGCTTGACATCTTTTTGCCGCGACAGAAAAAACGCGGCTACGGTGACCGAGAGCAAACCAAAACCCATCATCAACTGACCCGCCATGTTGCTGCCTAAAGCGCCATCAGTCAGCACCTTGCAACGCAGCACCGCATACATGGCCACATTGAGCAGCAAACCCGACAGCACCGCAGAGACCGGTGTGGGGCCTTCGGCATGGGCATCAGGCAACCAGCTGTGCAAGGGTACCATGCCAATCTTGGTGCCATAGCCAATCAGTAAAAACACAAAGGCCAGGCTGATGATGTTGGGGTCCAGCTGGCCCTTGATGTCATTCAGGTT
>JAVHPS010000263.1:0-7337 GCA_036170715.1 Rhodoferax sp. | reverse complement strand
TGCGCCATCTGGCCGGTTGTGCCAGCGGCCTGCCGCTGACCAGTGTGCTGGTGGGTGTGGACGGTGAAGTCGTTCTGTTACCAATGGCTGCCGACGCTGCGCACGATGTGCTGTCAAGGTTCATGCACGCCTACCGCCAAGCCTGGGCCGCGCCGCTGCCAGTGGCCTGCAAAACGGCTTGGGCCTACCTGCAACGCCAGGCCGCCAATGCAACTTTGCCGCCCGGCAAACCCGGCAAAGACCCCCACCTTGATGCCCGTGCCGTGTTTGAGACCCAGCCCGGTACAAGCTTTGACGGTGAGTGGGCGCAGTCGGCCTACCTGCAGCGCGCCTTTGACTGCTATGACGACATCGCTGCAGGTTTGCCGCACTGGGCGGATGAACTTTATGGGGATCTACTGGTCTGGGTCGCACCAAAGAACACAGTTACTTCGTCATGAGCGCTTCACAACCCACCCAGCCCCTGAACCCCCTGACGCTGCCGCTGACCGGCTTGCAGCTGATCGAGGCCTCGGCAGGCACAGGCAAAACCTGGACGCTGGCGGCGTTGTATGTGCGGCTGGTGCTGGGGCATGCGCCGGGCGCGGTGCAGCCCGGCCCGGGCTTGTATCCGCCGCAAATCCTGGTCATGACCTTCACCGACGCGGCCACCGCCGAACTGCGCGAGCGCATCCGGGCGCGGCTGGCCAGTGCTGCCAAATATTTTCAAACCGGCGATGCCACCCTGGCCGACGACTTTTTGCACACCCTGGGGCAACAGCTTGAGCCGGCCAGCTGGCCGCAATGCGCCACGCGCCTGGATTTGGCTGCGCAGTGGATGGACGAGGCCGCCATCTTCACCATCCATGGCTGGAGCAGCCGCATGCTCAAAACCCACGCCTTTGACAGCGCCAGCCTGTTCACCCAGACCCGGGTGGAAGACAGCGAACAGCTCAAGTTGACCGCCGTGCAAGACTACTGGCGCACCTGGTTTTATGCCTTGAACGCCGACACCGTGGCGGCGCTGGACGGTCTGGCCGACACGCCACAAGCGTTGTTGACCCAGCTGCAGAACCGCTGGCGTGTGACTGAGCGCGCTCCGGTGCCGCCAACGTCGCCGTTCACTCCTCCGGATGTGGTGCTGGCGCAATGGTCATGCTGGCAACAACAACGCGATGCGTTGCAAGCGCCGGCACGCGCCGCCTGGAACGATGCAGTGGCAGAAAGCGTGCAGCAAGCCAAAGACCGCAAACAGCTCAAAGGCTATGCATCCAACCATTTGCCGGGCTGGCTCAACCAGATGGCCGCTTGGGCGCAGGGCGACGACATGGCGCTGAAAACCTTGCAACGTTTCACGCGCAGCACCCTGGTGGCCGCGGGCTGGGCTGAGGCGGGCCACATGCCGGTGTTTGAGTGCTTGCAAACCCTGTGCGATCACCTGACGCAACAGCCTGCGGTGGCCGAGGCGCTGCTGGCACACGCTGGCGTTGAAGTCAGCGCCGCCTACCAGCGAACCAAGCAGCAAGCGGCGCAATTTGATTTTTCTGACCTGCTGCAAAACCTGTACCACGCCCTGCAAGCACCAGACGGCCGACTGGCGGCTGCCATTGCCGCGCAATACCCGGTGGCACTGGTGGACGAATTTCAAGACACCGACCCCTGGCAGTTTGGTAGTCTTGCCAAAATTTACAGCGGTCAGCGCTTGATCAACGGCGGCTTGATCATGATTGGTGACCCCAAGCAAGCCATTTACAGCTTTCGTGGAGCCGACCTGGCCACTTATTTGCAGGCCCGCACGCAAGCACAGGGCATCTACACCCTGTCGGGCAACCACCGCGCCACGGCCGGGCTGGTGCAGGCCGTCAACCACATTTTTCTGAGCGCCAACGCACCCTTTGGTGACGTGCCGTTTGTTCCCGTCACTGCCAGCAACCCCCATGTGATGCCGCTGCAGGTCAATGGCCAGCCGCAAGTGGCCATGACGGTGTGGCACGCGCCGTTTGACAAAACGCCCACCCGGCCGCACTTCATGGCGCACCTGGCGGCGGTGTTTGCCAGCCAAATGGTGGCGCTGCTGCAGTCGCAGGCGGCACAGCCTGGTGACATGGCGGTGTTGGTGCGCAACCGCTATGAGGCCGCTGCCATCCGCCAGGCGCTGGCCGCGCGTGGCGTGCGCAGTGTGTATTTGTCCGAACACGACAGTGTGCTGGCTTCGCCCCAGGCGCAAGACCTGTGGCGCGTGCTGCGTGCCGTGACCCAGCCCGCCAACACGCGTTTGCTGCGCGCGGCTCTGAGCACCCGCCTGTGGGGCTTGAGCTGGCCTGAGCTGGATGCCTTGTTGAGCGACGAAGTGGCGTGGGACGCGCAGGTGGAGCGCTTCCTGGGCTGGCAGCAGCTCTGGCGCACCCAGGGCGTGTTGCCCATGCTGCACCGCGTGTTGCATGACCAGGCCCTGGCGCAACGGCTGTTGGCGCAAGGCGCAGTGGGTGAGCGTGCCTTGACCAACGTGTTGCACCTGGGTGAGCTGTTGCAAACCGCCAGCACCACGCTGCAAGGTGAGGGCGCTTTGTTGCGCTATCTACAGCTTCAAATGCGCCGCCCCGCAGCCCGTGCCGAGGCCGCGCAGTTGCGCCTGGAAAGCGACGCTGAACTGGTGCAAGTGGTAACCCTGCACAAAGCCAAAGGGTTGCAATACCCGCTGGTTTTTTTACCGTTCCTGTCCAACTACAGCGCCGAGAAGAAAGACAGTGAGCGCCCAGAAACGGAACGTCTGGCCGAGGACATTCGCCTGGTATACGTGGCTCTGACCCGGGCGCAACGCGCCCTGTGGCTGGGCGTGGCGCAGCTCGGCGGGGATGTGGATGGTGACAAGCCCACCGTCCAAAGTGCTTTGTCCCAACTGCTCGGGCGCAGCCGCCCCGATGATCTGGTGCAACGTCTGGCCACCTGGGCGTGTGCCGACATTGCCGTGCAAACCGCTCCGCCCGCCAGTGACCGGGTCTACCTGCCTACCCTGTGCCCCAAGGCGTTGCAAGGCGCGCGGGTGGCACAGCGCGTGCTGCTGCGGCATTGGTGGAGCGCCAGCTTCAGTGCCCTGACGCGCGACCTCGATGCTGCTGCCAGCCTGGCGGGTCCGCGTGACGACCGCGTGGCCGATGCCCAGCTCGACAGCCAGGACGTGCCGCTGCTGCCACCCGAATCCACTGTGGGTGGCCCTGATTTGCTGCTGCCAGAGCTGCGCTTCAATGCCTTTCCGGCGGGTGCGCGCTACGGCACGCTGCTGCATGACTTGTTGCAGTGGCAGGCCGAACACGGCTGGCCAGCGGCTCAGGCGGCAGACCCGACTGATGCGGCTGATGCCGCGGTTCCGGTTGCTGCGCAGGCTGCCAGCGTGTGCAGTGCCTGGTCGGCCCAGCTGACACGTGCCAGCCAGCGCCTGGCATTAGCACCTGAACAGCAAGCCCTGTTGTCCCGCTGGGTGTCGCAAATCATCACGACAAATTGGCCTCTGGCCCTTACGAATAAAGGGCATGTAGCTATTTATTTAGGAGCATTTGAAGTGCGTGCTTACTGGCCGGAAATGGGCTTTACCCTGCCGGTGCGGCATCTGGGCAGTGCCTGGCTGGACCAGCGCATCTGCCAGGCCGTGTGGCCCGCCATGCCCCGCGCCGCCTTGCAGCCGCGCACGCTGGAGGGCTTGCTGACCGGGTTCATGGATTTGGTGTTTGAGCACCAAGGGCGCTACTACGTGCTGGACTACAAATCCAACCGCCTGCCCGACTATGCGCCCACCACCCTGCAAGCGGCCATGCTGGCGCACCGTTACGACGTGCAGGCCGTGTTGTACTTGCTGGCGCTGCACCGTCTGCTCAAAAGCCGCCTGCCGGGTTACGACCTGGCCCAGCACTTGGGCGGGGCGCTGTACTGGTTTGTGCGCGGGGTCGATCAACCCGGCGGCGGCCTGCTGGCCTTGAACCCACCCCATCAGTTGATTCACGCGCTGGATGCGGCCCTGTCCCAAACCCCACCCCAAATCCAACCTCAACCCACCTCAGACTTGCCATGACGGGCGCACCCGATCACATGCCACTTACAGCCTCGCCCATGGCCGGCGCAGCCACGCTCGGGGATGCAGCGCCCAGCGCCTTGCCCTTGACCGCGCTGGACGCGGCTTTTGCCCGCTTGCTGCAGCAAACCCAACCCAGTGCCGATGCGCGCCACACCCTGCTGGCGGCCTTGGCCAGCCACCAATATGGCCGCGGCCATGCCTGCCTGGATTTGACGCTATGGGCACAACATGGCGTGGCCACGCTGGGCTGGGACGCACGCCTGCAAGCCCTGTTGCCCACTGATTTGCCTGCCGCTGCGCCCAGCCTGCCGTGGGCGCAGGGTGTGGGCAGCCCCCTGGTGCTGGAGGGCACGCGCCTGTATTTGCGTCGCAACTGGCAGGCCGAGCAGGCCATCCGTGCCTCGATTCTGGCGCGCCTGGCGCTGCCACGTGTCGTGCCCGAGGGGTTGAAACCGGCGCTGGACAGCTTGTTTGGCACGCCGCTGGCGGGCTCTGCGCCCGACTGGCAAAAAGTGGCCTGTGCCCTGGCCGCACGCGCTGGCCTGACCCTCATCACCGGTGGCCCCGGCACGGGTAAAACCACTACCGTGGTGCGGCTGTTGGCACTGTTGCAGTCGCAGCGGGCAGGCATGGCACCGCCGCTGCGCATGGCACTGGCCGCACCCACTGGCAAGGCGGCCGCACGCCTGGGCGAGTCCATGGCCCAGGCCTTGCAAAAGTTGCCCACCCTGATGCAGGCACACCTGCCCACCCAGGCCCAAACTCTGCACAAATTGCTGCAAGTGCGCTCCAGTTTCGATACTGCCGCCGCACCCGCCCTGGCACTCGATGTGGTGGTGGTGGACGAGGCTTCGATGATCGACCTGGAACTGATGGCACGCCTGCTGGCCGCTGTGCCCCTGCGCGCCAGCCTGATTTTGCTGGGTGACAAAGACCAGCTGGCTTCGGTGGAGGCGGGTGCCGTCATGGGGCAACTGTGCCAGGGCGCAGAGCAGGGTGGCTACAACGCCGACACGGTGCAGTGGTTGCAAACCCACAGCGGCGAAGATGTCAGCGCCTGGGCCGGCAGCGGTGCAGACTTGGCGCAGCAGACCGTGATGCTGCGCCACAGCCACCGTTTTGCCGCCGACAGCCTGATTGGCCAATGGGCCAGCGCCGTCAATGCCGGTGCACGCACGCCTGTGGCAGATTTGTGGTGTGCTGCACCGCGCTGGTCGTTCCAGGCTCAGACCAGCGTGACCCGGCTGGAGCCCGCCTCAGCCCTTGATTCCCAGCTGGCCGAGCTGGTGCGCAGTGCCTGGCAGGCGGCGTTGGCCGCCCTGGCTGCCATGGCGGCCGACCGTGCCGAGTCGGGAACGGCACCGCGCGGGGAGGCCGCTGCGTTGCAGCCCTTGCCTGGCGTTGACGCTGCAGCCGCGCAGACGCTGCTGGCATCGCTGGGCCGCTTTCAGGTGTTGTGTGCGCTGCGCGAAGGGCCGTGGGGCGTGGTCGCGTTGAACCGGGCTCTGGCACGGGCTTTGGGTGTGCCGCTTGAGGGTTGGTACGCCGGCCGTCCGGTGATGGTCACACGCAACGACTATGCGTTGAATCTGATGAATGGCGATGTGGGTCTGTGCCTGCCCACACCTCAGGGTCTGCGCGTGGCTTTTGCCCAGGGCACACAGTTGCGCTGGGTGCTGCCCAGCCGCCTGGATGCGGTCGAAACCGTGTTTGCCATGACCGTGCACAAATCGCAAGGCTCCGAGTTTGAGCACGTGGTGCTGGTCTTGCCAGATACCATGGCCCCGGTGCTCACGCGCGAGCTGCTTTACACCGGCATCACGCGTGCCAAGCAACGCTTGACGTTGGTTGTCCCCCAAGCCGGTGTGCTGCGGCAAGCAGCGGCGCAAAAAATCCTGCGCAGTGGTGGGCTGGCAATGGACTACGATGTTGAATCATGAAGATCGACCCCTTGATCGTCCAGATGGCGGCGGAAAATGTTCGCGCTGAGGTCTTGCCACGCCCGGTGTCCTTCACATTGGACCCGGCGCTGGTGCAGAAGATCAAACAGCGCGTGCCGATTTTCAGCGGCATGTCAGCCGATTGCCTGTTGCGCACGCTGGCCCTGGCCGAACATTGCAATGTCCAGGCCGGGGCCGTGGTGTGTCAGCAAGGCGAGTTGGGCGATTCTTTTTTTGTCCTGATCAGCGGCGAGGTGCGGGTTGAAAAAAACGCGTCAACCCAAGTGGTTGAGTTGGCGCGTCTGGGTGCTGGCCACAGTTTTGGCGAGATGTCGCTGGTAGGGCGGCACATGCGCTCGGCCACCGTGCGGGCGTTGCAAAACTGTGTGCTGATGCGTTTTGACCGTGGCCAAATTGACACCGTGCCGGAAAGCGCGCACATCATTTACCGCAACATTGCCGGCATTTTGGCCAGTCGGCTGGAGAGTTCCAGCGAACAGCTGGCTGATTTGAGCGGACGCGGCCAGCACGCCTGACGCTGGGGCTGCGTCAGGCCGCTCCAAGCCCTTAGTCTTTCACCACCAGGCAGCTGCAAGCCAGGTTGCGGTCGCCATAAACGTTGTCGATGCGCCCCACCGGTGGCCAGTATTTGCTGGCTTTCAGATCAGACACCGGAAACGCCGCCAGCCCTCGTGAATAGGGCTTAACCCACTCTGATTCCAGTAGCGCTGCAGCGGTGTGCGGGGCGTTTACCAGGGGGTTGTTGTCACGCGGCCATTCACCGGACTCGACCCGTGCGATCTCGCCCCGGATGGCGATCATGGCATCGATGAAGCGATCCAGTTCAGCCAAGGTTTCGCTCTCGGTGGGCTCTACCATCAGCGTGCCGGGCACTGGAAAGCTCAGCGTGGGCGCATGAAAACCATAGTCCATCAAGCGCTTGGTCACGTCTTCTGCGCCAACCCCGCTGCGGTCCTTCAGCGGGCGCAGGTCCAGAATGCACTCGTGCGCCACACGACCCGGTTGGTCACCCACCGGCACACTGGTGTAAAGCGTGGGGTAGTAGGGCGCAAGGCGCGCGCTGATGTAGTTGGCGCTCAAAATGGCCACTTCGGTGGCGGCTTGCAAGCCAGCGGCCCCCATCATGCGGGCATACATCCATGAAATGGGCAGCACCGAAGCATTGCCCAAGGGGGCTGCTGAAATAGCTCCCACGCCCTTGCCCGGCAAAAACGGCACCAGGTCTTGCACCACGCACACCGGGCCCACGCCAGGGCCACCGCCGCCGTGCGGAATGCAGAAGGTTTTGTGCAGGTTCAGGTGGCTCACGTCGCCGCCAAACTCGCCCG
>JAVHPS010000262.1:0-7348 GCA_036170715.1 Rhodoferax sp. | reverse complement strand
TTTAATGACTTCGTGAGCAATCAAAGAGTTCATCATGTTACGGAGCATCGCCAAACGATGAGAAGATGTCCGATTAAGTTTTCGCAAGCCAAGTCCGTGACGCATATTATTTCCTCAGTTTGATTTACGGCAGCCGTACAAGGTACTGCCATTTGCGTGGTTAAAAATTAACGTTTTTCCAGTGCGGCTGGAGGCCAGCTTTCCAGCTTCATACCTAAAGTAAGTCCACGGGAAGCCAAGACTTCTTTGATCTCGTTAAGAGACTTGCGGCCCAGATTCGGAGTTTTCAGAAGTTCATTCTCAGTGCGTTGAATCAGATCGCCGATGTAGTAAATATTTTCAGCTTTCAAGCAATTCGCCGAGCGAACTGTGAGTTCAAGCTCATCAACCGGACGCAATAGCACTGGGTCGAATTGTGAACTGCTACGGGATGAAGACGAAACAATCGCATCGACTTCGCCACCTTCAAGTTGAGCGAAGACCGCCAGTTGCTCAACCAGAATTTTGGCGGATGCCCGCACCGCATCTTCGGCTGTGATGGCACCATTGGTTTCAATGTCAACAATGAGTTTGTCGAGGTCGGTGCGTTGCTCAACACGTGCGCTCTCAACCGTATAACTGACGCGACGAACTGGCGAGTATGACGCGTCAAGCACGATACGACCAATGGATTTGGTAGCCTCGTCACCGTGAATCCGCATGGTTCCGGGCACATAGCCACGGCCTTTTTCGACCTTAATTTGCATGTCCAGCCGACCACCTTGGGCGAGATTCGCGATGACATGATCCGGATTGATGATTTCGACATCATGTGGGGTTTGAATGTCGCGTGCGCAAACGACACCTTCGGTATCTTTGCGCAAACTCAAGGTCACTTCATCACGGTTGTGAAGTTTGAACACCACACCTTTGAGGTTCAACAAAATATTGACAACATCTTCATGGACACCATCAATGGATGAGTATTCATGCAGAACACCCGCGATCGTCACCTCTGTCGGCGCGTATCCCGGCATGGACGACAACAGCACGCGACGCAAAGCATTCCCAAGCGTATGGCCATAGCCACGCTCAAAGGGTTCAAGCACAACTTTCGCCCGATTGGGGCTGAGCTGCTCCACATGAATTGCTTTTGGCTTCAGTAAACTACTTTGCATGAATTAACCCTCTCAATACCCCCGACTCGTTACATCGGTAAGGCTGATAAACGCCAGAAGGCCAAGCATGGCCTTCACAGCAAGAACAAAAACCAGTGAATCAAATCAACGTGAGTACAACTCAACGATCAGAGACTCATTCACATCAGCTGCAAACTGGTCACGATCAGGCACGGACTTGAACACTCCTTCAGCCTTGTCAGCATTGACATCAACCCAAGCCGGCATGCCGACTTGCTGAGCCAATTGCAAAGCTTCAACAATACGGGTCTGTTTGCTTGATTTTTCACGCACAGCAATCACATCACCAACTTTGACCATAAAAGAGGGAATGTTTACTGATTTGCCATTGACCAGAATAGCCTTATGCGAAACCAATTGACGCGATTCCGCACGTGTTGAGCCAAAGCCCATGCGATATACCACATTATCCAACCGGCTTTCGAGCAGCCCAAGAAGATTGGCACCGGTGTTGCCCTTGCGTCGATCGGCTTCTTCGAAATAACGACGGAACTGCTTTTCAAGAATGCCATACATGCGCTTGACTTTTTGTTTTTCGCGCAGCTGCGTTCCATAATCAGAGGTGCGGGCACCGGAAGTACGACCATGTTGCCCGGGTTTGGAGTCGAACTTAGCTTTGTCACCAATGGAGCGACGAGCGCTCTTGAGAAACAAATCGGTGCCTTCACGGCGTGAAAGTTTGGCCTTGGGGCCGAGATAACGTGCCACTTGAGTTTCCTTTTGATCATCTGCTGCGCGAAGCGCAGGAGCCACAACCCACTGAGGTCATGGCGGTGGGCTTGGTAAAATTAGATACGACGACGCTTTTGTGGGCGGCAACCGTTGTGGGGCACTGGAGTCACATCAGCAATCATGTTGATGCGAATACCCAAGGCCGCCAACGCGCGAACCGAAGATTCACGCCCAGGACCTGGGCCTTTGATTTCAACATCCAGGTTCTTGATGCCCTGCTCAATCGCTGCACGACCAGCAACCTCAGAAGCTACTTGAGCTGCAAAAGGTGTTGATTTACGTGAGCCTTTGAAACCTTGTCCACCCGACGATGCCCATGACAAGGAATTGCCTTGACGATCGGTGATGGTGATGATGGTGTTGTTAAACGAAGCGTGAACGTGTGCAATACCGTCCGCAACATTCTTGCGTACTTTTTTGCGGACACGCTGAGATGCGTTATTAGCAGGTGCTTTAGCCATAGTGATCTTTCAGAACCGTTTATTTCTTGAGCGAAGCCGCTGCTTTACGAGGGCCCTTGCGTGTGCGCGCGTTGGTACGGGTACGCTGGCCACGCAGCGGAAGACCACGGCGATGGCGGAAACCACGATAGCAACCAATATCCATCAAGCGCTTAATATTCATCGTGGTCTCACGACGAAGATCACCCTCGATGGTGAACTTAGATACCTCATCACGAACTTTTTCAAGCTCGCTATCAGAGAGATCCTTGATTTTTTTGGAGTAGTCAATGCCGCATGATTCACAAATCTTGCGAGCGCGACTCCGACCAACACCAAAAATTGCGGTCAAGCCAATCTCAGCGTGCTGCTGCGGGGGAATATTAATACCAGCGATACGTGCCATTTTGGTCCTCTATAACTCTTGCGCTTAACCCTGACGCTGTTTATGCCGGGGATCTGTACAGATCACACGCACAACACCCTTGCGTCGAATAATTTTGCAATTACGGCAAATCTTTTTTACCGAAGCAGAAACTTTCATTGCGTTCTCCTAAACAATTTCTGATGAATAAAACTACTTAGCCCGAAACACAATACGTGCCCGACTCAAGTCGTAGGGGGTCAACTCTACCGTTACTTTATCGCCAGGCAGAATTCGAATATAGTGCATTCGCATTTTCCCAGAGATATGACCCAGCACAACATGCCCATTCTCGAGTTTCACCCGGAAAGTTGCGTTTGGGAGATTTTCAACAATCTCACCTTGCATCTGAATCACATCATCTTTTGCCATAGTTAACCTCAAGAAGCCTTAAAGTTAGCTTTTTTAAGCAGTGATTCATATTGCTGTGACATCAAATAATTTTGAACTTGTGCCATGAAATCCATGGTCACCACCACAATAATCAGCAGTGAAGTACCGCCGAAGTAAAACGGAACGTTGTACTTCAGAATCAAAAACTCAGGCAGCAAGCACACCAAGGTAATGTAGATAGCCCCAACAAACGTCAATCTCAACAAAATCTTGTCAATGTACTTGGCAGTGTTATCACCAGGACGAATACCAGGAACAAATGCACCGCTTTTCTTCAAATTTTCCGCAGTTTCACGGCTATTGAAAACCAGAGCCGTATAAAAGAAACAGAAGAAGACTATGGCAGTCGCATACAACATGACATAAATGGGCTGTCCAGGGGTCAATGAGCCTGCAATATCTTTCAACCAACGCATCGAGTCACCTGCACTGAACCAACCAACGACAGTTGCAGGAAGCAAAATAATTGATGAAGCAAAAATCGGAGGAATCACACCGGCCATGTTAAGTTTCAGCGGCAGGTGCGAAGATTGCCCACCATAAACTTTGTTACCAACCTGGCGACGTGCGTAATTCACAAGGATTTTCCGTTGCCCACGCTCGACAAACACCACAAAGTAAGTCACCAATGCCACCAGAATCACAATAAACAACGAAACAATAATGCTCATTGCGCCAGTACGCACCAACTCCAACAGCCCGCCAATTGCGTTCGGTAAACCAGCTGCGATACCTGCAAAAATCAAGATCGAAATGCCATTTCCCAAACCGCGCTCTGTTATCTGTTCCCCGAGCCACATCAAGAACAAAGTTCCTGCTGTTAATGTAACCACGGCAGTCATACGAAAACCAAAACCAGGGGCAATGACCAAGCCAGCCGAACTTTCAAGCGCCACAGCAATACCTAAAGACTGAAACAGAGCCAAGCCTAAAGTACCGTAACGGGTGTATTGCGTGATTTTCCGGCGTCCTGCTTCACCTTCTTTTTTGAGTTGCTCAAATGAAGGCAACACATAACCCAGCAATTGCATGATGATCGATGCCGAAATGTACGGCATGATCCCCAGTGCAAACACAGTGAATCTTGACAAGGCACCACCAGAGAACATGTTAAACATGCCCAAAATGCCACCCTGCTGTCCTTTAAAGAACTGCTGCAACTGGGCTGCATCAATACCGGGCACGGGAATGTGCGCACCGACGCGATACACCACCAGCGCTAACAGCAAGAACACAAGACGATGACGCAAGTCACCGTACTTATCGGTCTTAGTCGGTGATCCTGAGCTAGATGTTGCCACTGATGCAAGTCCCAAATTGAGGATTAAGCAACACTGCCGCCTGCTGCCAGAAGTGCCGCTTTGGCTGCCGCTGTAGCACCCACGCCATTCAATTTGAATGCTTTGCTGACTTCACCAGTTTTAATAATCTTGACTACTTTAGCCAACTCGCCAACCAAGCCCGCCTGTTTGAGCACCAATACATCAATGTCAGTGACATCGAGCTGGTTCAGTGCTGTCAACGTCACTTCGGCATTGAATTTGAGTTGAGCCGATTTGAAACCACGCTTGGGTAAGCGACGTTGCATAGGCATTTGACCGCCTTCAAAGCCAACTTTATGGTAACCACCGGCACGAGATTTTTGGCCTTTGTGACCGCGTCCTGCAGTCTTACCCAAGCCAGAACCGATACCGCGACCTACACGTCGTTTGTAATGTTTTGCGCCGTCAGCCGGCTTGATGCCATTGAGTTCCATCATTTACCTCTTAAAGCACTTTGACCAGATAGCTGATCTTGTCGATCATGCCGCGCACCGCAGGCGTGTCAACCAGCTCGCTGGTGCTGTGCAGCTTGCGAAGCCCCAAGCCACGAACCGTTGCGCGATGAGACTCTGCACAACCTATCGGGCTGCGCACCAGTTTCACGGTAACTTTCTTTTGCGTTGTCATTATCAGAACTCCAATTAAGCAAACAGCTCTTCAATTGACTTACCGCGCTTGGCAGCCACAACTGCAGGCGTCGTTGCATGTGACAACGCATCAAGCGTAGCACGCACCATGTTGTAAGGATTCGAAGAACCATGGCTCTTTGCCACGATATCAGTGATGCCCAGCACTTCAAAAACAGCGCGCATGGGACCACCGGCGATGATGCCAGTACCTTTAGGAGCTGGAGCCATCATGACGGAGGCCGCACCATGCTGCCCGAAGACTTTATGGTGGATAGAACCATTTTTCAAGGCAAATTTAGCCATGTTACGACGCGCTTCTTCCATTGCTTTTTGCACAGCAGCTGGAACTTCTTTCGATTTTCCCTTGCCCATGCCAACAGTGCCGTCGCCATCCCCCACCACAGTCAAAGCCGCGAAACCCAGAATACGACCACCCTTTACCACCTTGGTGACACGGTTGATCGCGATCATTTTTTCGCGCAGACCATCCTCAGGCCCTTCAGCCTTACCTTGCATTTTTGCTTGTACTTTAGCCATCTTAATTTCCGATCTGCTTAGAACTGCAAGCCAGCTTCACGTGCCGCATCAGCCAACGCTTTAACGCGGCCATGGTACGCAAATCCGGCACGGTCGAATGCCACTTTGTCAACACCAGCGGCCTTGGCTTTTTCAGCCACACGTTTTCCAACTACTTGCGCAGCAGAAACATTGCCACCTTTACCTGATCCGCCCAAAGATTGGCGAATTTCGGCTTCGGATGTGGAGGCTGTAGCCAACACTTTGGAGCCATCGCCAGAAATAACGCTGGCATAAATGTGCAAGTTGGTGCGATTGACCGTCAAACGTGCAACACCTTGATTGGCGATGCGAATGCGTGTTTGACGGGCTCTGCGAAGACGCTGCTCTTTTTTGCTCAACATGATGCAGATCCTTATTTCTTCTTGGTTTCTTTGATGGCAACTTTTTCGTCCGCATAGCGAATACCTTTGCCTTTGTAAGGCTCCGGTGGACGAATTGCACGAATCTCGGCGGCCACTTGACCCACACGTTGGCGGTCAGAACCTTTGATCACAATTTCTGTTGGTGTCGGAGTGGCCACAGAAATACCTTCAGGCATTTCCTTGTCCACCGGGTGCGAATACCCAACCACCAGGTTAAGTTTTTTACCTTGGGCTTGCGCCTTGTAACCAACACCAATCAATGTCAGCTTTTTCTCAAAGCCCTTGGTTACGCCAACAACCATGTTATTGACCAACTGACGGAAGGTGCCAGCCATGGCATCTGCTTCACGAGAAGGATTGGTAGCGCTGAAACTTAATTTGCCAGACTCAGAAGAAATGCTGACCATGGCATTGCTTGCCAAGCTCAACACACCGCCAGAACCTTTGACACTCAAGCTCAACTCATTCATCGTCACATCCACTCCAGCAGGAATAGTGACGGGCATTTTTGCAATACGGGACATCTTATGTTTCTCCTCAATGCCACGCGTTATGCAACGTAGCAGAGCACTTCACCACCGACACCGGTAGCACGCGCCTTGCGATCTGTCATGACACCCTTGGGAGTCGTAACGATTGCCACACCTAGTCCATTTTGAACTTGTGGAATCGCATCAGTGCCGCGGTAAACACGCAACCCCGGGCGACTCACGCGCTCAATGCGCTCAATGACAGGACGGCCTGCGTAGTACTTCAAAGCGATTTCAAGTTCAGACTTGCCATCTACTATTGTGACTTTGAAGTTATCGATATACCCCTCATCCTTCAGGACTTGGGTAATCGCAATTTTGACTTTTGACGCAGGAACACTAACCGAAGTTTTTGCAACCATTTGTGCATTTCGGATACGTGTCAGCAGGTCAGCGATTGGATCACTCATGCTCATATATTTATCTCCTACCGCTTACCAGCTGGCCTTGACAATGCCTGGAATTTCACCAGCAAATGCCATTTCACGAATTTTTGCACGCGCCAGACCGAAGTGTGCAAAAGTACCACGCGGACGACCCGTGATAGCGCAGCGATTGCGCTGACGAGTCGGGTTTGCATTGCGCGGCAACATTTGCAACCCAAGTCGCGCTGCAGCACGCTCTTCATCGCTGCGCTTTGCATCGGTTGAAATCGCCTTCAATTCCGCATGTTTTTTTGCGTACTTGGCAACCAGTTTGTCTCTTTTGAGCTCACGCTCGATTAAAGCCATCTTAGCCACAGATCACCTCAGTTCTTGA
>JAVHPS010000261.1:0-1512 GCA_036170715.1 Rhodoferax sp. | reverse complement strand
GGAATACCGCGCGCGGTGGCCGCATCCACAATGTGCGCGGTGCTCGGGCCCAGACAGTGCTCGTCCACCCATTCGTGCAATTGCGCCACGTGCTGCGGCAGATCAAACGGGGTGTTGTGGATGGCAGCATGCACCAATTCACGTCCGGCCTCCAAGGCGGCGCGCCCCACAATTTCATTGCGGGTGCGAAACGCCATTTTGTACACCCCGCGCACGGCGGTTTGCCGGGTTTTGCCAAACCCGGTGTGCATGCCAGCCAGATTTTGCAGCTCCAGCACCACATGTTCAAGAATGTGGCCAGCCCAGGTGCCTTCACGCAGCCGTTCAAGGAATCCGCCTGGCGCACCCACACCACAGCGGTGTAGGGCCAAGCCCGGCAGCAGGGTGGTCAAACGCTCATAAAATCCGGGCAGGGTATTGGAAGGATGGTCTTCCAGGTCACCAATGTCGAGCCAAGCCTCAATGACCGGACGGTAAGTCCACATATTGGGGCCGCGCAGGTGGTTGACACGCAAAAATTCAATACGCTTGGTGCTCATAGTTTTTTTTGATGTGACGGATTTGTCACAAAGCGCGATTTTCTGTGTTTTTACAGACACGCCGGGGTGTGCAATGCCCAAAACAAAAATATTTTTTCAACATTTCAGGCCCGCATGAAAAACACCGTTAACGCAGCACCCGTCCATTTGGATGACATTCCGGTCAAATTCCGCGCCGATGCCACAGCGCAGTTGCAAACCGGCGAGCAGGTGCTGGCCACGTTGGCGTTTGACCTTGACCTGAGCCTGCATTTTGTGCAAGGCCTGGTGCTGCTCACCAACCAGCGTTTATTGAGCCTTGATGTTGATGGTCAGTGGCGTGCATGGCGCTTTCAACCCGGCCTGACGCTCAAGCTGCATGACCATGCCGGTGTCGGACATCTGGAGCTGTTTGACAGCCACGCCCGCCTGGCGGTGTGGCGTTTCACACTGGCGCACAACCTGCACGCCATCCGCCTGGTAGACCAATTTCAGGTGTACCTGGACAGCTACTTAAGCGGCCAGCCGCCGCTGCTGCCTGAAGGCCACCGCTGCCCGAGCTGCAAAGCGCCGCTGGAGCCAGACCAGGACGAATGCCCGATCTGCACCAAGGTGATTCACACGCCGCCCTCCACCTGGACGCTGTTTCGGCTGTGGCGCTTTGCCAAGCCCTACAAAGGGCAGTTGCTGGCCGGCTTCATTCTGACGTTGCTGGGCACGGCCGCCAGTCTGGTGCCACCGTACTTGACCATTCCCCTGATGGACGAGGTGCTGATTCCATTTCAAAACGGCCAGCACATTGATCCGGCTCTGGTGGCGCTGTATTTGGGCGGCCTGTTTGGCGCGGCGCTGTTGGCCTGGGGCTTGTCCTGGGCTAAAACTTACATTTTGGCGCTGGTGTCTGAGCGCATTGGAGCCGACTTGCGCACCACCACTTACGACCATTTGCTGCGCATGTCGCTGGAATACTTTGGCGGCAAACGCACCGGCGACT
>JAVHPS010000260.1:0-1514 GCA_036170715.1 Rhodoferax sp. | reverse complement strand
GGCAAAGTCAATGATGCGGAACTTGCCGCCAAAGTACACCGCCGGTTTGGCGCGGGTGTCGGTCAACTGTTTCAGACGTGACCCACGTCCGCCGGCCAGCACCAGCGCCACCGTGTGCCGCACCAGCTGATGGGTTTCAGGGACTCTTTTTTCTACATGCACCATGGGTTTGCTCCTCGTTATAAATCTTGTCTTCAGGTGGCCACGGTGGGGCCACTCCTGCCGGTGCGCGTGCGGATGCCCGCCACCTGTTCGGCCAGCTCCGCCAGCTCGGCGAGCTGCTGCTGCACGGGCAGGTTCTGGTGCGTCAGGTCAGCTTCGTAGCGTTCCAGATAAAGCCGCAAGGTGGCCCCTTCGGTTCCCGTACCCGAGAGCCGCAAGATCACCCGCGCACCGTCGTCAAACAACAGCCGGATGCCCTGTTGCCCCGACACTGAGCCGTCCACCGGGTCGGTGTAGGCAAAATCGTCTGCCAGGCCGACACGGCGGGCTCCAAAACGCTGCCCCACCAGGGCGGGCAAGGCTGCGCGCAGGTCACGCATCAAGGCATTGGCGGCATCAGTCGCAATCCCTTCGTAGTCGTGGCGCGAGTAGTAGTTGCGCCCATAGGTACACCAGTGCGCGCGTACCAGCGCCTCCACCGATTGCCCCGTGACAGCCTGCAAACTGAGCCAGAACAGAATCGCCCACAAACCATCTTTTTCACGGATGTGGCTGGAGCCCGTGCCGTAGCTCTCTTCACCACACAGGGTGACGCGCCCGGCATCGAGCAAATTACCAAAAAATTTCCAACCGGTGGGGGTCTCAAAACACGGCAGGCCCAGCGCCTTGGCGACCCGGTCTACGGCCGCCGAAGTGGGCATGGAACGCGCCACGCCCAGCAAGCCGTTGTGGTAGCCCGGAATCAACCGCGCATGCGCCGTCATCACGGCCAGGCTGTCTGAGGGTGACACCACAAAGTTGCGCCCCAGCACCATGTTGCGGTCGGCATCACCGTCCATGGCCGCGCCAAAGTCAGGCGCATCCGGCGCGCTCATACGGGCAATCAAATCCTGCGCATTGACCGGGTTCGGGTCTGGGTGCAAGCCGCCAAAATCTTGTAGCGGCGTAGCGTTGACCACGCTGCCTGCGGGCGCGCCCAATTCGCCTTCCAGAATCGCTTTGGCATACGGGCCACCAATGGCGTGCATGGCATCCACACGCAGGGTAAAACCGCGCCGGAACAGGCCGCGCAGCAGCGCAAAGTCAAACAAGCCACGCATCACAGCGGCGTAGTCGGCCACCGGGTCGATCACCTGCACCTGCATCTGTTCAAGCCGCTGCGTGCCCAGCGTGTCAACGTCCACATCAGCCGCGTCGCT
This sequence comes from Rhodoferax sp., assembly GCA_036170715.1. Classification (GTDB taxonomy): domain Bacteria; phylum Pseudomonadota; class Gammaproteobacteria; order Burkholderiales; family Burkholderiaceae_C; genus Rhodoferax. Next base: position 153 of record JAVHPS010000260.1, on the reverse strand, counting down.
CAGGTGCAACTGCGTCAGCACCTGGGTGCGGGCATAGACCGCCTCGGTCAGCGCCTCGTTCGCCGGGCCGCCATTGCTGGCGTTGTACTTGATGCCAAAGTCACCGTCCGCACCGCCCGGGTTGTGGCTGGCCGACAGGATGATGCCGCCAAA
>JAVHPS010000259.1:0-1516 GCA_036170715.1 Rhodoferax sp. | reverse complement strand
TTGCCCTGTGCAGCCAGCGCAGCAAAACCCGCAGCCGCTACTACCTGCAAGTGCCGCTGACCGACCGCATTGAAGACTGGACGGACGCCGCCTTCTGGCAAGAACTGCGCCTGCGGCTGGATGACGCGGCCAACGCCAGCCTGGTCACCGGGTCATCCATCGAAAAAAGCATCGCCCCACTGCGCAGTTTTGTCACCGAGCCGATGCGCTTTGGCCGATTGTTTCTGGCAGGCGACGCCGCCCACATCGTGCCACCCACCGGAGCCAAGGGCTTGAACCTGGCCGCGACCGATGTCAAGTACCTGTGCAACGCGCTGCTGGACTATTACCAAAACCATTCTGAGCATGGCATCGACAGCTACTCCGCGCGCTGCCTGCGCCGCATCTGGAAGGCCGAGCGCTTCAGCTGGTGGATGACTTCGCTGATGCACCGCTTTCCAGACGATAGCCCGATCACCAGCCGCTTTCAAGAAGCCGAGCTGGATTACCTGCTCAACTCTCACGCCGGCTCCCTGTCGATTGCCGAGAACTATGTGGGGCTGCCGCTGGACTTTGCCGAACCCGCGTTGTGAGCGTGTGGGCTACGCTTAAATACTATTTATTTCATAGCTATTAACGCATATTATATAAGCGCTAGAGACATATTTTTTATATAGAAAGTCAACCATGATCATAGACTGCCACGGCCACTACACCACCGCCCCCAAAGCGCTGGAAACCTGGCGCAACCAGCAAATTGCTGGCATCAAAGACCCCTCCGTCCAACCCAACGTGTCTGATCTGAGGATCAGCGACGACGAGCTGCGGGAAAGTATCGAAACCAACCAGCTGCGCCTGATGCGCGAGCGCGGCTCCGATCTGACCTTGTTCAGTCCGCGGGCAAGCTTCATGGCGCACCACATTGGCGACTTTGCCGTTTCGAGCACCTGGGCGGCGATCTGCAATGAGTTGTGCTTCCGCGTCAGCCAACTCTTCCCCGCGCACTTTGTGCCCGTGGCCATGCTGCCGCAAAGTCCCGGTGTCGACCCCGCCACCTGCATTCCCGAGCTGGAAAAGTGCGTCAAGGAATACGGTGCAGTCGGCATCAACCTGAATCCCGACCCCAGCGGTGGCCGCTGGACTTCACCACCCCTGAGCGACAAACATTGGTACCCCATTTACGAGAAGATGGTGGAGTACGACTTGCCCGCCATGATTCACGTCTCCACCAGTTGCAACGCCTGCTTTCACACCACCGGCGCACATTACCTCAACGCTGACACCACCGCTTTCATGCAGTGCCTGACCAGCGACCTGTTCAAAGTCTTCCCCACACTCAAGTTTTTGATTCCGCACGGCGGCGGCGCAGTGCCCTACCACTGGGGACGCTTCCGTGGGCTGGCGCAAGAGCTGAAAAAACCGCTGCTGCAAGAGCACCTGCTCAACAACATCTTTTTTGACACCTGCGTCTACCACCAGCCCGGCATTGACCTGCTCAACACCGTGATTCCGGTCAAAAACGTGCTGTTTGCCAGCG
>JAVHPS010000258.1:0-1537 GCA_036170715.1 Rhodoferax sp. | reverse complement strand
CCCGTCAAAGGCCTGATGACCGCCGTGGCCAAGGTCATGACCACCGTGGCGCACCACGTTTAGCGAGATCAGTGATTGAAAAGTTTGCCCAAAATGAGCAAACACAAAGCGGTGTTGAGACCAACAGCCCATTTGAGTACAAGCAAATCCGCTTTGACCGGGCTGATGGTTTGGTCGAGTGCCATTTGAAGGTCTTTTTTTGTGACCAGTTCATCTTGCGCCTCGGCAATGACGCGCACCACAGTCTCGGCTTGGTCTGCCGTAAACCCCGCAGATTTGAGTCTGTCGGACAGCTTCAATGAATCAAAAGTAATGGTGCTCATGCCTTTAATTTACCCTAAATCTCCACCACTTCAAAACTGGTAGAGATTTCAGCCGTCTTACCCAGCATCACGCTGGCTGAGCAATATTTGTCGTGGCTCATGGCAATGGCGCGCTCGACTGCGGCGGCGGGCACGCCCTTGCCGCTCACGGTGAAATGCATGTTGATTTTGGTGAACACCTTGGGGTCAACTTCAGCGCGTTCGGCTTCCAGTTTGACGCTGCAGCCCAGCACGTGGTGGCGACCACGCTTCAAGATCAGCACCACGTCGTAAGCGGTGCAGCCGCCAGCGCCAGCCAGCAGCGTCTCCATGGGGCGCGGTGCCAGGTTTTGGCCACCGTTTTCGGGCTTGGCGGCATCTGGGGCACCGTCCATCACCAGCGTGTGGCCACTGCCGGTTTCGGCCACAAAGCCCATGCCAGAGCGCGTGCCCAAAGCGCCGGTCCAGTTGACTGTGCATTCCATGCTGTTACCTTTCAAATTCATAAGTCGATTGTGTTACAGGCGAACCCAAAGCGTTTACATGCTTTAATAGATGCTAATTAAAGCATTGTTTTTAGTGCAAAGGAGTCCTGATGGATGCCGTTTTATCCCATTTTGCAGTCAGTGTGACTGAACTCAAACGCAACTATGCTGATATTTTGAAGCAAGCCGACGATGCCCCTGTGGCCGTGCTTAACCACAACCGCCCCGAGGCCTACCTGTTGCCCGCCAGCCATTACGAGCGTTTGATGGCCTATCTGGAAGACCTGGAAGATGCCAAGCTGGTGCGCGAACGCGCCAACGGGCCCTTTGTCGAGGTGAGTCTTGACGCCTTATAGGTTGCGTTTTCACACCCTGGCGCTGCAAGAATGGCAGCAGCTTGATGCCAGCGTGCGCACGCCCCTCAAGAAAAAATTGGCCGAGCGCCTGGCCTTGCCCCGTGTGCCCGCAGCTGCACTGCATGGCCTGCCCAACTGCTACAAAATCAAATTGCACAGTGTGGGCTACCGGCTGGTGTACCGTGTGGATGACGATGAAATTTTTGTCACCGTCATTGCCGCTGGTCGGCGCGACAAAAGCAAGGTCTACCAAGCTGCCGCCCAGCGTCTGAATTAATTGATCCCCTCTTTGAACTTTATTAGCCATGTCCAGCAACCCTAGCCCAGCGTCTAACCTCACCCCTTCTGACTACCTGAAAAAAATCCTCACCGCCCGGGTCTATGACGTGGCGGT
>JAVHPS010000257.1:0-1538 GCA_036170715.1 Rhodoferax sp. | reverse complement strand
GTGGCCTGCAGTTTTTTCTCGATGTAGCGCACCGCATCGTAGCCAAAATAGCCCGCCAAGCCACCACAAAAGCGCGGCATGCCGCTCTGCAGCGCCACCTTGAAGCGTGTTTGGTAGTCGGCAATAAAGTCCAGCGGGTTGACGCTGGAGGTTTCCACCACCACCCCATCGGTCACCACCTCGGTGCGCGCCTGGTCACCAAAGCCCGCGCTACGCAGCAAGGTGCGCGCAGGCAAACCAATGAAGCTGTAACGGCCAAAACGTTCACCCCCCACCACCGATTCCAGCAAAAAACTGAACGGCGCGTTGTTGGCGAGTTTGAGGTACAGGGAAAGCGGCGTTTCCAGGTCGGCAAAGGCTTGCGCCACGACCGGAATGCGGTTAAAGCCTTGTGCGCTTAACTGTTTGAATTCAAGTTCGGAAATCACAATCGTCTTTCAGTAAAAGACTGAACTTCAAGTGACCTCTGCGGCCCGGCCAGCCTGGCAAAGCTGGTGGCATTCAAAAGGGTCGGCATTCACCCACAGGAGGGACACTTCAGATTCAGCAGGCAGCCCCTGGCTACCGAGTTGTTATGCAAAAAACAAAGTTGTCAGAACCACGCTGACGCAACATGCGACCAGCGCCAGGGCCAAGCCCCCCGGTCGCCGCAACCTGTGATGTGAATCCGGTGAATAAACATGCAAAGAGTGTAGCAAAGGCCGCCCCGGCTGCGAACCCCTCCCCCACCGCATACCCCCATGAAAACCCTGTTGTGCAGGGTGGGTGCAGGACGCAAAATACGCCCTGTTGAAAATCGCACGATCGTTCTTTTATAAAGGATTCCACATGACCTTGACCATGACCAAACCTCTGCTCGCCGCCGTATTCGCGGGCTTGCTGAGCCTGAACACCCTGGCTGCCACGCAGGAAATCAACGGGATCAAAGTTGAAGACAGCGCCACCGTGGCCGGTATCCCCCTGAAACTCAACGGCGCAGGAACCCGCTACAAAGTGGTGTTCAAAGTGTATGTGGCAGGCTTGTACCTGGCGCAAAAGGCTGACACCCCGGAAAAAGTGGTGCAACAACCCGGCCCCAAACGCCTGAGTGTGACCATGGTGCGCGAGATCAATTCCGCCGAACTGGGCAAGTTGCTGACCCGGGGCATCGAAGACAACATGGGCAAAGCCGCCATGTCCAAGCTGATTCCTGGTCTGGTGCGCATGGGTGAAATATTTGCCGCGCAAAAGCCGCTGGTTCCCGGTGACAACTTCATGATCGACTGGATCCCCGGCAAAGGCACCGTGATCAGTGTCAAAGGCGTGGTACAGGGCGAGCCGTTCAAAGAGCCAGAATTTTTTGATGCCCTGATGTCCATCTGGCTCGGCCATTCACCGGCCGACCACAGGCTCAAGGATGCGTTGCTGGGTGCCAGCAAATAAATGAATTTGCAGCTTTCAGTCCCCACGCGACCGTGTTCTGTTGCGGGAATACCCTGCCATGCAAAAGCGGTTGTAAACCGTGAACCATGGTTCTTGTTGCTTGAAAATAACGGTTT
>JAVHPS010000256.1:0-1540 GCA_036170715.1 Rhodoferax sp. | reverse complement strand
GGCCGGCGAGGTCAACCGCACCCGCTCGGGCGCGCTGGCTGGGCTGCTCAAGGCGTTGGGTGCTACCCTGGGGCTGCTGCAGGAAGACCCCCAAACTTACTTGCAAACGGGGGTCGCCCTGAGCGAAGACACCATTGCCACCCGCATTGCCGAGCGCGCCGCTGCCAAAGCGGCCAAAAACTTTGCCGAGGCGGATCGCATTCGCCAGGAACTGCTGGCCATGGGCATCGTGCTCAAGGATGCGGCCAATGGCACCACCTGGGAAGCTGCCAAGTGACTCAAACGCAGGTGACATGCGCCCTGGTGGCTGCAAAAATTGAAAGCATTTTATGGCTGTAGCCCTTGTAAATAAAGTGCAAGTAGCTACAAAAAATGTAGTATTTGATGCCACTGCCCCTAACTACTGGGCGCAGGCTTGCAAGCACTTGATGAAGAAAGATCGGGTCATGAAACGCCTGATTCCACAGTTTGGGCAGGCCTGTTTGCAAACCCGTGGCGATGCATTTGCAACCCTGGCACGCAGCGTGGTAGGGCAACAAATATCGGTCAAGGCGGCGCAAACCGTGTGGGATCGGTTTGCCCAACTGCCGCCACAGTTAACACCTGCCAGTGTGCTCAGGCTCAAAATTGACGACATGCGTGCGGCGGGTCTAAGCGCGCGCAAGGTCGAATACCTGGTTGATTTGGCACTGCATTTTGACAATGGTGCGGTTCATGCGGATGCCTGGAGTGCCATGGACGACGAGGCCATCATTGACGAGCTGGTGGCCATTCGCGGCATTGGCCGCTGGACGGCCGAGATGTTTTTGATCTTTCACCTGCTGCGCCCAGACGTGTTGCCGCTGGATGATGTGGGCTTGATCAATGGCATCAGCAAGAGTTATTTCTCGGGTGAAGCGGTCAGCCGCAGCGACGCACGTGAGGTGGCCCAAGCCTGGGCCCCTTACCGTACCGTGGCAACTTGGTATATTTGGCGCTCGTTGGATCCGCTGCCGGTGGAATACTGAGATATTGTGTGACAGATCTTTAGCTCTGACCCCAACTGGTACTGAGACCTTGTGGGTCAGATCTTTAGCTCTGACCCCAACTGATTAAGGATGTGTGTGATGGCTAAAAAAACTTTCCTCGACTTCGAGACCCCGATTGCCGAGCTGGAAAACAAGATTGAAGAGCTGCGCTATGTACAGACCGAATCGGCGGTGGACATCTCCGCCGAGATCAACCAGCTGGCCAAAAAAAGCCAGCAGCTCACCAAAGACATCTACAGCGACTTGAGCCCGTGGCAAATCACCAAAATTGCGCGCCATGCCGAGCGCCCCTACACCATGGACTATGTGAACGAGCTGTTCACCCATTTTGTCGAGCTGCACGGCGACCGCCACTTTGCCGATGACCTGAGCATTGTGGGGGGCCTGGCACGCTTCAACGGCACGCCGTGCATGGTGATTGGCCAGCAAAAAGGCCGCGACACCAAAGAGCGCGGCTTGCGCAACTTTGGCATGAGCAAGCCCGAGGGCTACCGCAAGGCGCTGCGCCTGAT
>JAVHPS010000255.1:0-1544 GCA_036170715.1 Rhodoferax sp. | reverse complement strand
GCTTCGTCTTCCCACCACCAGCGTCCGGCGCGGAAGTCTTCGCCCAGGCTGATGGCGCGGGTGCAGGGGGCGCAGCCGATGCTGGGGTAGAACTGGTCGTGCAGCGGGTTGTAGTCCACGTGGTTTTCGGCGATGTAAAACCATACGTCGCCCCAGGTCCAGTCAGCCAGCGGGTTGTATTTGAGGCGCTCCACGCCACCCACTGAGTCGTGGTCGATGCTGGGCACTTCGGCGCGCGCACCCGATTGCTCGCGCCGCAGGCCGGTGATCCAGGCAGTTTTGCCCGCCAGCGCCCGCGCCAGGGGCTCCATCTTGCGGATGTTGCAGCAGGCCTTGCGCAGCGCGATGCTCTTGTACATGGCATCTTTGCCTTCGCGCGCCACAAATTCGATGGTGGTTTGCTCTACCGGTTTAAAAACCGACACCGCAGCGCGGGAGCTGGTTTGCAGACGCGCCAGCAGCGCCAAGGTCTCGGCGTGCAACTGGCCGGTTTCCAGCACAAAGATGCCGATGGGCAGCGCCAGCGCGTTGATCACATGCGCCAGCACCATGTCTTCCGCCCCCAGGCTGCAGGCCAGGGTGATGCGCGGCGGCTCACCGGCTTGCAGCGCGGCATGATCGTGCGCGGCCTGGCGCAGCAGCGCCTGGGTGGCGGCCAGTTTTTGCGCAAACGTGGCGCTGGCGCGGGCGTTGAGGTCGATGGCACTCATGCGGCGGCTCCTGGGTGTGCGGGGCTTGCAGTGGTGGAGGTTGCCGGGCTGGCAAACAGCGGTGCGGGGTGGCTGGCATCGCCCTGGTAAAAGCTGGCAAAGCGCGTCAGTTGGGCCTGCGCGTGTGCCAGGTTCTGGTCGGCACGCAGCACCGCTGAGGTAAAACCGCTGCGCTGCATCTGCAGCACTTCGTCCACCAGCACGTCGCCGGTGGCGCGCAGGTCACCCTTGAAGCCGAGACGCCGACGCAGCAGGTAAGCCTGGCTATAGGCGCGGCCGTCGGTGAACTTGGGGAACTGCAGTTCAATGCGTTCGATGCCGTCCAACGGCAGCGTGCGCGGGTCGATGTCGTTGGCAACTTTCAAGACATTTGTGCCTGTAGCCCCTGTATTTTCTGGGCTAGCAGCTATCAATTTAAGCGTATTTGACATGGTTTTGAATTTCAATCTGAATCTCAATCGGAGGCCGCATCGGCGGTTTCCAGGTGCACATGCACCGGCTTGCCGCCCGCCTTGGTTTCGTGTCGCACGGCGTTGGCGGCGGCTTTGAAGGGCTCTAGCCCCAAGCGGCGCACGCTGGCGCTGAACGTTTCGCCACCCAGGCGTTGCGCCAGGTAAGTGTCCAGCAGGGCCTCGACCACGTCGGTGACTTCGCTGGCTGCAAACGACGGGCCAATCACTTTGCCCGGCACCGCATCGCCACTCAGGGCGCTGCCGTCGGAGCCGCCGAGTGAAATTTGATACCACTCGCGCCCGTCCTTGTCCACGCCCAGCACGCCGATGTGGCCGGTGTGGTGGTGGCCGCAGGAGTTCATGCAGCCGCTGATGTGCAGGT
>JAVHPS010000254.1:0-7520 GCA_036170715.1 Rhodoferax sp. | reverse complement strand
AAGCCTCATTTAACTATCACATTCATAGCTACTCAAGCAAGTAATACAAGGGCTACAGGCCAATTTATTATATAAAACTACAAGGAACCCTTGGTAGAGGGAATTTGCCCGGCGGCACGCACGTCCAGCGTCAATGCCGCGCGCAAGGCACGGGCAAAGGCCTTGAACACGGTCTCACATTGGTGGTGCGCGTTGTCGCCTTTGAGGTTGTCAATGTGCAGCGTGACCAGCGCATGGTTGGCAAAACCCTGAAAAAATTCATGCACCAGCTGGGCATCCAGGGTGCCGATCATGCTGGCCTTGAACGGCACGTCCATCACCAAGCCCGGACGGCCAGAGAAGTCAATCACCACCCGGCTCAGGGCTTCGTCCAGCGGCACGTAGGCATGGCCATAGCGGCCAATGCCTTTTTTGTCACCCACCGCTTGGTACACCGCCTGGCCCAGCGTGATGCCCACATCTTCCACCGTGTGGTGGCCGTCAATGTGCAGGTCGCCGTCGGCATCAATGTCGAGGTCGATCAAACCGTGGCGCGCAATTTGATCGAGCATGTGGTCAAAAAACCCGATGCCGGTGTGCAGCCGCGACACACCCGTGCCGTCCAGGTTGACGCGCACGGTGATGTGGGTCTCGGCCGTGTTGCGCACCACCTCGGCCGTGCGGGGGGCGCGGTTGGCGTGGTTGTCAGGCAATTCGGTCAGAGCAAAGTTTGTCATAAAGAGGCTTCCAAAGCGGCCAACATCTGGCGGTTTTCATCGGCTGTGCCCACCGTCAGGCGCAGGCATTGGGTCAGGAGTGGGTGCATTTTAGAAACGTTCTTCACCATCACGCCGCGCGCGGCCATGCCGTCAAAGGTTTTTTGGGCATCGGGCACGCGCACCAGCAGCATGTTGGCCTGGCTGGGGAAGGCGTGCACCTGTGACAGTTTGGCAAGCGCTTCAAAAATAAGAGCACGTTGCGCACATATATCAAGGGCTTGAGCCTCAAAAACCTCTTGATGTTCGAGGGCGAACAGGGCTGCCTCGCAGTTCAGCACGCTGACGTTGTAGGGTGGTCGCACTTTGTCGATCTCGGCGATCAATTCGGCACGGCCCATCAGATACCCCAGACGAATACCGGCCAGGCCAAATTTGCTCAAGGTGCGCAGCAGCAGCACGTGCGGGTGACGTGTCAAACGATCCAGGTAACTCTTGCCGGCAAAGGGCTGGTAAGCCTCGTCGATCACCACCAGACCACCGTGTGCACCGGCGGCTTCGATGATGCGTTCAAGCGCCTCGTCGTGCCACAAATTGGCGCTGGGGTTGTTGGGGTAGGCCAGGTAGGTGATGGCGGGGCGGTGCTGGCCAATGGCCGCCAGCATGGCCGCTGCGTCAAGTTCAAAGTCAGCAGTCAGCGGCACACCGACAAAATCGAGTCCCTGCAATTTGGCGCTCATCGCGTACATCACAAAACCCGGCTCGGGAGCCAGCACCACGGCGCGTTGCTGGCCCTGGGCGGCTTCGGGCGGCACAGCGCAGGCCAGCGCCAGCAGGCTGATGAGTTCGTCCGAGCCATTGCCCAGCATCAACGCAAAGCCCTCGGGCATGGGCAGGTAACGCTGCAACGCACGCTGCAGGTCTTGGGTGCGCGCGCCCGGGTAGCGGTTCAGTGCCACCGCACCCAATCGCTGCCCGAGCTGTGCTTGCAGTGCAGGCGGCAGGGTGTGCGGGTTTTCCATGGCATCGAGCTTGACCATGCCAGTGGCATCTTGCACCGCATAAGCGTGCATGGCTTGCACATCAGGGCGGATGCGATGGGCGACTAAATTTGTGGAAGAAGACATAGGAAAACAGCCAGGTGAAAGTATTTTTCGAGCGGCTCAGTGTAAAACGCGACTACCCCGCCAGCACCAGATCGCGCCAGCCCACCACCTGCGCATCGGTACGACTCGCACTGGTTTCACCACCATACAGCACCGCGCTGCGTGTGGGCTCCGTCATGTGGCGCTGCACTGTGTTCAAACTGTGCAGCCAGCCGTTCTGAAACGTCTGGCCAGATTTGACTTCAACCAGCGTGATGCTGCCGTTTTGTTCCAGCAGCAAATCGACTTCGTTGCCAATGTTGTCGCGCCAAAAATACAGGGGGTGCGCGTTGCCGCGTGCTGCACGCCACTTCAAGGCCTCCGTCACAGCCCAGGTTTCAAACAAGGCTCCACGGGCGTAGTGACTTTGTATATCGTGCTCAGAGCTGATACCAAGCAGCCAGGCACACAAACCCGTATCCAGAAAATAAAGTTTGGGGGTTTTGACCAGGCGTTTGCCAAAATTGCGATGGTAGGGCGCAATGCGTTTGACAATGAAACTCGCCTCCAGCAAATTCATCCAGGCGTTGGCCGTTGGTTGGCTGATGCCGCAGTCATTGGCCAAAGCATTCAGATTGAGCATCTGCCCGGTGCGCGCCGCACACAAGCGCATAAACCGCTGGAAGTGACCCAAATCTTGCACCGCTGACAAACTGCGTACATCGCGCTCGACATAACTCGCCACGTAATCAGCGTAATAGCGCTGCGCATCCAGACCACGGGCGTGTACTGCCGGGTAGCCCCCTTGCAGCAGATACCGATCCAGCGAAGTGGGCATATCGCCGCCATCGGCCAGTTCCTTCAAACGCAACGGATACAGTTCAATCAAGCTGGCACGCCCAGCCAGACTTTGGGTGACACCAGCCAACAACGAAAACTGTTGCGAACCCGACAACACATACTGCCCCATCAAACCACTTGTGTCCACGGCCGTCTGAATATAGGACAGCAAGCCAGGCACGCGCTGCGCCTCGTCAATGATCAGTGGAGCCGGGTAGCGCTGCAAAAAAGCACGGGGGTCACTCTGGGCAAATTCACGCACATCCAGGTCTTCGAGAGACAACATTTGCCAACTGGGTAGCGCCTGACGCAGCAGCGTGGACTTGCCCGCCTGACGCGCCCCGGTGACCACCACCACCGGATAGTCACGCAGTGCACCGTATAAAAGCTCAATGTAGGAGCGAGGGTAAAACGCTTTCATGTTTGCAATTTTAAAATCAAATCTTGAAACAGCAAAAATCAAGTTTCATTCCATTTCCAAATCATTTGTGTCTAGGCGCTCAGCCGCAAGCAGTACGAACGTACGACATGGCGTTGGAACAACGACACGGATGATTTAAAAATGGAATTAGATTTCAATTTTGGAGCCCAGCTCCACCACCGCGTTACTCGGCAGTTTCAGAAAGTCGGCCGCGCCGCTGGCGTTGAGGTGCATCTGGGCAAACAACTTCTCGCGCCACGGAGCCATGCCGCTGCCAATGGTGGGCACCACGGTGTCGCGGCTCAGAAAATAGCTGGTGGTCATGGGGTCAATCTCGCAACCATGACCCTTCATGTGCGTCAGGGCTTTGGGCAGATCAGGGTCGTTTTTAAAGCCATAGTTCACCACCACTTGCCAGCAATCGTGCCCCAGCGACTCGATGCTCAGGCGCTTGTCCATGCCGATCCAGGGAATTTCATGGTTCAGCACGGTGACAAACAGGTTGATCTCATGCAACACCTTGTTGTGCTTGAGGTTGTGCAGCAAGGCGTTGGGCACGGTGCCCGAGGTGGCCGTCAGAAAAACCGCCGTGCCGGCCACACGCGTGGGAGGGCTGACGAACACGGCTTCCAGAAAACTGGCCAGGTCAATGGCATCAGACTGCAGCTTCTGGTTCAGTAAACGACGCCCATCTTTCCAGGTCATCATCAGGGCAAACACACACCCGGCAATCAGCAGCGGGAACCAGCCGCCCTCGACCAGCTTGAGCATGTTGGACGAGAAAAACGCCAGATCGACGACAAAAAATACGCTGGTCGCAGCCACGCACAGCCACAGTGGGTAATGCCAGGCATAGCGAATCACAAAGAAGGTCAGCAGCGTGGTGATCAACATGTCCAGCGTCACTGCAATGCCATAGGCCGCCGCCAGGTTGCTGGAGGTTTTGAACAGGGCCACGGCCAGCACAATCATCACAAACAGGCCCCAGTTGACAAACGGCATGAAGATTTGCCCGGTTTCCTTGATGCTGGTGTGCAGCACCTGAAAGCGCGGCAGATAACCCAGCTGAATGACCTGCTTGGTGACCGAAAACGCCCCTGTGATCAAGGCCTGTGACGCAATCACCGTGGCCAGGGTTGCCAGAACCACCAGGGGCAGCAAAGCCCAGCCCGGAGCCATCATGAAAAACGGGTTTTTGACCGCCACCGGGTTGCTCAGCAACAGCGCGCCCTGACCAAAATAGTTCAAGGTCAGCGCCGGCATGACAACGCAAAACCAGGCCAGTCGAATCGGCCGCTTGCCAAAGTGGCCCATGTCGGCGTAAAGCGCCTCGCCACCGGTCACACACAGCACCACCGCCCCCAGAATGACGAACGACACACCCGGGTTGGCCCACATGAAACCGAGCGCATAGTGCGGACTCAGGGCCCACAAAATTTCAGGGTTGTGGACAATGTGGGACACGCCCAACACGGCAATGCAGGCAAACCAGATCAGGGTGATGGGGCCAAAAAATTTGCCAATGTCGGCAGTGCCGCGCTTTTGCACCGCAAACAGGCCAAACAGAATCACCAGTGTGAGTGGAATCACCAGCCGCCTGAAGTTGGGCGACACCACCTCCAGCCCCTCCACCGCTGACAGCACCGAGATGGCCGGGGTGATGACCCCGTCGCCATAAAACAGGCAGGTACCAAAAATGCCCACAAACAGCAACACACGGCGCAACTGCGGCTTGTCCTTGACCGACTGTGAAGCCAGCGCCAGCATGGCCACCAGACCGCCCTCGCCGTTGTTGTCTGCACGCAGCACCAGGGTCACATACTTGATGGAAATGATGACCGTCAGGGTCCAGAAAAAAATCGACAACACGCCCATGATGTTGTCGGTGGTGAACGGCACATGGCCAGAGCCAAATACTTCTTTGACGGCATACAGCACGCTGGTGCCAATGTCGCCGTAGACCACACCAATAGCGCCCAGGATGAGCGCGCGAAGCGACGATTGAGAGGTTGCCAAAAGCCTTCCAGCGTCAATATGCCGCCGGACTCCATGTCATAAAGGAACGCTATTTTGCGTCAGAAACACCCGTCAATCGATGTCCTGGTCTTCCGGGTTCGTGGCTTCAAGCTCGTAGCTGGCCGCCAGCATGGCCAAACGCCCGATCACACCGTACATGTAAAACCGGTTCGGCACACTGGCACCGGGCTTGACACCCGGCTGCGGCAGCTGGGCACTGTGCTCAAACGCCAGCGGCACGTAATCAGCACCCGGTGCATTCAGGCTCTCATCGATGCCACGCCCGGCGTGCACACGGTAAAAACCACCCACCACGTAGCGGTCCATCATGTAGACCACTGGCTCGGCCACCGCATCGTTGACGCGCTCCTGGGTTTGCACCCCTTCTTGCACCAAAAAATCATGCGTCTGCAGCGCGGCTTTGCCGGTCTTGGGAAAGGCTGCAATGCGCTCTTGCAGCGCGCTCAAGTCTTTGGCATCACGCAAGGTCACAAAACCCAGCGGATGGCTGCCATAGTCGGCTTTGACCACCACAAAAGGCTTTTCTTTGATGCCGTACTCTTTGTACTTGCGCCTGACCCGCGTCAGCACCACATCGACTTGGGTTTGCAGGCAGTCCAGGCCATTGGCAGCACTCAGGTTGACGTTTTCGCAGCGGTCAAACAAGGGGTAAATCAGCCACGGATCCACCCCCAGCAGCTTGCCCAGGCGTTTGGCAACTTCTTCGTAGCATCTGAAATGCGTGCTTTTGCGCCGCGTCGGCCAGCCCGCGTGCAGCGGCGGCAACAGGTATTGCTCGTAAATTTCTTCCAAAATGCCGGGTACACCGGCACTCAGGTCGTTGTTGAGCAAAATGGTGCAGGGGTCAAAGTCTTTGAGCCCCAGGCGGCGCTTGCCACGCAGCACCGGCTCCAGCGTCAAGGTGGCACCGCTTTGCAATTCAAAGGTGGTATTTTTCTTGAGCGCCGGGTCAATCGAGCCCAGGCGCACGTTCAAGCCCGCCATGTTGAAAATGCGCTGCAGCTGTGCCAGGTTGGCCAGGTAAAAACTGCTGGGCGTACCATTCTCGGGAATCAGCAACAGGTTACGCGCCTCGGGGCAAATTTTTTCAATCGCCGCCATCGCCGCCTGCACTGCCAGCGGCAGCATTGCCGGGGTCAGGTTGTTCCAGCCACTGGGAAACAGGTTGGTGTCCACCGGGGCCAGCTTGAAGCCGGCGTTGCGCACATCGACCGAGCTGTAAAACGGCGGCGTGTGCTCCATCCACTCCAGACGGAACCAGCGCTCAATGGCCGGCATGGAGTCCAGCACACGCTGCTCCAGTTCGTTGATCGGCCCCGTCAGGGCCGTGATGAGGTGCGGAACCATGAAATTCCTTAACAATTCAAAAAGATAAGTGGCACGGGCAAAGGGTTCAGGTGGCGCTACTTGGCACCATCAGCGAGCCAACGCAACAAGGCGGTAGCCGTTTCGGCACTGATGCGCTCATGGGCATCAATGTGCTCCAGCGGCGCACCGGTGCGGTACTTTGCAACTTTTTGAACCAACGCCGCATCGTCGCCCTTGTATTTGGCCAATTTGCCAGCCAGCCGCTCAAAGCCGGGCGCTTCGCCGCGCGGCTGCGCGCCGTGGCAATTGGTGCAGCCGTATTGGGTGGCCATGGCCAGGTTGGCCTGCGCGCCTGAAGCCATGCCAAGCCCCAGCGCCAACACCCAGGCTGCGTGCCGTTTCATATGCGCCATGTTGATTTCCTTCTTAAGCTGTTGACCCACCATCGGGCGGCATTGATTCTGCATCAGTTGCGCACTTCGCCAGCGCCCAGCACCACATATTTCAGCGAGGTCAGGCCTTCAATGCCAACCGGGCCACGGGCGTGGAATTTGTCGGTGCTGATGCCAATTTCAGCCCCCAAACCATACTCAAAACCATCGGCAAAACGGGTGCTGGTGTTGACCATGACGCTGGCGGAATCGACCTCACGCAAAAATTGCTGTGCGTGCAGGTGGTCGCGCGTCAGGATGGCATCGGTGTGGTGGCTGGAATACTGGTTGATGTGCGCAATGGCCTCATCCACCCCGGCCACCACTTTGATGCTGATGATCGGTGCCAGGTACTCTTCAGACCAGTCTGATTCTGTTGCAGGCACGAGCTTGAATGCTACATAATCAATAGCTACCTGCCCTCGTTTATTATGGGCTAGAGGGCTATTTTCTTTACAAGATTGCAACAAGACCAGGGCCTCTGGGCAGCAACGCATCTCGACCCCTTTGGCGGCATAGATACGGGCGATCTGCGGCAAAAACTCGGCCGCCACGCCACGCGCCACCAGCAGGCTCTCGGTGGCGTTGCACGGGCTGTATTTATTGGTTTTGGCGTTGTCGGCCACCTTCACCGCCATGGCCAGGTCGCACGGGTCGTCCACGTAGGTGTGGCAATTGCCGTCCAGGTGTTTGATGACCGGCA
>JAVHPS010000253.1:0-30183 GCA_036170715.1 Rhodoferax sp. | reverse complement strand
TGACGGTGACGCTGCGTTCGCCGCGCGCCTCCTGGCGGTTGCTGCCTTGCACCAGCTCGGCATGGCCGGGGGCGCGCCGCCACTGGCGCTGAATGCCGGTGCAGGGTGCGCACAGCGCGCTCGGGTGCGCGTCTGGCGCTGTGTGTGGGTCGTTGGTCATGGATTGGGCCCTGGGGTGGGCGGTCGAGAAAGAAGGGTTTGATTGTCGCTGTATGCGGTGCGCAATCATCCGGGTGCAGTTTGATAAGGCTTGGGTAAGGCGAGTCAAACGCTTCGGACATCGCTTTCAAATAATTGGCCAACTTTCCATTTGGCCGATGTTGCTTTGCCATTTTTAGCTTGGTAGCGAATGGGTTCTTGCAGCGGAAGTAATGTGGGTGAAGTTGTCGTTGCCGCGGTAACAGTGGCAGGTTTACCTGCGTTTATTGCGTTTATTGCGAATAATGCCACCATTCCCTCAGGTTGCAATGACCCCGAACCAAGGCGAACCCCATGAAAGACCAAGAAGTGATCGACCCCGCCAATGATGCTGAAGCTGACATGGCTGCGATTGCGCATCAATGCCTGATGGCTGCGCTGGACCATTCCAAGGCAGATCACGTCAACCTCATTCTGAACGTGTGCGCGGACGGCCACGCCACGAACGAAACCCCGGTGCTGAAACTGCCGCCGCGTGCCTTACGCTTTTTTGCTGATGTGTTGCGGCAAATGGCCAAACAAGAGCCCATGTTGCTGATGCCGCAAAAGCATGAACTCAGCACACAGGAGGCAGCCAATTTTCTGAATGTGTCGCGGCCCTTTGTGATCAAGGAGATTGAGGCTAACCGCCTAGCATGCCGCAAAGTCAACCGTCACCGCCGCATCGAATTTGAAGAATTGCGCCGCTACCAGGCTGCGCAGCAACAGCAGTCTGATAAGGCTCTGCAAGACCTGACTAAGTTGTCTGAAGAATTGGGGCTGGAGTTGTAAGTGGCTGGCTCGGCGCGTTATACGGCCATACTGGATGCGAATGTCCTGTACCCGCAATTAGTGCGTGACACCCTTCTGAGCCTGGCGGTAGAGCGCCTTTACCACGCGCGCTGAACCGCCACCATCCACGTCGAGTGGACGCGCAATCTGACCAAAGACCGCCCTGAGCCAAGGACATTGAGCTACACTTAAGTTTAATAATTTCTAAGTTTGTGCAGGGTGCCATCCGCAGAGAAGCTGTTGTACTGGCGTGACAGACTGGGTCAGAAGTTTTTCTTGTTTTTAGGCGTTATCCGCTACTACAAGAGCCTACATATTTTGATGCAGGCAGCGCAGGGAACCGACTACCCCATTGTGATTGTGGGTGCTGGCTCGATTGAGGAAGAACTGAAAGCGCAGGCCGCTCAACTGGGACTGCGCAATATCCATTTTTTGGGACATTTGTCGGATGAAGACAAAGTTGCGCTATTGACGCTGTGCTACGGTGTTCTTTTTCCCTCCCACTTGCGTTCAGAGCCGTTTGGCATATCGCTGCTGGAAGGGGCGATGTACGGCAAGCCGATGGTCTCTAGTGAGATCGGTACGGGTACAACGTTTATCAACATTGCGGATGAAACAGGGTTGGTGGTGCCGCCCAGTGACCCGCTGGCCTTGCGCCAAGCAATGCGGTATCTATGGGAGCACCCAGAGCAGGCTGCAGAGATGGGGCGGCGCGCTGAAGCGCGGTATTGGAAACACTTTACGGCAGATCAGATGGTTCGATCCTACGTAGATCTGTACGGTGACTTGGTCAAGCACCATCACCACCACGATTGATAAAACGCATGACTTTTTCTGAACTATCGGTCAAATCGCTCTACCTGGAAATTGATGCTTATTGAACAAGGAAAGCGTCTTCTCTCTGTGATGGAGTACGCGCACTCATTGATGCCGATGAATTTTCCTGACGATGAGTCGTGGATCAACCGTTATGGAGCTGTGTCTGAACTTGGCGTAGATCTTCTAATGCCGGTGGCGACCTCGTCTGGCCGATACCGCTTTATGCCCGGTCCGGAGTTCTCGCCAAGGCTTTATCGTGGGCAGAACCAATTTTTCTCAACGTGCACGCCTTCGATCTTCAGGGTGACGAGTGACGTTGAAGCCCTTTACTGGGTAACCAAGAGCATCGAGCTTTCAGCGGTGATGGATCGTCACCCGGCAACAAGTGATTTGATGGCGTATCAGATTGAAGGGCTGGATTTTGCGCTGAGCATTGAGGCCATTGCACAGCACTACCAGTATCCAACGCAGCTGCTGGATTTTTCCCGATCGAGAGATGTAGCGATGCTTTTTGCAACCTGCGCATACGATCAAGTGGGGGATGTTTTTTTGCCTCTCCAGGCTGGTACTGCTGTCCTCTACACGGTGGATTTGCGGGAACTGATTCTGCAGCGTGGTGGGCAAACCAGTTTCTTGCCGCTAGGGCTGGAGCCGCTGCCTCGGCCTGAAGCGCAACGCGCTCTGGCTTTGCGCTTGGGGCCAAGTGAGAGCCTGAACGATATGCCATGGGTACAGCACCAGGCGATTGAAATCACACCAGCGCTTTCGCGACACTACTTTGAAATGTTCGACGGTGGGAAGAAGCTGTTCCCAGGTAACCCTTTCGACGATTACATTGCCGCGTTGCGCACCAATCGAACCCTTCCCTTGCAAGCCCTTGAATTTGGCATTGGTCAAGGACTGCTGCCTGCGCATCCAGAGGGTGTTATAGGCGCGCGTAATGCGTTGAAGGCCGCAGGTTATGCCGTTGAAGACCGTGCGGTCGATATTGGCGAAAGCGTAGTGCAGGCTGCTGCGGACGAGTGGACCGTGCGCAAGTTGGATTATTTCAGCCGTATTCGCATGCGTGGGGTAGCTGACCATATGGTGATTGAGTGACAGCACCTATAAACGGATTTTTCTGAAAATGCCCAATTTTCATGTGTTCATCAGTCACAGTAGCAAAAATAAAGAGCTCGCGAGGCTCGCTTACTACAACGCGATTACCAATGGCCTGAATCCCTGGTTTGATGAAGCACTTTTTGATGCTGGTGACGAAATGTTGCCCACGCTGGTGGGGGCAATCGCTGATAGCGCAGCATATTTACTGTTCGCGAGCCAGGAAGCCTTGAACTCCAAATGGGTTCAGCTTGAAATGACTGCAGCGGCTGAGCGAAAGAAAGGTGATCCGACCTTTAGGCTTCTGGTTGTGAAATTGGACGATCAACACGTGCTGCCAGAGTGGTGGGGGCAATTCCTCTTCGACACTTGGAAAGCAGATGATCAAGCTGGCTCTGTGATCAAGCTGCTGGAGTCTTTGATGGGAAGAAAGATCACCCCATGGATCACTGGAGCGGCGTTTTTGTCCCATGATCCATCAAACGTTTTTTTCAATGAGTCTGCATCTCTGGCTGAACATGGTCGAAACTGGGTACTGCATTACCTCGGCCACATAAAGGGTCTGTTGCAGGCCGTGGTCTCGGTCGGCTATCAGGCCGAGCACCAGGATACGCTTCGAAAATTGCTTGAACTTTCCCTACTGGAAAAGATACCCACAATTCAGTCAGGCTGGATACCCATTGAGCCGGGGGTCTTCGAACATATCCACCCAAACAGAATGCGCATCCCGCCCAGAGTAAAAATGCACGGTCTACCTGATCGATATGACTTCAGGCTTCTTGCCAACAACGAGATTTTCACTCGGTTGGCTGTAATTGAGAAAGTCAGCGGCGGGGTAGTGCGGTATCCAGTCCCGTTTTCGTTCAAGACAGAGCTGGATGCAGAGTTGTAGCGTTCTCGGTGGATTGGCCAGAAGGACAGACTGGAAGAAAATTTCGGATCACATACAAAGCGGTCAAGTACTTAAATTTACGCCCTCAAGATCAAAATCTTGCTATCCTGTTCGGGATGCGGCAAGTACCAAGGACTCTCCTGCCTCTTTATCGATGGCGAAACACAGAGGCCGTTGTACTTGCGTCGTTCAGTGCCACTTTGATCCAAACGCCCCCTTTCCCCCCACCCCCAAAATCAGGCGTTGCGTGGCCCGCGTTGCCGCCACATAAAACACCCGCGCCGCTTCGTGTTCGTCCTCACCGGGCGCGGGCATGTGCCCGACACCAGGAAGCGCCACCACGGGGAACTCCAGGCCTTTGCTGACGTGCATGGTCATGACCTTGATCTTGTCGCTGCCGGGGTCAAAGTCGCCGGGGCTGGCACGGTTTTCCAGCGGCAGACCGCGCTGGTGCAGCACCTGGGCGCACAGATCGCGGGTTTTCCAGTCGACGCACAGCACTGCCATGTCGCCCCAGGCGTGGCCTTCTTTGTGGGCGCTCATCAAGTAGTCCGCAATCGCATAGGCCTCGTCGCGCAGGCTCGGCAGGTTGATGATCAGCGGGGGCTCGCCGTCACGGCCGCAACTGATGGGGTGCAGGCGTGGAATGCTGTCTTCATCGTCGCTGGCTTCGTCTGCCGCCAGCAAATCTGCGGCCACCAGGCTGGCCACTTGCAAAATTTGCCGCGTGTTGCGGTAGTTGATTTTGAGGATGGTTGAATACCCCCTGCCAACGGCCTTGATGCCCACGCTTTTGAGTGTGAACTTGAGGCTGCTGCGTTTGTAGATGGCTTGCGCATCGTCGTACAGCACCAGCAAGTTGTTGCTGGTCGGGTCCACCATTTGCACCACCAGCTTGAGCCATTCGGGTGCAAAGTCGTGGCCTTCGTCAATCAACACGGCTTGATACTGGCCGCTGGGAATTTGGCTGCGCTGCACGCCAGTGATGACGCGCTGCACCATGTCTGCCATCTTGGCCTCCACGGGCATGTTGTAGGCTGGCAGGGTTTGTCCAAAAGCCACCAGCTGGTCGCGGCACCATTTGTGAAAGTGCCGCACCTGCACCCGGTCATCCAGGCCCTTGGCCGCCATCATGCTGTGCAACTTCACCCCCAGCGGCTCGTTGAAGCACAGCATCAAAATCGGCTTGCTGCTGGCGTTGCAGGCCGTGGCCAGGTACTCAGCGCGGTAGCCGAGGATCATGGTTTTGCCGGAGCCGGCCACGCCGTGAATCACGCGGTGGCCGTCGCCCAAGCTGCGCGCCAGTTGCTCTTGCTGCAGGTCCATCACACGCATGATGCTGGGCAGTTCGGCGGCAGGGTCGCTGTCGTCAAACAGGGCACCTTGCGTTTGCACACGCACCTCAGGGAACATGATCCAGCGCACGCGGTCGAGTTGCGGCAGGCTCATGACGCCGCCAAACGCATGGGGGAACATGTTCCACAACCGTTGTTGAAACTCTTCAACGTCGGCAGATTCTTCCATTTCGTCCTTGCAGATGACGTAGTGCGGCTCGATGGCATCGCCCAGCCCGGCGGCATCAAATTGCTTGCGCGTGATGCGGGTAAAGATCACACCATGCCCCCACGGAAAAGCCAGTTTGCCTTGGTGTGCGCCTGCGGTCTGCACCAGTTGCGGGTCGCGCTCCAGCGCGTTCACCACCTGAATGGCGCAATGCCGCGCTTGCGCCAGCGGGTTGATCACCACCTTGGTTTGGCCGTGGGCGTGGATTTCCCACATCTGGCGGGTGGCGCGCTGGATGGTTTCGAGCTTCCAGTCTTTGGTTTCCAGAATCAGCAGGCCGCGCCTTGGGTGCAGCAGCACAAAGTCGGGGTGCGTTTGCTTGGGGCCAATGGGCACGTTGTGCCACAGCAGGTAGTCGGGATCGAGCTTTTGTTCCAGCCGTTCGGCCAGTCGGCGCTCACCCGTGCTGTCAAAGCTGCACGTGCTGAAAGCCGGTATCAATGTCGCCATCGTGAATGCCCCGTCCCTGAACTATTTGGACGAATGATAAGCCTGTTGCACGCCGTATCAGGCCGGTGGTCGATGCCGCACGCCACCGGTTGATGCCTTACCTTTTACCCGTGAAGAACAGCGACAGGCCGACCGCAATCAAGATCAGCGGCCACCAGGTTCGCAGCAGCGCCGCCAGACTGACATTGATCAGCCCCAGGTTGGTGAGCAGAAAAAACGTGCCCACACCAATGAGCGCGATGGCGGCAAAATTTCCCTTCATGGGGTTCCTTTTTAGGGTGAATGAACTGGCTGCCATTGTCACCACTTTGCGCCCCCTTGCGCCTGGGCTGGCGTGCGCTGCCGTTACCATGCGGGCGATGAAAACCCACACGCTTGCTGCCCACGCTGTCTGCCCATGTGGCAGCGGCCAAACCTATGGTGCTTGTTGCGGACGCTGGCACAGCGGCTATGTGCAGGGCGCGCCTGCGCCCACGCCCGAGGCGCTGATGCGCTCACGCTACAGCGCCTACGTGCTGGGGTTGGTGGACTACCTGCTGGCCACCTGGCATCCGAGCACTTCACCGGGTGAGCTGGAACTGTCACCCGTCAAATGGCTTGGCCTGGAGGTGCGCCACGCACAAACCACGGGTGCGGCCGGCGTGGTTGAGTTTGTGGCCCGTTACCGCGATGCGGGCAGGGGGGTGCGCTTGCACGAGGTGAGCCGCTTTGTACGAGAGGACGGACGCTGGCTGTACATTGATGGTGAGCAGCAGTCGGAGTCTTAAATGCTATTAAAAAAATAGCGCACGACCGTTGATTAATAAGGGATTTAGGCACAAAATGCTTGAATAAATTGTTAGCGTTTAAGTCGGGTTGCCAGGGGCTGTTCAACCAGTCGGGTAAAGGCCAGGCCCAGCCCGATGCTGAGCAAAACACCGGTTAGCAGCCACAGCGCTACGCCGATCGGGCTCAGGTTGCGCCACGGCAATAGCACGGTGTTGAGCCCCATCACGACAACAAAGTGGGTTAAAAACTGGCCGTAAGAAGCAGTGCCCAAGCGGGTGATCCAGGTCTGCAAAACAGTCGGTAGTTTGAGTCCGTCTAGAGGCTTCAGGGCCACGGTCAGCGTGGCCAGCAGCGCCAGCACCAGCCGCTCACGAAAAGCCAGCCACAGTGCCAGCGCCACCACCGTTGTCAGGCCCAGCAGCAGCCCGTTGCGATGCACCGATTGCCGTGCCCAGAAAGCTACCACGCCCATGCCGTAAGTGCCAAAAAAATACAGCGCACTTGCATCCCAATCCGGCTGCAGGTTGGCGTAGAACAGCGAGGCCAGCAACATGCCCACAACCAGCACCTTGGTAGGCTGCGGTGTGGCGCACAGGTGCTGCCCGAGCCAGGTCAGCGTGGCCAGCAGGGCGTAGAGCTGAAAGTCAATCGCCACGTACCACACGCCCACCGACAGGGGCTCTATGCCGAGCACGTCCTGCAGCAGCAGCACGTGACTGAGCACTTGGGCCCAAGTCGGGGCGGCGGGGATAAAGTCGTCGTGCAGCCAAGGGCGCACCAGCGCGGCGCTGCCTGATACCAGCAGCAGTGCCACCAGCAGTGGGCCGATCAGGCGCACATAGCGCCGTCCCAGCAGCGCAGGCAGCAGCAGTGGATGGGTGCCGTTAAAGCACGACAGGCTGGCCGCGGCCAGGTATCCCCCCAGCACCAAAAACACCTGCACTGCCATGCGGCCATAGTCAAACAGCAGCGCTGATGCCACCGGACTGGCTTGCAGCAGCGCGTCTGACAAAGGGCCATAGGCCGAGAAATGGTGCAACACAATGCACTGGGCGCAGACCAGCTTGAGTACGTCCAGGTGCAGGTCGCGTTTGGCCCGCGCGGCGCTCATGGCGCGGGTAGCACCAAGTCTGCCGTGCCGGGGCACACCCAGCGGGCAAATTCGCGCGTGGTGTCGATGCAGCCCCCGGCTGTTGTGTAGATGCCGCGCGGCTCGCGAAAGCGTTGCATCAGCGCCTGGATGCGTGCCACTTCGGCTGGGTTTTGCAGGGTCTGTGCCACCAGGGCATCCACCTGGTCTTCGTTGATGCGTTCTTCACCATCGGCATCCAGGTACAGGGCATGCCGCCAGTGGTAAATCTCCAGGCATTTTTGCTCCAGCGTGTAGGGCTGGTCACGTTTCCAGAAGTTGGTAAACAGGCCGCCACCCATGTACATCACCCATGAGCCTTCAAAACCTGAGGCCTCGGCAGAAGCGCCGTCCGGGTTGCGAAACCAGGTGCGGTCGCCAGGCACGTAGTAGCGCGGCGGCAAAGGGCAGTCCATGCTGCCTTGCTCACGCAAAAACACCTCGTGAAACTCGCCCGAGCGAATCGGGCGCTGTTGCCACAGGGTTTGCAATTGCTGGTATAGCAGCGGGTTGCATTGCGCCAGCTCTTGCGCAATGCCAAGCACAATCACGTATTCAGACGCGCGGTAGCAAGAAAATGCATACAGCGTGCCCGACACCTCGGGCTGGGTGGCTTTGGTCAGCGCGTCAATCAGCGATGCGCCCGCACGGATGACAAAACCGTGGTCTTCATCGTAGCGCCAGCAGTCCGTTGGGCGCTCGGCCCAGCTGGTGTGAAACGCCAGGTTGGTTTTGCGTGCAGCCTGCACGATGTTGCAGCGGATATTGACCGCAGATACCAGTTCATCCAGGTTGGGGAACTCAAACGCTACCGGCCCCATCAGCATGGCCACGACCACCTCACGGCGTACAGCGGCTGCGTGGTGTGCCACGTCCAGCCCCAGGGTTTGCGCCAGCGCCAGGGTGTCCAGGCCAGGAGCCCAGCGCGCGGTTTGTGTTGGGTTGAGCCACAGTTGCAGCGATGTTCCCTGAGCCGTGGTGGTGTTGCGTTCCAGCACTTGCTGCGCCAGATCTGTGGCATCCAGAGCAGCCAGCACCTGTTGTGCCGTGCTGCAGGTGTCGGCTGGCGACCAACCGTGAATCAGAATACCTTGAGACGGGTGCATGAATCAGGCCGGCGAGGCGGGATCGTCCTCTGACGGCGTAGCGGCGAGCAGAGTGAATTGCTCGCTGGCCCAGGCACCCAAGTCGATCTTTTTGCAGCGCTCTGAGCAGAATGGTCGAAACCGGTTGCTGGGTGCGTACACGCTGTCGCCGCCGCAAGTGGGGCAACGCACCAGTTTCAGCACGGGTTGGTCTGGTGTGTTGGTCATGCGCACAAAGCCAGTTCAAAAGGCACGTCGTCCGACACCGCGTGGGGGCGGTTGTCTGCCCCCTGGCGCAGCAAGCGGATTGACACCATCAGCCGGTTGCCGCTGATTTCGGGGCTCATGGCCAGCTGCTCGTCGAGCGCCAGGCGCAGCAGCAAGAAGGTACGGCCTTGCGGCAGGGTTTGCTGAAATTGCCCGCCGTTGGCAATGGCTTTTTGCGGTGCGCCGGAGTCACGCAGCAACTTGAGCAACAGGTGAACCGCCTGGGTCAAGGGGGCCAAGCTGTTGCTCCATTGCGCCAGCTCGGCTTGGCGTGTGCTGCCCGGCAGGTGTTGCCAGGCGTAGTACGCGGGCAGGTCAAACTCACACGTGCCGCCGGGGATGCTGATACGGCTGCGAATGCTCATCAGCCAATCGTTTTCGGTCAGGGGTTGTCCAGCCTTGCCAACCTGGTTGCTCAACGCTTCAAAGCATTGATCGAGTCCAGTGATGACTTTTTCAAGCGCCGCCTCGGCAATGGCAGGGTTGCCCCGATAGGCTTCAAGGGTGTGCTTTTGCCGGTCAATGTCTTTAAGCAGGTCAGATTTTAGGTCGGGCCGCGCGGCCACGTCCATGACTTCAAACAGGGTTACCAGCGCAAAATGATGATCCAGCGCATCCACCCGGGCCGCCAGCTCGTTCAGGCGCAATGACAGGTGTTCGAGCCGCAAATAGGTGCGAATGCGTTCGTGCAAAGGGTATTCGTAAAGGATCACGCTGATGCTGCCCGTGTCTGAAAAAGTTAAACCGATGATAGCTGCAAGCTGGGGGTCAAAGTGCCTACCTGGCGCGTCAATTCAGCCAGACTCAGGGTGTCATTGAAGAGCACCACATCGGCGGCCGCCAGACGTGTTTGGCGGCTGGCTTGCGTGGCCATGATGGCCTGAACCTGGGCACGGCTCAGTGTGTTGCGCGCCATGACGCGTCGAATCTGCGTCTCGGGCAGGCAGTCCACCACCAACACCTTGTTCACGCTGTGTCTCCAATGAGCCGATTCCACCAGCAAGGGCACATCAAATACCAGGCACTGAAAACCCTGGCTGATGGCTTCTTGTGTCAAGCGTTCGGTTTCTTGCCGAACCAGCGGGTGAACAATGGCTTCGAGACGCTGTTTGGCTTCAGCGTCTGAAAACACCAGGGTGCGCATGCACGCCCGGTCAAGCGCGCCGTTGGCATCAATGAAGGCTGCGCCAAAGTGGCTGCGAATGGGTTCAATGGCCAAGCCTGCCGGGGCGGTCACCGAGCGGGCAATGGCATCTGCATCCAGCACCGCAGCCCCCGCCTGTGCCAACAGTGCGGCCACCGTGCTCTTGCCGCTGCCAATGCCGCCTGTGAGCCCCAGTCGCAGAACGCATGACACAACTACAACCCCACCGCCTTGAGGATGGCGCTGGGCCCTGCCAGCATGGCGGTCAGACCGGCACCGGCCAAAAATGGCCCAAACGGGATGTAACCGCCTTCGCGCAGGCCACTGCTGAATTTCATGGCGATGCCTATGAGTGCGCCAATCACCGAGGCCATCAAAATGATCGGCGTGAGTGCCTGCCAGCCAAACCAGGCCCCCAGGGCCGCAAACAGTTTGAAGTCGCCAAAGCCCATGCCTTCCTTGCCGGTGGCCAGTTTGAAAGCCCAGTACACCAGCCACAAGGTCATGTAGCCCCCCACTGCACCCCAGAGACTGTCTGGCAAGCTGACGTGTGTCCATTTCAGCGCGGCACCGATCAGCCCGGCCCACAGCAGCGGCAGCGTAATGCTGTCAGGCAGCAGCGTGGTGTCCCAGTCGATCATGCCCAAAGCCAGCAGGGCGGCGGCAAAACCACACCATGCCAGGCCGGTGGTGTTGGCTCCCCAGTGCCAGCCGCAGTAACAAAACAGCGCCCCAGTGGCCAATTCAATCAAGGGGTAACGCAGGCTGATCGGGGCGCTGCAGGCGCGGCATTGGCCGCGCAGCACCAGGTAGCTCAACACTGGAATATTTTCAAACCAGGCCAGGGTGTGGTTGCACTTGGGGCAACGTGAACGCGGCAGCATCAGGTTGAAGGTGGCGCGCTCAGGCAGTTCCTGCCCCTGCAGATCGGCGCATTCGGCCTTCCACTGTGCCTCCAGCATCACCGGCAGGCGGTAAATCACGACATTGAGAAAACTGCCAATCAGCAGCCCCAGCACGCCCAGCAGCGCAGCATCAAAACCCGCAGACACCAGCATCAAACCACTTGCCCCAATTTGAAGATCGGCAGGTACATGGCGACCACAATGCCGCCAATGACTGTGCCCAGAATGACGATGATGATGGGTTCCATCAGGCTGGAAATACCGGCCACCATGTCGTCTACCTCTGACTCGTAAAAGTCAGCGGCTTTGCCCAGCATGTGGTCGATGGAGCCTGACTCTTCCCCAATGGCGCACATTTGCAGCACCATGCTCGGGAACAGTTTGGCATTGGTCATGGCCGCCGTCAGGGCCGTGCCGGTGGAGACTTCTTGCTGGATTCTGAGAGTGGCCGATTCGTACACCCAGTTGCCTGATGCACCACCAACCGAGTCCAGGGCTTCAACCAGGGGCACGCCGGCCGCAAACATGGTGGACAAGGTGCGCGTCCAGCGGGCGGTGCAGGACTTGTCTACCAGCACGCCAAAAATGGGCATTTTCAACAGCAGGCGATCCATGAACTGTTGCATTTTGACGTTGCGCCGCCAGGACTGCATGAAGAAGTAAAAACCGCCGCCAATACCGCCAAAAATCAGCCACCAGTATTTGACAAAAATCTCACTGATGGCAATCACCGCCAGGGTGGGCGCGGGCAGATCGGCACCAAAGTTGGAGAACACCTCTTTGAAAGCCGGCACCACAAAAATCATGATCACGGCGGTAACCACAAACGCCACCACCAGCACCGAGATCGGGTACATCAGGGCGCTTTTGATCTTGGACTTCATGGCCTCGGTCTTTTCCATGTAGACCGCCAGCCGGTCAAGCAGCTGATCCAGAATACCGGCAGCCTCACCAGCCTCCACCAGGTTGCAGTAAAGCGCATCAAAGTACAACGGGTACTTGCGAAACGCCACACTCAGTGAAGTGCCGGTTTCGACATCGGTGCGGATGTCGTTGAGCAGCCGGGTGACGCTGGGGTTGGGGTTGCCCCGGCCAACAATGTCAAATGCCTGCAGCAGTGGCACGCCGGCTTTCATCATGGTGGCCAGCTGGCGCGTGAAGATGGCCATGTCCTTGGGCTTGATGCGCCGCCCAGCGCTCATGCGGCGTTTTTTGATTTTGGTGGGCGTGATGCCCTGGCGTCTCAGGGCGGCTGTAACCTGGTTCTCGCCACCAGCGCGGGTCTCGCCGCGCACTTGTTTGCCATTGCGGTCTTTGCCTTCCCATTCAAAGACGGATTCCTTGATTTTTGATTTTTCAGTGGCCATGGCGTTTGCTCGGTCCCTTGCTTATAGGTTGGTGACGTTCAACACTTCTTCCAGTGATGTCAGTCCCGTTTTGACTTTGTACAAGCCTGCATCACGCAGGCTGCGAACACCTTCGCGGCGGGCTTGCTCGGCAATTTCCAACGCACTGCCGTCACGAAGGATGATGCGTTGTATATCTTCGCTGATTGGCATCACTTGGTAAAGCCCTACACGCCCTTTGTAACCGTTGTTACACGCATTGCAACCTACCGGGTGGTAGGGCTTCCAGCTGCCATCGATGTCTTCGGGTTGAAAACCCGCATCGATCAAGGCCTTGGGTGGCAAGTCAATGGTTTTTTTGCACACGGGACACAGTCGGCGTGCCAGCCGCTGGGCCGTGATCAGGATCACGCTGGAGGCAATGTTGAACGGGGCAATGCCCATGTTGCGCATCCGGGTGAGGGTGGTTGGGGCATCGTTGGTGTGCAAGGTTGACAGTACCAAGTGACCAGTTTGTGCGGCTTTGATTGCAATGTCAGCGGTTTCAAGGTCGCGGATTTCGCCCACCATGATGATGTCGGGGTCTTGGCGCAGGAACGACTTGAGAGCGGCCGCAAAGGTCAGCCCGGCCTTTTCATTGACATTGACCTGGTTGACTCCGGGCAGGTTGATTTCAGACGGATCTTCGGCCGTGGAGATGTTCACCCCCGGTTTGTTGAGCAGGTTCAGACAGGTGTAGAGCGACACGGTTTTGCCCGACCCGGTGGGGCCGGTGACCAGGATCATGCCGTAGGGCCGCGAGATGGCTTGCAGCAAGCGCTCTTTTTCTTCTGGTTCGTAGCCCAGCGCTTCAATGCCCAGTTTGGCACTGCTGGGGTCGAGAATGCGGATCACGATTTTTTCGCCAAACAGCGTTGGCAGGGTACTGACGCGGAAATCAATCACCCGGTCTGGCCCGATTTTGAGCTTCATCTTGCCGTCTTGCGGCACACGCTTCTCGGAAATGTCCATGCGCGAAATCACCTTGATGCGCGAGGCCAGTTTGTCCTTGATGGCAATCGGCGGTGAGGCCATTTCACGCAGCTCGCCGTCAATGCGAAAGCGCACGCGGTAGTTGTGCTCGTAGGGCTCAAAGTGCAAGTCCGAGGCGCGCATGGTGAACGCGTCAATCAGCATTTTGTGCAGGAACTTGACCACGGGCGCATCGTCTACCTCGGTGCTGGCCAGGGGTGCGCTGTCGGTGGCGGGTTCGGCCGAAAATTCATCAAATTCAAAATCTGCGCCGACGATGTTTTCGATTGACTCGGAGGCGCTGACGGTATTGCTGGACACCAGCTTGAGCAGTTTGTCGTACTCAGCCACGACCCAGTCGACACTCATTTGGGTGGCAAATTTGATGCGCTCAAGGGCCTTGTGGTCAGAGGGATCGGCGGTGGCGATGATCAGGCGGCTTTGCCGTTTGCCCAGCACCACCAAGCGGAAGTCGCTGCAGATTTTGTTGTCCAGCAGTCCGGTGGGCAATTTTTGCGGATCGATCTCGGCCAGGTCAATCAGCGGCGCACCAAAGGCCAGCGACAGGGTATGCGCCAGATCAGCCGCCGAGACCGCCCCGGAACCCGTGAGTTCAGCAATAAAGCTGGTTTGGTGTGCCTGGGCTTTGCGGTAAATGTCCTCGGCAAATTTTTGCTCCAGTTTGCCAGCTGTGACCAGCGTGCGCCCGACACCGGGCAGCGCATTGGGCTCGTCGGAGACAGGGGCAGCAGGGGCGGTGGGTTCGGCAGTGGCCATAAGTTCCAAATGTACTACTGGTGTCAGGGTTCAGATTCGATCGGCACAGGGGTGTGCCAAAAGCATAGCATCATGCCGTGTGATGTGCATGTCACGTGCCGCCGCCCAGGCCAATCCGCTGGCCACGCCACCAAAGCGGTCACCGTGTACCAGCCGAGCCTGTGGGAACGCGGTTTGCAACGCATCCACCAGCGGGCTCAAGGCCGATGAACCACCGGTGAGGTACAGCGTTGCGGGTTGCAGCAACCCGGCATCGGTCACGCACTGGCGGGCGCATGCGGTGATGGCACTGATCGGGTTGTGCAGCAGGTGGTGCAGAGTGGTCGGGCTCAGCGCTGCCACCCCGGTCTCGGCGTGACCGGGCCATTGCAGGCAGCTGAGATCAATCAGCTGGCTGTGGTGCTGCTCTGAGCAGGCGATTTTGGCCGCCTCAACCGCGCCCAGCAATTGGTGTCCCAGCCGCTCGGTCAGCACATGCAGCAAGCGCTGGTGTTGCGCCTGGTCCGTGTAGTCACGCCACAGTTCGCGCGCCTCGGCCAGGCGCTGGCGGCTGCTGGCGTGGTGCACCAGATGCCAGGTGGCCAGCTCATAAAAAATACGGTTCGGCAGCTCGCGCCCGCTGGGGGTGCGTTGGCCGTAACCCAGCAACGGCATGACGCAGCCCAAATCCAGCAAGCGGTCAAAGTCGGTACCGCCGAGGTGGATGCCGCTTGTGGCCAGAATGTCGCGGCTGCGGTCGAACCCCTGGTGTGCACCGGGGCGCAGCTGGATCACGGTGAAGTCGGAAGTGCCGCCGCCAATGTCGGCCACCAGCACCTGGGTGGCAACATCCAGGCGGCGCTCAAAATCAAAAGCGGCGGCAATCGGTTCCAGTTCGAACCCCACCTGCTCAAACCCGGCGGCGTGGGCCGCCCGCTCCAGGGTGGCTTGCGCCAATGCGTCGCGCACCGGGTTGTCGTCGACAAAATGCACCGGGCGTCCGAGCATGGCGGCCTGCACCGGGTAGCCCAGTTGGGTTTCTGCGCGGTGCTTGAGTTCGCTAAAAAACAGCACCACGATGTCAAACAAACGCATGCTGCGGCCATTCACCACAGTTTGTTCGTCGATCAACGCGCTGCCCAGCAGGCTTTTGATGGCACGCATCAGCCGCCCGGCCCCCAGGCCTTCTTGCACCGCGCCCAAGTAGTCCTGTAGGGCCGCTGTGCCAAAGGACACAGCCCCGTCTTCGCTGGAAAAATACAGTGCGGTGGGCATTGAGGTGCGGCTGCCCTCAAGTGCCATGCGGTGCAACTGGCCACTGGCATCGACCAGCGCGGCGGCCGAGTTGGAGGTGCCAAAGTCAATGCCCAGCACGGGTGACGACCCCAGCCCGTGCGGGGTTTGGCGGGGCACGGCGCTCAAGCGGTGGCGTGACCCAGCACCTGGGTCAAAAAGGCGCTGATGTCTGCAACTTCGTGTGGATGCACGCTGTGCTGCATCGGGTAGCTGTGCCATTGAACGGGGTAGCCCAAACTGGTTAGCAGGTCGCGCGAGGCTTCGCCGCGGGCTGGAATTACCACCGGGTCCTGGTTGCCATGGGCCATAAAAATTGGGGTGTGGGCGTTGGCGCTGGCGCGCTCAATGGCCAAGGTCTCAGCCAGCGGCAGGTAGCCCGACAGTGCCATGATGCCGGCCAGCCGCTGCGGGTAACGCAAGGCGGTGTGCAACGCCATGGCACAGCCTTGTGAAAAACCCGCCAGCACGATGTGCCCGGGTGCAATGCCGCGGGCAACTTCGCGCTCAATCAGGGCGCAGATGGCCGCTTCAGAGTGGCGAATGCCGCTGTCGTCCTGGCGGCTGAGCAGGTCTGTGCCACGAATGTCGTACCACGCAGGCATCACGTAGCCACCGTTGAGGGTCACGGGGATGCTGGGTGCGTGCGGAAAAATAAAGCGAATCGGCGGGCAGCCAGACACATCAAGCTCGGGTACCAGGCTCGCAAAGTCATGGCCGTCGGCCCCCAAACCGTGCAGCCAGATCACCGCGGCGCTGGGGTTGGGGGCGGTGTCGATTTGAAGGTGGGCAAGCAAGGACGGCATAGGGTAAAAAATGTCAGAAAAGTTCGATCTCGCCCACATTACTGGCTTCGGCCGTGAGTTTGCCTTGGGTTACCAGTGTTTCATAGTTGCACACCTGGTTGCGTCCATGCTCTTTGGCGTAATACACCGCTTTGTCGGCGCGCTCAAACGCTGCGCTGGGTGAATCGCCCTGCCTGATTTCGGTGAAGCCGACGCTGATGGTGATGTGTCCGACCTGTGGAAAGGCGTGCAGCTCGGTGTTGCGACGCAAACGCTCAAAAGCGGACTCGGCCTGCCCGCCTTGGGTGCAATGCATCAGCACCACGAATTCTTCGCCACCAAAACGGTAGAGCTGGTCATGAAAGCGGAAGGTGCTGCGCATCAGGCGCGCCAGCAGCAACAGCACCTCGTCGCCAATCAAATGGCCAAAGTTGTCGTTGACGTGTTTGAAGTGGTCAATGTCGAGCATGGCCAGCCAGTAGCTGCCACCATTCTGACTGTGGCGTCGGTCATCGGCACTGAACTCTTGTGCCCCGATGTGGGTGGCGGTGGCTTTTAGAAAAGCACCATCAAAGGTTTTGCGGTTGAGTAGCTCGGTGAGTGCATCGCGCTCGCCGTAGTCCAGCAGGCCCTGAAAATTTTGGTACAGGCGCAGCACGCCGCTGACCAGCCGGGCTGATTCGTCGGACAGTGGCGGTGTGCTGCTCAGCTCCAGTACACCGCTGGCCGCGCTTTGTGTGTCCAGTGGGAACACACTGGCCCCGGTAGCGCTGGTCAGCACCGGGTGGTGACTGTTCAGGGCCAGTTGGCGTTGTGGGTATTCGGCCGCAGGTGGCAACTCGTCAAGTTCAGCGCCGCCCTGCGGGGAGTGAGGTTGGTTGATGCCGTTTTGCACCTGTGCACAGGTCAGCCAGTGTTCATTACCCGCCGGCCCCACCAGCCGGTAAATGGCGATGTCTTGGAGTTGCAGCAACTCGCGCAAGGTGGCAACCAAAGCGGTGTCGAGCGAATCCCGGTCGCGCAAGGCGGTCAGGTCTGCCAGCTGGTCAACAATTTGCGTCATGGGGACAGTTTAGCTTTGAAGGCGTGCCGGGTGGCTGGGGCAAACCACTAGCCTCAGGCCAGCAGAGCCTGGGCAAATTCGCGCGCGTTGAAGGTTTCCAGGTCTTCAAGTTGTTCACCCACGCCAATGAAGTACACCGGAATCGGCCGTTCACGCGCGATGGCTGCTAGCACGCCACCTTTGGCTGTGCCGTCGAGTTTGGTCACGATCAGGCCGGTCAGACCCAGTGCATCGTCAAAGGCTCGGACTTGAGCCAGTGCGTTTTGCCCGGTGTTGCCGTCAATCACCAGCAGGATTTCATGCGGCGGCAACCGGTCTGGTGCGTGCGGGTCGGTGGGGCCGGTTTTTTCAATCACCCGTTTGATTTTTTTCAGCTCTTCCATCAAGTGCAACTGTGTCGGTAGACGCCCGGCCGTGTCCACCAGCACCACGTCGCGCCCGCGCGCCTTGCCGGCGCTGACCGC
Organism: Rhodoferax sp.; assembly: GCA_036170715.1. Classification (GTDB taxonomy): domain Bacteria; phylum Pseudomonadota; class Gammaproteobacteria; order Burkholderiales; family Burkholderiaceae_C; genus Rhodoferax. The sequence goes on along the minus strand of JAVHPS010000253.1, from coordinate 12,376 downwards.
ATCAAACGCCACGGCGGCGGGGTCGCCTCCGTCCTGGCTGATGATGTCCACGGCAGTGCGGTCTGCCCACACGCCCAACTGCTCGCGCGCGGCAGCCCGAAAAGTGTCTGCGGCCGCCAGCAGCACGCTGGCGTGGGCACTGGCCAAATGGCGCGTGAGTTTGCCAATCGAGGTGGTTTTGCCAGCGCCGTTGACCCCCGCGACCATGATCACGGTGGGCTTGAAGCGGCCGATCACCAGCGGTTGCTGCAACGGGGCCAGCAATTGGGTCAGGGATTCAATCAGCAAGCCCTTGACGGCGGCCGGGTCGGTGGTTTTGCTTTCCTTGACGCGGTGTTGGAGGTCTTGCAGCAAATATTCGGTGGCTTTGACCCCGGAGTCGGCCATCAGCAGCGCTGCTTCCAGGTCGTCGTAAAGGGCCTCGTCAATTTGCGTGCCGGTGAACACGGTGGCAATGCTGCTGCCTGTTTTACGCAAACCGGCTTTGAGCTTGTCCAGCCATGAGGTGCGTGCTGCCGGGCCGGTGGCCGGTGGCGTGACCGAAGCGGGCAGAGGCAAGTCACTTGGTGCCGGCGGTGTCGCGGGCATCAAGGTGGCGGCAGGGGGCGACGCGCTAGCGGGTTTTTTTTTGAAAAAACTGAACATTTTGAGGGTTTGTGTTATCACTGCATTCTATGAAACACCACGCCACACCCCCTGCTCCGCATTTTCGATTGAAACGCCTCACGCTTTGGGCTGCTGCTTTGAGCCTGGCCGGTACGTTGGCTCAGGCCGAAATGACCCCGGCTGCAGCCAAGGCCGAACAATTCACGCTGGCCAACGGCATGACCCTGATCGTCAAGCCCGACCGTCGCGCACCCACCGCTGTGCACATGCTGTGGGTGCGCGTGGGTTCCATGGATGAGGTCGATGGCACATCGGGCGTGGCCCATGTGCTTGAGCACATGATGTTCAAGGGCACGCCCACTGTGCCTGCGGGCGAGTTTTCGCGCCGTGTGGCGGCACTCGGTGGACGCGAAAACGCCTTCACCAGTCTGGATTACACCGGTTACTACCAGCAAATTCCGGCCGCCCGGCTGGAGGCCGTGATGCAGCTTGAAGCCGACCGTTTTGCCCACAACCAGTGGCCCGACGAGGCGTTCAAAAAAGAACTTGAAGTGGTCAAGGAAGAACGCCGTATGCGTACAGAGGATAACCCAAGAGCCCTTATGTATGAAGCACTTAATGCTACTGTTTTTGTAGCTTCCCCCTACCGCCGCCCGATTGTTGGCTGGATGAATGACCTGGAGGCGTTGACCCCCGACGATGCCCGCGCTTTTTTCCAGCGCTGGTACGTGCCCGCCAATGCCGCGGTGGTGGTGGCCGGCGATGTGGACGTGGCCCAGGTGAAAGCACTGGCGGAAAAATACTATGGCAGTCTGCCCGGTCGCAGCGTGCCAGTGCGCAAGCCGCGGGAAGAACCGGTGCAAACCGGCATCAAGCGCCTGGCCTTCAAAGCGCCGGCCGAGCAGGCCACAGTGACGCTGGCTTACAAAGTGCCCAGCTTCCAATTGCGCCCCGAGTCCAAGGATGATGCCGATGCGTTGGCCCTGACCGTGCTGGCTGCCGTGCTGGACGGCTACAGCGGGGCCCGGCTGGAACGCACCCTGACGCAAGGCCCCAACCGCGTGGCCGACAGCGCCGCTGCTGACAACGGCCTGTGGGGCCGGGGGCCACAGCTGTTCATGCTCTCTGGCGTACCAGCCGCTGGCAAAACCGCGCCGCAAGTGGAAGAGGCACTCAAAGCGCAGGTGGCTCGCATTGCCCGTGAAGGCATTACCCCAGCCGAGTTGGCACGGGTCAAAACCCAGTGGGTGGCGGGCGAGGTTTACAAGCTTGATTCGCTCTTCAACCAGGCGCGTGAGCTTGGTACCCAGTGGGCGCAAGGACTGGCGGTGGATGCCGACGCGCAACTGATTGAGCAGCTGCGTGCCGTTACCGCCGCGCAAGTGCAGTCGGTGGCGCAGCGCTATTTTTCTGACGACGCGCTCACGGTGGCTGAACTGCTGCCACAACCGATCGACAAAACCCGTAAACCACGCCAACCCGCGCCCGGTGCACGGCATTGAAGTCAAGGTTAATCCTATGAAAACTATTAAAAATATAGCTATAAATGCTTTTTACATATGGGCTGTAAGCCTATTTTGTACAAATTTTTCATGGGCTGGCATTCCCATTGAACACTGGACCCAAGCCAGCGGTGCCCAGGTCTACCTGGTGCCAAGTGCAGCCATTCCAATGGTCGACGTGCAGCTCGATTTTGATGCCGGTAGTCGCCGTGATCCACCCCTGCAGGTGGGGCTGGCCAGCGTGACGGCGGCCATGGTCTCCAAAGGCGTGCGCGCTGGTCGTTCAGCCGCCGAGCCGGGTCTGGATGAAAACGCGCTGGGCGAGGCCTGGGCTGATCTGGGGGCCAGCTTTGTGGCGCACGCTACTTCAGACCGCATGAGTTTTGCCTTGCGCACGCTGACCTACCCGGACTTGCTGCCCCAAGCGGTGCAGTTGGCCGCGCGCCAACTCGCCGAACCGGCGTTCCCGGGGGCAGTCTGGCAGCGTGAACGTGAGGCCATGCAGGCCTCGATTCGTGAGGCCAATACCCGTCCGGCTACCGTGGCCACGCGCGCCTTTGACCAGGCGGTCTATGGTACGCATCCCTACGGCTTTGACACCACACCAGAGTCGCTGGCGCGCATTGAGGTCGCCGCGATGGCGGCGCTGCATCGCCAGCTGCTGTTGCCGTGCCGCGCCAAGGTGACCGTGGTGGGCGCGTTGAACCGCAGCCAGGCTGATCAGTTGGTGACGCAGCTGCTGGGCCGTTTGCCCGGCGCTGCAGCCAACTGCCCAGCCTTGCCGGCAGTGGCCGAAGTGGCTCCCCTGCAGCATGCCAGCGAGCAGCGCATTGCCTTTGCCTCGGCTCAGGCTCAGGTGTTGTTGGGTCAGCCCGGCTTCAAGCGCGCTGACCCAGACTACTTTGCCCTGACCGTGGGCAACTACATTCTGGGCGGCGGTGGTTTTGTCTCGCGCCTGACTGAGGAGGTGCGCGAAAAGCGCGGCCTGAGCTACAGCGTTTACAGCTATTTTTCACCGGCCTTGCATGCGGGTGCGTTCACCATCGGCCTGCAAACCCGGCCCGATCAAGCCGACCAGGCTCTACAGGTGTCGCGCGAGGTGTTGGCGCGCTTTGTCGCCGAAGGGCCAACTGAAGCCGAACTCAAGGCGGCCAAGGACAACCTGATCGGGGGCTTTGCCTTGCGCATTGACAGCAACCGAAAGCTGCTCGACAACGTGGCCAACATCGCATGGAACCAGTTGCCGCTGGACTACCTGGACCGCTGGACGCAGCAGGTGGAGGCGGTGACCGTGGCCGACATCCGGGGTGCTTTTCAGCGCAAACTGCAGCCGCAAAAAATGGTCACGGTGGTGTTGGGCGGCGCAGTGGCCAGCACCAAACCCTGACCCAGGGCGGGCGACCTTGCCCCTGGCAGGTAAGATCAGGCGCATGAAAAAAGACCTCTCCAAAGCGCCTGCGCGTCCACCCCGACCAGCGCGTGCGCGGCTGGTGCAAAGCCACGAGGTGCGCATCATTGGCGGCCTTTGGAAACGCAGCAAACTCCAGGTGGCCGACAAACCCGGCCTGCGCCCCACCCCCGACCGGGTGCGCGAAACCCTGTTCAACTGGCTCGGCCAAGACCTGAGCGGCTGGCGCTGTCTGGATGCCTTTGCTGGTACGGGTGTATTGGGGTTCGAGGCTGCTTCACGCGGTGCCCGGCACGTACAGTTGGTGGAAAAAGATGCGGCATTGGTCGAACAGCTTAAAAAAATGCAGGTGCACTTGCAGGCCGATGGGGTGCAGGTGCTGCGTGGTGATGGTGTGGCGGCGTTGCGCCAGGCACTGGCCAGCAGTCTGGACTTGATTTTTTTAGACCCACCGTTTGACTCGGAGCTGTTTGAGTCAGCCGTTGTGGCCGCGGCGCAAGCCGTCACTGCCGGCGGTTTTGTTTACCTGGAAGCACCCCACAAATGGGCCGACGCAGCGTTGCTGCCGCTGGGGCTGCAGTTGCATCGCCACCTCAAGGCGGGCATGGTGCATGCGCATTTGCTCCAGCGTCTGGCCGCCACGGCCACGCCCGCGGGTTGATAATCAAAGCGTGACCACTCCACCAGGATATTTGCCATGCACCAACCTGTGATCGCTGTGTATCCGGGCACATTTGACCCGATCACATTGGGCCATGAAGACGTGGTGCGCCGCGCCGCGCAGCTGTTTGACCACCTGATCGTGGCGGTGGCTGCCGGGCATCACAAAAAAGCCATGTTTTCGCTCGCCGAGCGCATTGACATGGCGCGCGAAGCGGTCAAGGATTACCCGGGTGTCGAGGTCGAAAGTTTTGACGGTTTGATGCGTGATTTTGTCGTGGCGCGCGGGGCTCGGGCGATGGTGCGCGGCTTGCGTGCCGTGACTGACTTTGACTACGAGTTCCAGTTGGCGGGCATGAACCGCAGTTTGATGCCCGATGTGGAGACGGTTTTTTTAACCCCCAGTGACAAGTACCAGTTCATTTCCAGTACGTTTGTGCGTGAAATCGCCACGCTCGGCGGGGAGGTGGACAAATTCGTGTCGTCTGGTGTGAATCAGCGCTTGCTGCACAAAGTGCGCAGTCAAGCGGAGCCGCGTTGAATTTATTTTTGGAGCAAGCATGAACATTCTTTTACCCTTTGACGGCTCGGCCGTCGCTTTGGCCGCGGTGCGTTTTGCCATCCGTATGGCCGCTGATGGTTTGAATACCCGCGTGGTGCTGGCCAATGTGCAGGAGCCAGCCACGTTGTACGAGTTGATGGTGGCGCATGACCCCCAGGTGATCGAGCAGGTCAGCGCCCAGGCCGGCGCGCACACGCTGCAGGCGGCGCAGGCGCTGCTGGATGCGGCGGGTTTGCCCTATGAAACTGAAGTAGCTTCGGGTGATCCGGCCCACACCCTGGTGGACATTCTTGAAAACTACGGCTGTGACCTGGTGGTGATGGGGGCCAGTGGCATCAGCCCCCTGCGCCGTGCGTTGCTGGGATCGGTGTCCAACGAGGTGTTGCATGCCGCTGGCGTGCCGGTGATGATCGTCAAAGGCGACGAAGACGCGCAAGACACCGCTGCTGTTGCGGAATAAGCCGGACTTTTAAAATCAGCCCATGAACTACGTTTACGGGTGGCCGACATGGCCCTGTTGATCACCGACGAATGCATCAACTGTGATGTGTGCGAGCCTGAATGCCCGAATCAGGCCATCTACATGGGTGTGGATATTTATGAAATTGATCCGAACAAATGCACCGAATGTGTCGGTCATTTTGAGGAGCCGCAGTGTGTGCAGGTGTGCCCGGTGAACTGCATCCCGATTCACCCCCAATGGGTAGAGAGCCGCGACACACTGTGGCAAAAGTACCGGCGCTTGCAAGCCCCGCCCGCGTTGCTGGTTCAGGCGGGCGATGAAGCCGCTGGTTGAACCGTTTTTTTTCTGGCTGTTTTCTTCACCCCCACTTTGGGTTCTGTGCCGGGTATCTGCGCCACAAAAGCGTCGGGCTTGTTGTGCTTGGGCCGGAGCCGTTTCGGCGTGATTTTGTGCACCACCCCGTTGGCCTCAACGGCGGGCTTGTGGACTACGGCCGAGCCGGTGCTTGGAGCCACGTCTGAGCGTTGCTTGAGCGTCGCTTTTTCTTGTGTCAAGCGCAAATTTTCAAGGGTTTGGGCCTGTTGGGCATCCCGCTGCACAGCGGTGTCGGTTTGTTCTTTCTGCGCGTGCGTGCGTGTGTCGTCGACGTTGATGGTTTGCCCGCCTGGGCAGGGAGTCTGGCTATAGCTGTTCCCGCATTTATAAACATTTTGGGCTATAGCCCAGGTATTTAAAATTATTAATGCTATAAAAACAGAAGCATTTATACTGTGCTTCATGGTCTGGGTGGGTCGTGCGACGGTCATGAACTGGACTCCGTTGGCGGTTTGATGGCAAGGGTTGGGTCACCCTCCGGTGCGGTAATCACTGGCCTGGGCGGCTTGGGGCGTGGCGGCTTGCTGGTGTGCACCAGACGCGTGGCTTGTTCCATGTCGCCGGTCAAAAATTGGGGGGTGGCCTTGAGCGCGCGATCAATCGTTTGCTCAATCGCCACGCGGTGATCCAGTGACGGCTTTTTCAGCACCCAGTGCACCACCTCCGCTTTGTTGCCGGGGTGGCCAATGCCCAGGCGCAGCCGCCAGTACTGGTCCGTGCCCAATTGGGCGTGGATGTCGCGCAGGCCATTGTGTCCGGCATGACTGCCGCCTAGTTTGAGCTTGGCTTCGCCCGGCTCGATGTCGAGCTCGTCATGGGCGACCAGAATCTCCTGCGGTGCAATTTTGAAAAAATGGGCCAGGGCAGCGACCGATTTGCCGCTCAGGTTCATGAAGGTTTGTGGCTTGAGCAGCCATACCGGTTGCCCTTGCACGTTGACCCTGGCCACCAAGCCGTGGAAGTTTTTGTCAAGCGCCAGGGTTGTGTTGAGCTGGCGCGCTAACGCATCGATCCACCAGAAACCAGCGTTATGGCGGGTGCTGTCATAGTCTGCGCCAGGGTTTCCCAAGCCTACAAAGAGTCGAATCATGGTGCGATTATGCAAAACTGATGCGGCAAAAAAAACGGCTCACAAGTGAGCCGTTTTCAAACCGCATGGAGCGATTATTTTTTTGCTGCGGGCTTGGCGGCTGGTTTTCCAGCTGCTGCAGCGGGTTTGGCCGCGTCGGCTTCAGCTGCCGGTGCCGCGGCAGCTGGTTCAGGTTCAGCACCGGCCACCGCCACCACCGAGACCACCACCGGGTTTTTGTCGCCACCGTGGATGACCACGCTGACACCCTTGGGCATGTCGATCTGAGCCAGGTGCAACGATGCACCCTTGCGCAGACCACTCAGGTCAACCTTGATGAACTCGGGCAGATCGCTGGGCAAGCACAACACGTCGAGTTCGCTGATGACGTGGTTGGCAATGCAACCTTCGGCCTTGACGGCTTGCGAATTTTCATCGCCGAAGAAGTGCAATGGCACTTTCATGTGCAGGCGGGTGGTCGAATCGACGCGTTGGAAATCGATGTGCAGCACGAGTTGCTTGAACGGGTGCATTTGCACGTCACGCAGCAACACCGGGCTGGCTTTGCCGTCGATTTCCATGGTCAAAATACTGGAGTGAAACGCTTCTTTTTTCAAGGCGTGCCACAGGGCATTGTGATCGACTTCAATGGCTTGGGGAGTGGCAGCACCACCGTAAACAATACCTGGTGTGCGGCCAGTAATGCGCAGACGGCGGCTCGCACCCGTACCCTGCTTGGAACGCTCAAAAGCGGTAAATTTCATGAACTAACTCCTGGAAGAGCCCACCGCGACCAGTGTGGCTCTGACTAAAAAAAGCCGGACACCCCAGCAGGGATGCGTCGGCCACTTATGGTTCTGGTCAGAAAAGATTTTCCTGATCAGAAAACAAACTCATCACGGATTTGCCCTTGGCAATGCGCTGCATGGTTTCGGCGATCAGCGGGGCTACATTCAGTTGCCTGATCTTGGGGCAGGCGGCGGCGGTCTGGGTCAGGGGAATGGTGTTGGTGACCACCACTTCGTCCAGCGCATCGCCGGTGCTGATGCGCTCAATGGCTGGGCCGGAAAAAATAGGGTGTGTGCAATAGGCGTAAACCTTCTTTGCACCGCGTTGTTTTAACACTTCAGCGGCTTTGACCAGCGTGCCAGCCGTGTCGATCATGTCGTCCATGATGACGCAGTTGCGGCCATCAATCTCGCCGATCACGTGCATCACTTCGCTGACATTGGCCTTGGGGCGACGTTTGTCGATGATGGCCAGGTCGCAACCCAGTTGCTTGGCCAGGGCCCGGGCCCGCACCACACCGCCCACGTCAGGCGAGACGACGATCAGGTCGTCGTAATTTTTTTGCCGTAAGTCGCCCAGCAAGGCTGGCGATGCGTAAATGTTGTCAACCGGGATATCAAAAAAGCCCTGGATTTGGTCCGCATGCAAGTCCATGGTCAGCACCCGTGCCACGCCAACGGCTTGCAACATATTGGCCACCACCTTGGCTGAAATCGGTACTCGGCTGGAGCGGGGGCGGCGATCTTGCCGGGCATAGCCAAAATACGGAATGACGGCGCTGATGCGTTCGGCCGAGGCACGCTTGAGTGCGTCGACCATGATCAGCAACTCCATCAGGTTTTCGTTGGTTGGGGCGCAGGTGCTCTGGATCACAAAAACGTCACGGGCACGCACGTTTTGCTTGAGCTCAACGGTGACCTCACCGTCTGAAAAACGGCCCACTTCAGCCGCGCCCAGATCGGTTTTAAGACAGCGCGCAATGTCTGCGGCAAGCGCGGGATTCGCATTGCCTGTAAAAACCATGAATTCAGGGGGTTGATCGGCGGCTTGCATGAGAATCCCAACTTGTTAGTTGCTGTGTGCTGCGTTGTACTTCAAGCAAGTACAACCTGAAAATTTGGCAGGGGAAGAAGGATTCGAACCTTCGCATGCTGGAATCAAAATCCAGTGCCTTAACCAGCTTGGCGACTCCCCTACACGGGTGATCCATGAAACATGAATGACCGAAAACCTGATTTTGGAATTTACCCAGCCCAACCGTACAACGGATGCAAGGGTAAATTGCCACATTGTTTGATTTGAAAACCCGGCACAGCCTGAACTTCCATCTCACCCAATGTCCGCGCAAACACGGCACTTCCAGACCCGGTCATTCTGCCATTCAGCCCCATACTGTTGATCCAGGCCAGCGCCTGTGAAATGTTGGGGCAAATTTGCTGAGCAACGGTCTGCAAGTCATTACAGCCAAAGCCGTATGCGTTTGCAGCGAAGCCTGAGATTCTAGCGGGTTTTGTGTTCCTTTTTAAATTGGGGTCCGAAAAAATTCGTTCGGTGGCGGCACCCTGGCTGGGTTTTACCACTAAAAAACGGGCTGGCGGCAAATGAACCGGACTCAGTTTTTCGCCCACACCGCTGACCCAGGCGTTTTGTCCACCGAGAAAAAAAGGCACGTCTGCACCCAGACTCAAGCCCAGTGGCAGCAAGGTATCGAGCCCGAGCTTGAGCTTCCATAAACGATTGAGCGCCAGCAGAGTGCTGGCTGCGTCCGACGAGCCGCCACCCATGCCAGCCTGGGATGGAATGCGCTTGTCAATGCTGATGTGAGCCCCTAGCGGGGTACCGCTGTGGTGTTGCAAGGCGCGTGCCGCACGCAACACCAAATCGTCTGCAGGCAAAGATACGCCGAGGTCTTCGCGGCTGAGTTTTCCATCAGCACGTACGTCAAAGTGCAGGGTGTCGCACCAGTCGATCAGCATGAACACCGACTCCAGCAGGTGGTAGCCGTCGGGGCGGCGGCCGATGATGTGCAGGAACAGGTTGAGTTTGGCCGGAGCCGGAATGTCGTACAGGGATTTCATGAGCACACAGGCCGTGCAGCTGGGTCAGGGTTCCAGAATTAGACGCAATTGAGCTTGGGGCGCAAAGCGTCGCTGAGCCGTGATTTTGCCTTGGGCAAAGTTTGCCAGATCGACCTGCCAACCGTCGGCCGCGAAATCGTCGCCGTTGAGCCATGCAAACAGGGCCTGCACCGGCACTTCGGCCCCCAGAAGCTCCTGAATCAGAGGGGCTAGTCCGCTAAACCGGCGCACCGTGCCCTGCGATGTCAATGTGGCTTGGGCGGGCGACCAGTCAATGACGGCTGCGGTGCTGCCCAAAGGGGTAAAAAAAATCAGCTCCCCGGCGCTGGGCGAGCCGGTCAACGCAAAGCTGGCACTGAACGACTGTGGGCTAGGCTCTGGCACATCTGGCGGCGCTTCTACCCGGATTGCCAAGCGTCCATGCCAGCTGTTATTATTTTGATCATTTTTGCTTTTGGCCCTTGTATTTATTGCACATCCTGTTACAAAAAACAGAGCAATCAGCAGGCTGATAAAAATCGCAAGACCACGCTTCACAAGTTAACCTGCAGGCGTTTGAGGGTCTGCTTCAGGTTGCTGTTGTCCGGGTTGAGCTTGAACGCTTCGCGCCAGATCAGCAACGCTTCTGTGGCACGTTTCAGGGCCCAGAGCACCTCGCCCAAATGGGTCGCAATTTCGACATCGGGCTTGCGCTGGTACGCTGCTTGCAACAGTTGTCGTGCTGTTTCCAGGTTGCCCAAGCGGAATTCGACCCAAGCCAGGCTGTCACTGATGAACGCATCGTCTGGAGCCAAGGTCACTGCTTGGGTGATCAGGGCTTTGGCTTCAGGCAAACGCAGATTGCGGTCTGCCAGCGCATAGCCCAGCGCGTTGTACGCCTGCGGGTCATTGGGTCGGGCTGCGATCAACTGGCGCAGCAAACGCTCCATGTCGTCGAGTTCCCCAAGTTTTTCGTGCATCATGGCCAGCTCGTACACCAGATCCGGATCATCGGGTTGTTCGGCCAGACTGGTCTGCAGCAGACCGCGTGCGCGGGCAAACTGTTGGTGTTCGTTGAGTAGCTGTACCTGGGCCGATCTTTTCAGTGTGGCATCGTTCGCGGTTTGATCCGGCTGGGCTTGAATCAGCGCCAGTGCGGCTTCCAGTTGACCCTGGCTGGACAGGAGTCCGGCGCGGCGGATTTGCGCCCGTAGCCGGTCGGCGGGGTTTTCAATACGCAGCAGCCAGGCTTCGGCTTGCTTGAAGTCTTTTTGTTGCTGAGCCATTTGGGCGAGCGAAAAGAACGCCTGACTGCGGCCACGTTGCTGGTCGCTTGACGTGGCAGACTTGGCTTGGCGCTCGGTCAGTTCAAGGTAGTGCTGAAGGCGGCTTCTGGCGGTTTCGATGTCGCCCGCCTGCATGGCCAGCGCGCCTTCGATCAACCAGGTGTCAGGGTAGTCGGGGGTTTGTTGGCGGATCACGGCCAACTGGAGGTGGGCATCGGGCTCGCGCTTGGCGTTGAGCAGTGCCTTGATGTAAGCCATGCGAAATTCGGGTTGTGCAGATGGCAAATGCTTTTGCACCAGCCGTTCTGCCGCAGGTAAGTCCGGCTGCATCAGGGCCAGCGCCAGCAAAGCGGCATGTTCAGAACGCGGCTCCAGGTTGACACCGTTGGTTGCCGCAGACAAGGCTCCCGCCGGGTCATCTGCACGCAGTGCCATGCGACCCACCACCGCCCAGGCGGTTGGCCCCAAAGCGGGGTCTTGCAGATAAGGGGCCAGGACTTTCTTGATGGTGGTGCTGGCCAGTGTGTGGTCACTGACACGCTCGAATAAAGAGGGAATGGCCCAGATGGCATCACGTTTGTCGACAGCCGCCGTCAACAAGAGAAAACGCTTGAGGGGTTCTGGCGTTTCCTGGGTTCGGTTCAGCCCCAGCAGCACCTGCAAAATGTACTGGTTGGCTTCTTTAGAGTTGGGTAGTGCTTGCCCCCAAGTTTTTGCCGCCAGTAAGGCGGATTCACCGGAGCGCACTTGCAGCGCCATGTGCACCGCGCGCCGGAACAAGTTGGGGTCTTTGGTTTTTTGGGCCGCATCCAGCATCAGGGCATAACCGGTCGCTGCTTCATCACCGCGTGCGTTCAGTTCGCCCAGCAGCAGCTGATAAAACAGTGCACTGTCAAGTGCCGTGCTGGGTGGGGCCGAGCTTGAATCGGTTGGAGCTTGGGTCCTTGCTGCGAGGCTGAAGCTCAGCAGCAAAGGTAAAAAAAAGCAGGTTTTAAGACGCATCCGGTCATAATAATCCAAGCCTGTTAAAAAATTTCTGTATGCCTGAATTGCCCGAAGTTGAAGTCACTCGGTTGAGTTTTGCAACGCAAATTCAAGGGGCCAAGGTGCGCAGTGCGCGTTTGGGTAAACCTTTGCGCTGGCCTTTGGGGTGTGAACCGGCGTATTTGGTGGGGCGTGTGGTTGCCGCAGTGACGCGGCGGGGCAAATATTTGCTGATTCAACTGGACCAGGGGCTGCTGCTGCTGCATTTGGGTATGTCTGGCAGTTTGCGTTTTGCCAAACATTTGCCGGCACCGGGCGTGCATGACCATTTTGATCTGGTGACCACGCTAGGCACGCTTCGCCTCAATGACCCCAGACGTTTTGGTGCGGTGGTTTATGTGGAAAATCTGGTCGATGCCCGGGCTGAAAAACTACTGGGCCGATTGGGCATGGAGCCGTTGTCGGACGAATTTGACGGCACGCGCTTTTTCCTTGCGCTCCACTCGCACCGCGCGAGCATCAAGCAGGTGTTGCTTGCGGGCAACGTTGTGGTGGGGGTCGGCAACATCTATGCGTCTGAAGCGTTGTTCAAGAGTGGCATACGTCCGACAGCCA
>JAVHPS010000252.1:0-1556 GCA_036170715.1 Rhodoferax sp. | reverse complement strand
GCGGCAGCCCCGGCGTGCTGCACGGCAACCGCACCTACGTGCTGCAAGACGACAACGGCCAAGTCACCGAAACCCACAGCATCAGCGCCGGGCTGGATTACCCCGGCGTGGGACCCGAGCACGCCTATTTGCACGACATTGGCCGTGCCCAATACGTTGGCATCACCGATGCCGAAGCGCTGGAAGCTTTCCACTACCTGTGCCGCACCGAGGGCATCATCCCGGCGCTGGAGTCCAGCCACGCCGTGGCCTACGCCATGAAGCTGGCCAAAACCATGCGTGCCGACCAATCCATTCTGGTGAACCTGTCTGGCCGTGGCGACAAAGACATTGGTACGGTGGCCGATCTGTCCAAAGCCGACTTCTTCTGCCGCCCCAGCTGCCAGGGCCAGTCGGTCAAAGGTGATGGATCAATTCAGCCTGTAGCCCTTATAAAAAAAACGCAAGCAGCTACAAAATCAGGAGTATCTCAATGAGCCGCATCGCCGCCACCTTTGCCCAACTCAAAGCCCAGGGCCGCAAGGCGCTGATTCCCTTTGTCACGGCTGGTTTCCCGTTTGCCGATGTCACGCCCGAGCTGATGCATGCCATGGTTAAAGGTGGCGCGGACGTGATCGAACTCGGCGTGCCGTTTTCTGACCCCAGCGCCGACGGCCCGGTGATCCAGAAAGCAGGTGACAAGGCGCTGGCGTTTGGCATTGGCCTGACCCAGGTGCTGGCCATGGTGCAGCAATTTCGTCTGCAAGACAACACCACCCCGGTGGTGCTGATGGGCTACGCGAATCCGGTGGAGCGCTACAACCAGATTCATGCCACTCCTGAAAAAATAGCTACTGGCCGAGATACAACAAGGCCTAGCAGCCCATTTGTTCAAGATGCCGCAGCTGCTGGGGTGGACGGCGTGCTGGTGGTGGACTACCCGCCCGAAGAGTGCGAAGACTTTGCCGCTGAGCTCAAAGCCAACGGCATGGACCTGATCTTCTTGTTAGCGCCCACTTCCACCGATGAGCGCATGGCACAAGTGGCCCGCATTGCCAGCGGCTACGTGTACTACGTGTCACTCAAAGGCGTGACCGGCTCGGGCGCGCTCGACACCGGCGCGGTCGAGGCCATGCTGCCGCGCATCCGCGCCCATGTGCAGTGCCCGGTCGGGGTGGGTTTTGGCATCCGCGATGCGGCTACGGCCAAGGCCATTGGCAAAGTGGCCGATGCCGTGGTGATTGGCAGCCGCCTGATTGGGCTGATTGACGCGCAGCCGCGCGACCAGGTGGCCGCTACCGCACAAAGCTTTCTGCGGGAAATCCGCACCGCGCTGGATTCATAATCTGCCCCATTGAAACCCTGCACCCTTGACCCGGCGCAGACGACACCGAGCGCCGTGGCTCCAAACGCTGCGGCGCGACTTGCAACTGACAAGGAACACGCATGAGTTGGCTCGAAAAACTGCTTCCCCCAAAAATCCAGCAAACCGACCCCAAAGACCGGCGTGCCGTGCCCGAAGGCCTGTGGATCAAGTGCCCGGCCTGCGACACCGTGCTGTACAAGACCGACCTGGA
>JAVHPS010000251.1:0-1557 GCA_036170715.1 Rhodoferax sp. | reverse complement strand
TCACTGAGCCCAAAAAATCGTTGGCGGCATTGCCCGCCGCCGCGTGCCCGATGACACCGGCAAATACGGTCATCAGAGTTGCATTTTGAATGGTTGCGTCGGGCACCATCAACCACGCCAGGCCGCCCCAGCCCACGGCGCTGCAGGCTTGCAAAGCACGCCGATACCTGTACCAACGTTTGACCCCAGCAACGTTGGGTGGCGGCTGTTGCAGTTCGGGCTGAAAGTGCCGACGCAGCAGCAAATAGCCCACACCAATCAACAGCAGACACCCCGCCCAGGGCCACAAAACCCAGGCATCGGTACGCTTGTAAGTAGCCAACGCCACCAAACCGGTCAGCACCATTTGCCCGATCGCGGTACTGGTCAAATTGTGGTGGCCAGTCAGGAATAGCGCATGATCCACTTCAGGCTCAAAGGGCGGAAACCAGGAAGATAAGCGGCGCAGCAGGGACATCATGGCGACCTTTCCACGTTGCGGCGATCCAGTACCGTGCTCAAGGTGGATGCCAGCAGTGCCGCATCGACGGGTTTGAAGAGCACCATGTAACCGGCCTCTTCAGCCCGCTCCTGGACGGTCTGCACCAACTCACCGGTCTGCAAAATGCCTACGGTATTAGGGAAATGGCTCTGCAAAAAATCCAGCATGGCAATACCATCCATTGCGCCTGGTAACCTGAAATCGCACAGCACACATTCTGGCACCCAGTTTGGGCCACACACCACCAGGGTTGATGCGTCACCGGTTTGGGCGCTGCGCAAGTCCACCCCCCAACTGCCCAGCAAGGCTTGCATGGCGTTTTGGATCAGGGGGTCGTCATCGACCAGCAACAGGCGTCGCCCGGCCAGCCACCTCGACGGCTGAATCGGCAGCGGATCGGGCAAACTGGGCGCAGGAACTGGTGCCGTACTGTTGCACATTGCAGCCGGCAAGTGCAGCCTGAAACAACTTCCCCGCCCCAGGCGCGAATGCAGTGACAGACCCAGCCCCAGAAGATCAGTGGCGTGGCGCACAATGGCCAGCCCCAAACCCAGCCCCTTGGTGCGATTGCGCTCGCGGTTGGCCACCTGCACATAGGGGTCAAAAATCCGCGTTTGATCGCTCGCCGCAACGCCCTGCCCGGTGTCCCACACCTCCAGCCAACAGCCACCATCACCGTGCGCTGGCCGCAGACTCAAGAGAACGCCACCGTGATCGGTATAGCGCACGGCGTTGGACAGCAAATTGCCCAGCACACGTTCCAGCAGCAACTTGTCGGTGTGCAGCGTCAGCGACCGCAGGCGGGCAGACACATGGCTGCGCAGCACCAGGTTCTTGCGCTGTGCTTCGGGGCGCGCCCGGGCCACCAGCCGGGTGAGGGTATCCAACAGATCAAACCAGCTAGGGGCGGGTTTTTCCATGCCACTTTCAAGCCGCGAAAGCTCCATCAGTGCATTGAACAGCGTTCCAATCGACTGACCCGCCGCTGCAATGTTGAGCACAAGAGGGTGACTGGCCGCAGCGGGCACCTGCTGGCGATAAGCCTCAATCAACAACAGCAACGCATGCACCGGTTG
>JAVHPS010000250.1:0-1558 GCA_036170715.1 Rhodoferax sp. | reverse complement strand
AGCAAGGCATAGACCTTGGGGCTGGCCCCCATCATCAAGCCCAAAGGCAAGGCCAGGCCAGCGCCAATGGCAAAACCCGACACCACACGCCACATGCTGCCCAGCGAGTCCACAATCAGCTCGCCCGACACGGCCCAAGCCAGCCAACTGCCCGCCGCTGCGTCGTAGGGCGCTTGCGGTAGCAAATAGCTGACCCAACGCTCCACCACCGCCACCGGCGACGGCAGCACGTGGGCGTTGACCCAGCCCAGTGAAGCGGCCATTTGCCACAGCACCACCAAAGCCACAGGCACCACCAGGCCAGTGGTCACATCACGCCATTTGAATTGAGTCATGGTGTCGCTCTACTTAAAACTTACTGGATACCCATGGACTTTTTGGCCTGATCGAGCAAGTCGGTTTTGACCCACTCGGTGGCCACGGGCGGCTTGGTCATCTTGCCAATGCCGTGCTTGGCCATGGTGTCGGTGGTGATCTGGATGTGTGCCGGGGTGATGTCAAACGAATACGGCGAATTGCCTATGGCATCCTTGAAATCGCTGGAGCTGATCTGGCCCTTGAAAATGGTCTGTGTCACGTATTTCTCTGCCGTGGCAGGGTTGTCAATGAAGGTCTTGGTGGCTTCGACAAAGCAGCGCATGAACTTTTCAGCGGTGGCACGGTGCTCTTTGTAAAACTTCTCGGTCATCACCAAAGTGCGCACCGGCGAGCCAATAGGCGTGTCAAACGGCTTCATGACCTCGGTGCCAAAACCCTTGTTGAGCGCTTGCGAGGCTTGTGGTTCGGTCTGCATGATGGCGTCGACGTTTTTGCCCATCAAGGCCTGGTTCAAGTCGGGGTACGACAAATAAATGATGTGCACATCTTTGCCGGGGGCGTCTGCTGAGGTGAGCCCGTTTTGTGACAACTCGGCCGCCAGCAACACCTCTTGGATGCTGCCGCGGGTCACCCCTACTTTTTTACCCTTGAGGTCTTTGACCGACTTGATGCCAGCATCAGGCCGCGCCACCAGCCGCGCACCCCCTTGGGCAAAGCCCGCCACCACGTAAATCGGGATGCCTTTGGCGCGCCCTGAAATGGCTGCTTCAGAGGCGCTGGCGCCCACATCCAACTCGCCGGCAATCATGGCTTGCATGATGTCGAGGCCTTTGGCAAAGGTGCTCTCGGTCACGGTGACACCGCACTTGGGGCCAATTTCCTTGATGTAAGAGATGGCACCAAAGTGCGCCAGCTTGAGGTTGCCCAGGCGAATCACGTCGTCTGCAGCATGGGCTTGGGTAGCCAGCGTGGCGGCAGCCAGGCAAAGGGTGCGAAGAGAAGTCTTGAACATGCGGTGTCTCCTTGTGTTGTGTTCACCTTATTTATTGCACAAGGTGTGCCAACCAGAAACTACCGCACCATCAAATTTAAGTTATTGATTTGATTAAGAATTTAATTTTTATGCTGCACTGCAAGGTGCTGAAATCCAGACTTTCAACACCTTGTTGTCTGAAAATCCGCAAACTTCAAAACTTCTCGTGCGGCTGCAAATAGCGCCACTGCCCCACCGGCAGGTTGC
>JAVHPS010000249.1:0-1568 GCA_036170715.1 Rhodoferax sp. | reverse complement strand
CAGATGCCCACCAGCAACCCCAGCCCCAGCAGCGGCGGCAACACGGCCAGCCACAGGCCACGCCAGTCAAAGGCTGGCTTCTGCAAGCTTTTTGAGGCTGTAGCCCCTTTATATACTGGTTTAGTAGCTACTGATTTCATAGTTTTGTGTGGGGCGGAAGAAGCCACTGGCTCAGAGCCAGAGGCTTCCAGTGGCGAGTGAAAAACGGCGCTGACCATGGTGTTCTCCTTGATGTGAAGCGACAACGGGTGATCCACACACCGTAGCCTGTTGTCGGCCGTGTAGGGCCGACTTCAGTCGGCCTGGCGGACTAAAGTCCGCCCTACAAGGTACCGGACGTGTGTCGAATGCCCAGGGTTTAGGCTTTGACCTTGAAGCCGTCGGCGTATTTTTTCGGGTCTTTGCCGTCCCAGACCACGCCGTCGATCAGTTTGCTGGTGCGCATCACATCCTTCGGAATCGGTGTTTTGCTGGCCGTGGCGGCTTGTTTGTAAAGGTCGATCTGGTTGATCTGTTTGGCCACCGCCAGGTAATCGGGGTGTTCTTTGAGCAAGCCCCAGCGTTTGTGCTGGGTCAGGAACCACATACCGTCGCTCAGGTACGGGAAGTTGACCGTGCCGTCGTTGAAGAACTTCATGTGGTTGGGGTCGTCCCAGGTCTTGCCCATGCCGTTTTGGTAGCGTCCCAAAATGCGCTGGTTGATGGCATCCACACTGGTGTTCACATAACTCTTGGCGGCAATGGTTTCGGCCATTTTGTTTTTGTTTTGCAGGCCAGCGTCAATCCACTTGCCGGCTTCCAGAATGGCCGCCGTGACGGCGCGTGCGGTATTGGGGTATTGCTTGACGAAGTCGGCGGTGGTGCCCAGCACTTTCTCGGGGTGATCTTTCCACACTTCTTGTGTGGTGGCCGCCGTGACCCCAATGCCGTCGATGATGGCGCGGTGGTTCCATGGTTCACCCACACAAAAGCCGTCCATGTTGCCGACGCGCATGTTGGCCACCATTTGCGGTGGCGGCACGGTGATGACCTTGGCCCCGCTCATCGGGTTGATGCCGTTGGCGGCCAGCCAGTAATACAACCACATGGCATGGGTACCTGTGGGGAAAGTCTGGGCAAAGGTGTATTCGCGCTTTTCAGCGGCCATCAGCTTGGCCAGGCCGGCACCATCTACCGCGCCCTTGTCGGCCAGTTTTTTGGAGAGGGTAATGGCCTGGCCGTTGTGGTTCAGGTTCATCAGCACGGCCATCTCCTTCTTAGGGCCCGACACGCCCAGATGCACGCCGTAGACCAGGCCGTAGAGCACGTGGGCAAAGTCGAGTTCGCCGTTGACCAGTTTGTCACGCACCCCGGCCCAACTGGCTTCCTTGGTGGGAATGATCTTGACACCGTACTTTTTGTCCAGCCCCAGCACGCTGGCCATGACCACGCTGGCGCAGTCGGTCAGGGGAATAAAGCCGATCTTGACCTCAGGCTTTTCCGGTGCGTCAGAGCCTGCGGCGTACACCACTGCGCGCAGCGCCGGGCTGATGCCGGCCACGCCCACGGCCGCCGTTTGCAGTACCGCG
>JAVHPS010000248.1:0-1570 GCA_036170715.1 Rhodoferax sp. | reverse complement strand
ATGCTGAAGGCCAGCGCCGCTATGTGGAGAGCCTCTCCACCTACGCGCGCCAGTTCTTGCAACTGATGGACAAGCCCGACGTGGACATGATCGAGGGATTGAGCCCAGCCATCAGCATCGAACAAAAAGCCACCAGCCACAACCCGCGCTCCACCGTCGGCACGGTGACTGAAATTCACGACTACCTGCGCCTGCTGTTCGCCCGCGCTGGCACGCCGCACTGCCCCACGCACCAGCTGCCGCTGCAGATGCAAACCGTGAGCCAGATGGTGGATGCCACGCTGGCCTTGCCCGAAGCCACCCGGCTGATGGTGCTGGCCCCGGTGGCGCGCGAGAAGAAAGGCGAATTTGCCGAGCTCTTTGCCGACATGCAGGCACAGGGCTACGTGCGCTTTCGCGTCAACGGCCAAACATTTGAATTTGACCAACTGCCGGTGCTCAAGAAAACCGAAAAGCACGACATTGACGTGGTGATTGACCGCATCAAGGTACGCCACGCGCCGCCTGATGCCACGAGCGGGGCAGAGCCAGGGGTTGAGTCAAACGCCTCCATCCATGCCGCCACCCTGGCCGCCCATGCCGACTTTGCAGCACTCAAGCAGCGCCTGGCCGAGAGTTTTGAGGCCGCCCTGCGGGTTGCCAGCGGGCGCGCTATCGTATGTGAAATTGATAGCGCATTACCCAGTGAAGAAAAGGGCTACAAGCCAAAAGAGCATCTATTTAATGCCAAATTTGCCTGCCCGGTATGCAACTACTCGATTGCCGAGCTGGAGCCACGCCTGTTCTCGTTCAACTCTCCCATCGGGGCCTGCCCGAGCTGCGACGGTTTGGGTTCCAGTGAGTTTTTTGACCCGGCAAGGGTGGTGGCCTTCCCCACGCTCAGCCTGGCCAGCGGGGCCATCAAGGGCTGGGATCGGCGCAACGCCTATTACTTTGCCATGCTGGAGAGCCTGGCCGCGCACTACCAATGTGACATTGACCAGCCTTTTGAAGCCTTGCCTGCGCACGTGCAGCAGGCGGTGTTGCACGGCTCAGGCGACGTTGACATCAAGTTCAGCTACGAACTGGGCACAGGGGCATCAGCTGGCAAAAAAGTGACCAAGCTGCACCCGTTTGAAGGCATCCTGCCCAACATGCAGCGGCGCTACCGCGAGACCGACTCCAACGTGGTGCGCGAAGACCTGGCGCGCTTGCGCAGCGTTCAGCCCTGCCCGGCTTGCCAGGGTAGCCGCCTGAAACTGGAGGCGCGGCACGTCAGAATTGGAGATGGCGTTCAATCACGCGCCATTTTTGAACTCAGCCACTACACCCTGGCCGAGTGTCTGGCCTACTTCAACAGCCTGCACATGCACGGTGCCAAAGGCGACATTGCCGCCAAGGTGGTGCGCGAGATCAGCCTGCGCCTCAAATTCCTCAACGATGTCGGCCTGACCTACCTCAGCCTGGACCGCAGCGCCGAAACGCTCAGCGGTGGCGAATCGCAACGCATCCGCCTGGCCAGCCAGATTGGCTCTGGCCTGACCGGCGTGATGTATGTGCTGGACGAACCCAGCATTGGCCTGCACCAGCG
>JAVHPS010000247.1:0-1573 GCA_036170715.1 Rhodoferax sp. | reverse complement strand
GACGAAGTCAAAAAAGGCCTGGCTGACGGCAGCTTTGCCATCTGGAAAGGCCCGATTGTCGACAACACCGGCAAGGTGCAAGTGGCCAAAGACAGCGTCGCGGATGACAAGTTTCTCAGTGGCCTGAGCTTCTTTGTCAAGGGCGTTGAAGGCAAGGTGCCCGGCTCCAAATAAGCGCCCTGGCGCTGCAACCCAAAGCCGCCTTCGGGCGGTTTTTTTACACCACTATTTGCACCATGTTGAAAGTCAAACCTGTTGCCCCCGGGCGTTTGCCTGCGCTGCTCAACCGCATGCCCAAGGCCGAGCTGCATATCCACATTGAAGGCTCGCTGGAGCCTGAATTGATGTTTGCGCTGGCCCGGCGCAACGGGCTGACTGTGCCCTATGCCGACGTGGAGTCGCTGCGCCGCGCCTATGTGTTCAACAACCTGCAAGAATTTCTGGATGTGTACCACCAGGGCACGCGGGTACTCAAAACAGAGCAAGATTTTTACGACATGGCTTGGGCTTACCTGCAGCGCGCTGTGGCGGACAACGTGTTGCATGCCGAAATTTTCTTTGATACCCAAACCCACACCGGGCACGGCCTGGGTGCAGAGTTGGTGATCAACGGTTTGCACCGGGCCTGCGTCGATGCCCAAGCGCAATGGGGCATCAGCGCGTCGCTGATTCTGTGTTTCCTGCGCCATTTGTCGCAGACCGAGGCGTTTGAGGCGCTCGAACAAGCGCTGCCGCTGCGTGACAAATTGATTGGCGTTGGTTTGGCTTCGAGCGAATTAGGTCACCCGCCCGAAAAATTTGCCCAGGTGTTTGCCAAGGCCCGCAGCCTGGGGCTCAGGCTGGTCGCACACGCGGGTGAAGAAGGCCCCCCGGCTTACATCTGGAGTGCGCTGGATGTGTTGCACGTGGAGCGCATTGACCATGGCGTGCAAGCCCTGCAAGATGCCGCCCTGGTGGCACGCCTGGTGCACGACCAGATCGCACTGACGGTGTGCCCGTTGTCGAATCTGAAACTGCGCGTCTGCCCCACGCTGGCACAACACAACCTGGGTCGGATGCTGGATGCCGGTCTGGTGGCCACCGTCAACTCCGATGACCCGGCGTATTTTGGTGGCTACATGAATGAAAACTTTACCCAGACCTTTGCCGCACTGGACTTGAGCGCGCAGCAGGCCTACCAGTTGGCTTTCAATAGTTTTGAGGCCAGTTTTGTGGACGTGTCGGCCAAACGTGCCATGCAGCAGCGTCTGACAGAAGTCTTTGAAACCTTTGAATGAGTGGCGTGGCATGAAAGCCTACCGCGCTGCCATCCTTCGGTTTGACCCGGCACGTGCGCCCGGCGAAGCTGCCGTGTTGGATGACGATGGCTTGCTGGTGGTGGGGGCCAATGCGAAGGGCCGGCAAGTGGTGCAGGCGGTGGGGTCGTACCAGGCACTGCAAGCGCGTTTTGCGCACGTGCCCGTGACCCACTGGCCAGGGCGCATCATCGCGCCGGGGTTTGTGGATTTGCACAGCCATTACCCGCAGATGAATGTCATTGGCTCGCCTGCCGATGGTTTGCTGCCGTGGCTGG
>JAVHPS010000246.1:0-1576 GCA_036170715.1 Rhodoferax sp. | reverse complement strand
CCATGCCAATGCCGTTGTTGAAGGTGCGGTTCATCTCGATGTCGTCAATGCCGGCGGTTTTTTGCAGCCAGGCAAACAGCTCGGTTTGGGGCCAGCTGCCCTTGACCAGGTGCGCCGCTGTGCCTTCGGGCAGCACGCGGGGAATGTTCTCCAGCAAGCCGCCGCCGGTGATGTGCGCCAGCGCCTTAATCCCAGAAGACGACTCGGGGGTCGTGGGATGCGCCGCCAGCGCGGCCAACACGGTCTTGACGTACAGGCGGGTGGGTTCCATCAGCGCTTGCCTGAACGGTTTGCCGTCCAGCGTGGCAGGGGTTGTGCCTGCTTGTTCAGCACGTTCAATGCACTTGCGCACCAGGCTGAAGCCGTTGGAATGCACGCCGCTGCTGGCCAGACCCAGCACCACGTCGCCGGGTTTGACGCTCGCGCCCGTCAGAATCTTGCTCTTTTCCACCGCACCCACGGCAAAACCGGCCAGGTCGTATTCACCCGCCGGGTACATGCCGGGCATCTCGGCGGTTTCGCCACCAATCAGCGCGCAGCCCGAGAGTTCGCACCCTTTGGCAATACCCGCCACCACGCTGGCAGCGGTGTCCACATCAAGCTTGCCGCAGGCAAAGTAGTCCAGAAAGAACAGCGGCTCGGCCCCTTGCACCAGCACGTCGTTGACACTCATGGCGACCAGGTCAATGCCCACGGTGTCGTGCATTTGCCATTCAAACGCCAGTTTCAACTTGGTGCCGACACCGTCGGTGCCACTCACCAGCACCGGTTCCTTGTATCGCTTGGGCACTTCAAACAGCGCGCCAAAGCCGCCAATGCCCGCCAGCACGCCGTCGCGCATGGTTTTTTTGGCCAGTGGCTTGATGCGCTCAACCAGCGCGTCGCCGGCATCAATATCAACGCCAGCGGCTTTGTAAGACAGGGGGGTGGGTGATGTGCTCATGAGAATGGGGAAGGGTAGAAGCTGACGCTGGGCCGACCAAAAATCAATAGGCCGGAAGAGATGACCGGGATTTTAGGGGATGCCCAAGTTGCAACGGTGCGTCAACCGATGGTGTTGGGTGCGCGGTTGACGTGGTTTGGCGCGGAACCGCACCGGGCATCAGCGCGCCATGCGACCCTCCAGCAGCTTCACCGCCGCCCACAGCATGCGGTTGGCGGGGGTGGGCACACCCAGCGCCTCACCGCGGCGCACCACGTGGCCGTTCAGAAAATCAATTTCGCTTGGCTTGCCACGGCTTAGGTCGTGCGCGGTGGACGACATTTGTGTGGCCATGCTGTGGGCGATGGCGCGCACGGATGCCTCCAGGTCATCGGGCAAATGCACCCCGTCGGCAGCGGCCACGGCGCGGCACTCGGTCACCAGGTCGTCCAGCACAGCGGGCAGGCCGGGGCGCTGCAGCAGCTCGCCGTAGGCGATTTGGCCGATGGCCGACAAACCGTTGTAAGCGCAGTTGATGACCAGTTTGGTCCACAGCACGTTGCGTACATCGGCGCTGATTTGGGTGGGCACACCCGCCGCTTGCAGCGTTTGCGCCAGCGCCGCGCTGCGCGGGCTGGGCTCGATGATGAGCTC